>DXFY01000047.1 GCA_019114205.1 Candidatus Tidjanibacter gallistercoris | reverse complement strand
TTAGGGAAAGACACAGGCTCAATACACCTAAATATTATGCAATATATTTTAATTGCACACTTTTCAACACAAGACACAATTTATTATACAAATAAATTATTTTCCGTGCTACGTTATAAAATACCGAATGGAAATACTTTTTCCTTTAATGCACCCTCGTTTTTTAAGTGTTCACAATAACATAAACCGCATGACTATGTTGTATTGTATTTATCAAATACGATGATTGTTGGCCAGCTGTCAATTGTGTCGAATATAGTCAACGAGGTAAATTGTAACATATAGACATAATGTATTAACTATATGAATATGAAAAATGACGAAAATCAGTTTCCGATTTACTGCGATATTGTATGAAAATTCAGCGTCGTACACTTTTCATTTAAGCCGAATCTGCGCACCGACATAAAAAATGACGGTCTTAAAAATACTCCGTACCGTGTATCCTTCTTCAGGGTGGAACGCAAGAACGAATCGGCGACCGGTGCGTCATATTCCAGCACCTGCGCATCACCGTAAGGCAGTGAAACGCGCCTCGTCGCACGACCGACGACTGCATACACAGCACTTCCGCCGCACATCAGCAGCGGGGCCGTCTACTATCAATAAAAAACGCCGGTGACACGCATGTCGCCGGCGTCCGAACCTTTATCCCGCACAGTCCGGCGGAACCTCAGAAACGCGCCCTGACTCCCAATGTGAACACGCCCGTCGCACCGAAACCCGCTTCGGCGAATCCCGCCACGGAACGCCCCAGTTCGATGCCGATGGGCGAAACCTGAAAAGTGAACGCAGCCGCCGTCAGTTCGTCGTCTATCTCCGCACCGTGCTGCCCCTGTATGTTGGCAATCAACACGCCGGCCGCCAACCGCGAATAGAGGGTCACGATACCGCTCCGATACCACTCGAATTTGACCTGCGGCAGGATGCTGTAAAAATTCTTATATACGAACCCCTGCACCTCGTCCACGACGTCGCTCATATTGCCGGAATAACCGAAGATACCGCCCACCGTCAATGCAGGAGTAAGCCGGTAGGTATAACCGAAATTGATGGAGCCCGTTCCCCAGCGTTCGGCAATTTGCGTACCTGCCAGCGAAGGGAACAGGTCGGTCATAATACTCGTTATGTCGTTGATGGACAGGATGCCGTAACTGAGCGACACCTCATGGAAAGAGTATCTCGGATAGAGTTCGTACAGGTCCGGCTGCGCATCGCGCGAGTGGAAGGCACGCTCCTGTGCCTCTACGGTACCTGCGGCGAATACGGCCGCACATACCGTTATCAACAGTTTTCTTATCATGTTCGTCTTCATTGGTTTTGCGTTTTCCAACCCGTTGCTCCACCGCCGACTTTTTCTGCCTCCGCACTGCGGTACCGCTCCGTAAAGATGCAAGCCGCATACCGTTCTGCCGGAACACGGCGCACAATCCCGCAGAACCCGCCGCCTATGCCCGAACGGACGCACCCGCCTGACGTTCGAACTGGGCGAGCAAATTGCCCATCACCCGGTCGATAATCTGGTCCGTCAGGGTACGCTCGCTGTCCTGGAGGACGAATCCGAGCGCATAGGATTTCTTTCCGGCAGGGAGCTTGTCCCCTTCATATACATCGAAAAGCGTCACGCTGCGCAGCAGCTTCCGTTCCGTAGCGAACGCGATGGCACGGAGCCGGTCGAACGTCACATCCTTGTCCAGCAGCAGGGCGAGGTCGCGGCGAACTTCCGGGAAACGGGGCAGTTCCGATACCCGTACGGCATGTTTGCGCACACTGCGCACGAACAGGTCGAAATCCATTTCGAGAAAATAAACCTCGGCCTTCAGGTCGAACATCTTCCGTATCCTGCCCGACACGGCGCCCAGTGAGAAGAGCTCCCGGCTGCCCTGCCGGAAGGAGAGTCCTTCTGAGTAAAGGTCGCTCTGCGAAGTAACGGCATCGAGACGGTGAATGTCCATGCCGAAGCGCGCGAGCAGATGCTCCGCCACGCCGCGCAGACTGAAGAAAGTCACCCCTTCCGCCCGCTCGTTCCAAGAAGGGACGCCGCCGAACCCCGTCATGGTCACGGCCAGCCGGTAATTCTCCGAATAGGGCGCCAGACCGCCTGCTGCACGCCGGGCCGCGTCGTACCTGTACACATTCCCGAACTCGTACAGCTTCAGGTTCGGATTGCGGTGGTTCGTATTGAGGGCGACGGCTTCCAGGGCATTGAACAACAGCGTTTGCCGCATGACGTTCAGGTCGGCGCTCAGCGGATTGAGTATCCTCACGCAGTGTTCTGCCGGGTAAGCGCCGAGCCCTTCGTAATAGGCCGACCGCGTGAGCGAGTTACTCATAATCTCCGAGAAACCGTTCGCGGTCAGGTATTCGGCCGCACGGTCGGCTATCTGTTCCCGGCCGGGCCGTTTCTCCAGTGCGATGGCCGAATGTACCCGTTCCGGAACCTCGATGTTGTTGTAGCCGTATATCCGCAGAATGTCTTCCACCAGGTCGGCCGGACGGCGCACGTCCACCCGATAGGGCGGCACGGCTACGGAGAGCACCCCGTCCCGTTCCGATTCCACGGCCACATCCAGCGCAGCGAGTATCCGTTTCACCGTATCCTGCGGTATCTCCTTGCCTGTAAGGGAATTGATTCGGTCGTAGGCGATGTCGAAACGGAACGGCCCGGTAATCGAAGGCACGGAAACCGAATCGGCGACGCCGGACACGATGCGCCCCCCGGCCAGTTCCTGTATCAGCAGCGCGGCGCGTTTCAGGGCGTAAATCGTGATATTGGGGTCTATTCCCCGCTCGAAACGGAACGACGCATCAGAATTGATTCCGTGGCGGCGTGCGCTCTTGCGTATCCAAACGGGATTGAAATAGGCGCTTTCGAGGAAGACATTCACCGTGGTGTCCGATACGCCGGAATCCCGTCCCCCCATGACACCGGCGAGGCACATGGGCTTTTCCGCATCGCATATCATCAGGTCGCTCTCCGAAAGCGTGCGCTCCACGCCGTCGAGCGTCACGAACTTCGTCCCTTCCGGACAGGTACGCACCACCACCCTGCCTCCGGCTATCCGGTCGGCATCGAACGCATGGAGCGGCTGCCCCACCTCATGCAGCACGAAATTGGTAATATCCACAACGTTGTTTTTGGGATTGATGCCTATGGCCCGCAGGCATGCCTGCATCCAGTCGGGCGAAGGCCCGATGCGGACGCCGCCGATTACCACACCCGCATACCGCGGCGCCCCTTCCGGGCACTCCACCGCGATGTCCGCAGCCGGCAGTCCGCCGTCGTCGAAGGCATCCGTCGCAGGCAGCGACAGCACCGCACGCCTTCCGCGCGTCTTAAGCCAGGCGGCCACATCGCGTGCCACGCCGTAATGCGACATGGCATCGGCACGGTTAGGCGTCAGCCCTATTTCGATGACGGTATCCGATTCCAGTCCGAGGAAAGCGGCAGCCGGCGTACCCGGTACGGCCTCCTGGGGCAGCACCATGATGCCGTCGTGCCCCGTCCCGATGCCGAGCTCGTCCTCGGCGCAAATCATTCCGAAGGAATCGGCGCCGCGTATCCTGCTCTTCTTTATTTTGAACCCTTCTTCGGCTCCGGTCGGATAGAGCACCGCTCCGACGGTGGCGACGAGTACCTTCTGCCCTGCTGCGACGTTCGGAGCGCCGCACACGATTTTCAGCGGTTCCGCCCCGCCCGTATCTACTTCCGTCAGGTGCAGGTGGTCGGAGTCGGGATGGTCGGTACACGAAAGCACCGCTCCCACGACCACGCCTTCGAGCCCGCCGCGGACGCTTTCCACACGCTCCGTGCCGTCCACTTCGAGCCCTATGTCGGTCAGTACGGTCAGCAGTTCGTCCAACTGCATCTCCGTATCGATATAATGTTTGAGCCACCGATAAGATATTTTCATAAGCGTATCGTTAATTCATGGAAAAACAGGCTAAAGATAGTGAGAATATCCGGAATTATCATGCTGCGGTTCCGCGGTGTGTTTTTTCATCCGCCGGTTCCGGCCTCCGAAAAGCGGGGCCCGCAGTTTCCCTTTCCCTTGGCGCCCGTATCGCCCGGCTTGCTCCGACGGTCACGCCGACGCACACGCTCCGCCCCGCGCATGTAACGCCCCGGCGCCGACTCCTGCCCTCAAAAAAGCGCCCTTATATATATCATTGACAATCAAAGAATATACATTTACATTTGCGGCACAGTCACCAAACATCAGGCCTATGAGAAAAACCGACAGTTAATATGCACGCACCTGCCGGGGAGAGGGACAATCCGGCCCCTCCTTTGCAGCCGGCGCCCGAAGCGCCCCAATCGACCGGATTACAATCAAACACAAACCATTAATTCATCGAACGACCATGAAAAGATTTTTGCTGTTCGCACTCCTGCTCTGTTCCGTGCAGGCATTCGCCGGCGCTCCCACCTGCCGCGTGGAAGGCAGTCGGAACGGAACCGTCGCCACGCTGCAAAGCACCTCGGCAACATCCACAACAGTCAATAACACCATCAAAGGCACGGTGTTACTGACCGAAACGGAACCGGAAGACATTACCGTCGTGGTGGAAGCCTGGGACGGGGACGATTCCTCGCTCGTCGGCACCACAACGGTTACAATACGGGCAGGATATAAGAGCGCAACATTCACCATGACCAACGTCAACGGCATCGAATACAACAAAACTTACGAGCTCAGCATTGCCGATGCCAGCTGCCGATAGTCGCGCCACGAACATCAGAACGCCATGAAAATACGGAATAAGAAAAGAATACTCGCCTGCCTGCTGTTCGGCTGCATCGCACTATCCGCCACCTCCTGCGGCAGCGTGTCCGCCCTCATTCGAGACCCAGACTTTCAGAAAGGATTCCGCGCGGGCTGGAACGCCACGGCTCCCGAAGAATACCGTTACTGACCGCATTCCGGGCGGCAGCGGACAGCTCGCGGTCCGCTGCCGCCTTACATCCCCCTTCCGTTTCCCATCGCCCGCCCCTGCATCCGTTTCTCTTCCTGCCCGCAAGCGACGTAGCAGCCAACTTCCCGCAAAGTTTTCCGCCCGGCCCGTCCGGCAGCGCCACTCCGCTTTACGACGACCGAAAACAATCCCCCGGCCCCATGTTCGCTGCCGACGTAATAATCCGGTGCTTCCATGCAGGTACCGTTTTCATCTGTACTTCCGGCATACCCGCTCACGACACGCCATCCTTTCGTGGCAGCACGACGCCGCACCGAAGACTTGCAGCGAAAAATTCCACAAACCGCATTCCGACACATAAATATATGGTACAGTACGGTTTACAGCCTACTGAGCCCTGTCTTTTATAACACCTTCGTTTCTAATCCTGTTCCCGTCCGAAGAAAACAAAGAAAACATTTTGATTTGTTAGTGAAATTTATTTTTTTTGCATTCAAGAAATAGAGGGGTGTAATTTTCCACAATAGCTTTTTAAACAAACACGGACTGCAAACAGTCCGGATGAAATAAAAACAAATAGCTTCAATAACTATGATATCGATACCTGTAGCAGTAGAAGAAGTCATCAAGAAGAAACCTTTCCTCGAAGGAGCCTTGGTAGACGGCCTCATCAACCTTTCGGCATTGGCCCGCCAAATCAAACCGGAAGTGGAAGAAAGGATAGGCAAAACGGTGAACGACAGCGCGGTCATCATGGCGCTGAACAGGCTCGTACCGCGTCTCGAACTCATGTCGGCCATGAAGATAAAAAGCGTGGTCGAGAACATGGGCGACATCGTGGTGCGCTCCAACCTCTCCGATTTCACATTCCTCAACACCTCGACGCTATACGGCCTGCAGGCACGATTGCTGAACGAGGTACACTCGCTCAAGAACGTATTCTGCACCTTCTCGCAGGGTATCTACGAAACGACGCTTGTCGTGAGCGATTCCATCGTACCGCTCGTCAAGGAGCTGTTCGCCAACGAACGTACCATCAGTTCGAACTCCAACCTGTCGCTCATAACCGTCCGGCTCCCTGCCGAGAACACGGCATGTCCCGGCGTCTATTACTATCTGTTCAAGGAGCTCGCCTGGGACAACATCAACATCGTGGAAGTCATCAGCACGGCCAACGAATTCACCATCGTCGTGGGCGACCACGACATCCACAGGGCGTTCACCATCCTCATGGAGGCCAAACGCAACGTGCAGAACTGACAACGCTTCCGCCTTGCGGAAGATAAAACGAGGAGGGCGGGAACACGACGGTTCCCGCCCTCCTGCTGTTTTCCGCTCCGTTACAGGGCCAGCAGCGCGACGACAGCCATGGCCGCATAGCTGACGCTCGCCAACCCGTTCACGAGCCCGAACGTGGCACCTATCCGGTCGATGCGCGAAGGACGGTAAAGGACATGCTGCACGAGGAGCACGCCCGTAAAGAGCCCGAATCCCGCCCAATACCATGCGCCCAGACGGTAACACGCACCGAGCGATGCGACGGCGGCCACGGCGACCGCATGCAGCAGGATGCTGATTGCCGTGGACTGTACGGCAGTAAAACGCGCGGGTACCGAATGCAGGCCGTTGCTGCGGTCGAACGCGGCGTCCTGAAGGGAATAGAGAATATCGAACCCCGCCGTCCACGTCAGCACCGCCACCGCGAGCAGTACGGGGAACAGAACGACGGTGCCCGTCACGGCGATATAAGCCCCGACGGGTGCGATGGCGAGGGCGAGACCGAGTACGACATGCGACCAGGCGGTGAACCGTTTCGTCAGGCTGTAACCGAGCAGCACGAGCAGCGCGACGGGAGAAAGCAGAAGCGCCAGAGGATTTATCCAGCCGGCCACGGCGACGAATGCGATGCAGTTGGCGACGACGAATACCAGCGCCGCACGCGGCGTAATCCTCCCGGCGGGTATCTCGCGTGCGGCCGTGCGCGGATTCCGGGCGTCTATGTCCCGGTCGGCCCAGCGGTTGAAGCCCATGGCGGCATTGCGGGCCGTCACCATACAAAGCAGTATCTTCAGCAACAGCAGCCAGTCGAACGGCGTACCGGTGCTCACGAGCGCATACACATAGGCGAGCAGCGCGAAGGGCATGGCGAAAACCGTATGCGAGAACTTGACGAGCGAAGCGTACCGGGAAAGCGTATTGTCCATAAGGAATGCGTTTAAAGTTCGGGGCACAAACGACCGTAACGGGGAGGAACGAACCCGGCCTGCGGACACTCCTTTCCGTCCCGCCGGATGCGGTCTCTCTCCCGCCCTCCGGCCGGAGAAGCGCCCGCGGAAAGGCGGCGTCCGCCGGGCTCGGAGGTTCCGAAACGGCGGCCGGGGAGGGAAAGGAATCGTTCCGTTAACCGTCGCGGTCTTTATGTGTCCGCAAAAATAATTAACTTTGCATGCCGTTCACACCCCCGAAAGGTTTTTTGCGCATCCCGAAGCGCGGCGGCCGCAGGCATTAACTTCCCTATTCGACTCACATGAAGCACATCAGGAACTTTTGCATCATAGCCCACATCGACCACGGCAAGAGCACCATCGCCGATCGGCTGCTCGAAGCGACCGGCACCGTATCGCAGCGCGAGCTGCAAGCGCAGGTGCTCGACGACATGGAACTGGAACGCGAGAAGGGCATCACGATAAAGAGCCACGCCATCCAGATGGAATACGAGCATGCGGGCGAGCGATACGTGCTCAACCTCATCGACACCCCCGGTCATGTGGACTTCTCCTACGAAGTCTCGCGGGCCATCGCCTCGTGCGAAGGGGCACTGCTCATCGTGGACGCCACGCAGGGCATACAGGCGCAGACCATTTCCAACCTGTACCTCGCGCTGGGCCACGACCTGGAAATCATCCCCGTCGTCAACAAAATAGACATGGAGGCCGCAATGGTCGAGGAGGTAAAAGACCAAATAGCCGACCTGCTGGGATGCAGCCACGACGAAATTATCGCTGCGTCGGGGCGCACCGGTCAGGGCGTGGACGAAATCCTCGAAGCCATCGTGGAGCGCGTTCCCGCCCCCGCGGGCGACGAGCATGCACCGCTTCAGGCGCTCATCTTCGACTCGGTGTTCAACCCCTTCCGGGGCATCATCGCCTACTTCCGCGTCTTCAACGGCACGCTCCGCACGGGCGACGCGGTGAAGTTCATCAATACGGGCCACGAATACGAGGCAGACGAAGTCGGCGTGCTGAAACTGAAGCTCGCGCCGCGGCAGGAAATCCGGGCGGGCGACGTGGGCTACATCATATCGGGCATCAAAAATTCGCGCGAGGTGAAGGTGGGCGACACCATTACCCATGTGGAAAACCCCAGCACCGAAGCAATCGCCGGTTTCGAAGACGTGAAGCCCATGGTCTTCGCGGGCGTCTATCCCGTAGAGGCCGACCAGTACGAAGACCTGCGCGCCTCGCTGGAGAAACTCCAGCTCAACGACGCTTCGCTCACGTTCGACCCGGAAAGTTCCCTCGCCCTCGGATTCGGCTTCCGCTGCGGTTTCCTCGGCCTGCTCCACATGGAAATCATCCAGGAACGGCTCTACCGCGAATTCGACATGGACGTCATCACCACCGTCCCCAACGTATCGTACCGCGTGACGACGAAAAAGGGCGAGACGGTTTACGTACACAACCCTTCGGGGCTGCCGGAACCGACCATGGTGGACAAAATAGAAGAACCCTACATCGAGGCCCAAATCATCACCAAAAGCGACTATCTGGGCAACGTCATCAAACTCTGCATCGACAAGCGCGGTACGCTCCGCAATCAGGTGTTCATCTCGCAAGACCGGGTGGAGGTCACGTTCGACATGCCTCTGTCGGAAATCGTATTCGACTTTTACGACAAGCTCAAAAGCATCTCGCGCGGCTACGCTTCGTTCGACTACCACCAGACGGGATACCGCGAGAGCCGTCTGGCCAAACTCGACATCCTGCTGAACGGCGAACCGGTGGACGCGCTCTCGTCGCTCATCTACCACGACCATGCCTACGATTTCGGACGCCGCATGTGCGAGAAACTCAAGGAGCTCATCCCGCGCCAGCAGTTCGACATCGCGGTGCAGGCGGCCATCGGCGCCAAAATCATCGCCCGCGAGACCATCAAGGCCGTCCGCAAAGACGTGACCGCGAAATGTTACGGCGGCGACATCTCCCGCAAGCGCAAGCTGCTCGAAAAACAGAAGAAGGGCAAGAAACGCATGCGCCAGATCGGCAACGTGGAAGTACCCCAGTCGGCATTCCTCGCCGTCCTCAAAATGGACTGAGCCGCAGCGACGGGCAGATGTGCCCGTACCGCACGGTCCGTGCAGCAGCTCCCGACGGGGACAGGTACGGGAAGTTTCGGGAAAGACGGCGGGCAATATTCTTGCCCGCCTCTACGTTACGTTACCGACAGTTTCGCTTTTCATACATCGGACATGGGAATACACGGGATATTGCTGGCCGTCTCGGCGATAGCAGGAAGTCTGCTGCTCTGCGCGTCGGGCAGGGTACCGGCGTCCGGTACCGCAGCACCCGCGGCGGAAACCGCCGTACCCGACCGGCACCGGACCCTTTACGAAACCGTGGGGATTGCGGGCGAGGTACCCTTCGCAGTTTTCGATGCGGCGCTGACCGGTTACGAGCGCATCCGGTCACGGAAAAAGGACATTCTCGTACTCGTGGATTACAGCAAACCCTCCACCGAAGAACGGTTCTACGTCATCGACCTGCGCAACCGCCGGCTCGTTTGCAAAAGCCTCGTGGCGCACGGGCGCGGCAGCGGCGACACCTATGCCACATCCTTTTCCAACACCCCCGGTTCGCACCAGAGTTCGCTCGGTTTCTACCTGACGCTGAATGCCTACCAGGGACGCAACGGCTATTCGTTACGGCTCGACGGACTCGAACGGGGCATCAACGACAAAGCCTACGAACGGGCCATCGTCATCCACGGTGCGGACTATTGCGCCGCATCGTTCATCGAAACGGCGGGCCGCCTCGGTCGCAGCTTCGGTTGCCCCTCGCTGCCGAAAGAGGTCAGCGACGGCATCATCGACACGATTAAGGAGGGGGCCGTGCTGTTCATCTATGCCGACGATGCGGAATACCGCCTCAAAAGTCCGATACTCTCCCCTGCCGAACCGCTCGCCATGAAGTGACCGGCCGCCCGGCCTCTGCGACATACGCATTCAGGGGAGCGGATACCGCTCCCCTGAATGTATCGGTACGAAGCACCGCCTTACCGTCATACCACTTGCAGCACGACCTTTCCGTGAACCTTGTCGGCATCCGGCAAAAGCACATGGTTCCAGGCTTTGCAGGCGTCGCGCAGCCAGAATACGGCGGCCAAGTCCACCCGAACGTAATGCGCTTCGATGAGCGCCGCAATGGAGGCCAGGTCGCGTGCATCGGGCCGCACTCCCATCGGAACGGCCTCGATGTCCCGTTCGGCCGCCCGGCTGCCGTCCACGCTCCCGGCCAGTGTCACGAGCCGGCCTCCGGGACGCACGACGCCGTAGGAACGGGCGAGCGTATCGCCTCCCACCGTATCGACAACCAGGTCCATGCCGCGCGCCGCGACGGTAAAGTCCTCTCTATGATAATCGATGAATACATCCGCGCCGAGCGAAAGCACGAAATCCCGGTCACGTCCGGAAGCAGTCGCATAAACCTCCGCTTCGGTATAGCGTGCGAACTGCACGGCGAATGCTCCGACGGCTCCGGCACCTCCGTGTATCAGTACCCGCTGTCCCTTTTTCAGCCGCCCGTGCCGGTAGAGCGCCTGCCATGCGGTCTGCGATACGTAAGCCGCAGCCGCGGCATCCACATGGGAGAGGTCGGCCGGTTGGGCGACCAACTGCGCCGGGTCTGCATCGACATATTCGGCATAGGCGCCGCCGTCGGTACAGCCGAATACCCGGTCGCCCTCCGCGAATCCTTCCACACCGTCGCCGACCTCCGCGACCGTTCCGGCGAAATCCATACCCGGTACCCACGGAAATTCGGGCAGCATACCGTCTCCCAACCTGCCGGAAGCCCGCTTCCAGTCAATCTGGTTCACGGAAGCCGCATGCACTTTCACCAACACGCGTCCCGCCTCCGGCGCCGGCGTCGTTACGCTTTCATAAAACAGTTCATCGGCCAGTCCGGGCCCGTGCATCACAATCGCTTTCATCATCACGGAATTTTAAACCAATCGCACGCATCGGGGAGCAAACACCGTACCACCGCATTCCCCGGACAGGAATATCTTCCCTCCTGCGCACCGGCGGACACCTGCACGTGCGGCGCTATTCGAACTGATTGCGGTAAAGCCGGTAGTAATATCCCCTGCGTGCCATGAGCTCGGCATGGCTGCCCTCCTCGATGATTTCGCCGTGCTCCAGCACGAGGATGCGGTCGAGCGTGCGTACCGTGGAAAGCCGGTGGGCGATGACGAAACTCGTCCGGCCCTCCATCAGCTTGTCCAGACCGCGCTGGATAAGCATCTCGCTGCGGGTATCGATGTTGCTGGTGGCCTCGTCGAGCAGCAGTACCGAAGGGTCGGCAACTGCGGCCCGCGCGATGTTGAGCAGCTGCCGCTGCCCCTGGCTGAGGTTCTCGCCGTCGTTCTCCAGCATGGTATCGTATCCGTGCGGCAGTCGTTTGATGAAGGAGTGCGCGGAGGTCAGCTTCGCCGCACGGACGATGTCGTCGTCGGTAGCATCGAGGTTGCCGAAACGGATGTTGTCGGCAACCGTTCCCGTAAAGAGGTGGGTATCCTGAAGGACGATGGCGAGCAGCCCGCGCAGGTCGTCCCGCACGATACGCTCCAGCGGCACCCCGTCGAGCGTTATCTCGCCCGAAGAGATGTCGTAGAAGCGGGGCAGCATGTTGAGTATCGTCGTCTTGCCCGCTCCCGTAGCCCCCACGAGCCCTATGCGCTCGCCGGGACGCACGTGCAGCGACACGTGTTTCAGCACCGGTTTGCCGGGTTCGTACGAAAAGCATACGTCCTTCATGCAAATGTCGCCGCGGGCGGTATCCATGCGGACGGCATGCGGCACGTCGGGCGCTTCGGAACGTTCGTCCATCACTTGGAAAATACGTTCGGCACCGGCGATGGCCGCCTGTATGTTGTTGTAGAGCGAAGCGATGTCGGTAATGGGACGGCCGAACTGACGCGAATACTGCAGGAATGCGGCCAGACCGCCCACATCGAATCCCCGGTAAATGGCGAGCAGCGCCCCCACAATCGTGACTACCACGAAATTCAGTGTATTGAGGTTCTGCATCACGGGCATCATCATGCCCGAATAGAGCTGCGCTTTGCGCGCCTTGGCGTTCAACTCCCCGTTCAGCACCCCGAATCCCTCGTCGGCCTGCCGCTCGTGACCGAAAACCTTCACGACCTTCTGCCCGCTTATCATCTCCTCGATGTAGCCGTTCACATCGCCCAGCGTCCCCTGCTGGGCAGTAAAATACTTGCGGCTGCGGCGGGCTATCAACCGGGCGAATAGGAGCATGAGCGGCACAACGAGGAACATGGCAAGCGTCAGCAGCGGGCTGATGACGAGCATCAGCACGAAGGTTCCCACCAGCGACAGGGCCGCCGATATCATGTCGGCGAGGTTGTCGGTAAGCACTTCCGTGACGCGGTCCATGTCGTTCGTATAACGGCTCATCAGGTCGCCGTGACGGTGCGTATCGAAATAGCGGACGGGGAGCGTCTCCATCTTTCGGAAAAGGTCCATCCGCAGGCGGGCTGCCGTCCGCTGCCCTATCCTGTTGAGCATCCTGTACTGTATTGCAGCGGCAGCGACGCCGGCCAGATAAACGGCCGCGAGCAGCACGAGCATGCGGACCAGCCCCGGCACATCGCCCGGCATGATATAATCGTTGATTATGGGCCGGAGCATGTACGAACCCGCGAGGCTGGAAGCTATCGTCACGAGGATGAGCACCATCACCACCGCGAGCGCCCCTCTGCTCCGGGTCAGATATGACACCAGCCGCAGGAAGGTTTTCCGTCCCTCCTTCGCCTTCACCGCCGTGCCCGCGCCGTTTCCCCTGCCGTGTGCCATAACCTAAAAATCAAGTTGCTGCGACTCGAATATCTCCCTGTATATGGACGAATCCTCCTTCAGCTGCGACGGCGGGCCATAGGACTCCATGCGGCCATCGTCGAGCACCAGCACCGTATCGGCATCTTCCATGGTCTTTACCCGCTGCGTGGAAACGAAAACCGTCGTTCCGACGCCGAGATATTCCCGGATACCGCGGCGGATGCCGAGTTCCGTTTCGGTATCCACGGCACTCGTGCTGTCGTCGAGGATGAGGATTTTCGGCCGGCGCAGCAGTGCGCGCGCGATGCAGAGCCGCTGTTTCTGCCCGCCGGAAAGGTTCACCCCGCCGCGGCCGAGTACCGTGTCGTACCCAGCCGGAAACGACATCACGAAGTCGTGGGCCTGCGCTGCACGGGCCGCAGCCTCAAGCTCCTCCATCGTCGCATCTTCCCGCCCCCAGCGCAGGTTGTCGGCTATCGTCCCGCTGAACAGCACGTTGTTTTGCAGCACCATGCCGACCTGCTCGTGAAGACGTGCGAGCCGATAGCTGCGCACGTCGGCGCCGTCGATGAGCACCGCCCCTTCCGTCGTGTCGTACAGGCGCGGAATTAATTGCAGGAGGGTACTCTTTCCCGACCCCGTCGCCCCCACGACCGCAACCGTCGTACCCGGCGCGACACGGAACGACAGGTCGTGGAGCACGTCGGTCTCTCCGCCGCCGTACCGGAACGATACCCCGCGGAACTCTACGTCTCCCTGCCGGATTCCTCCGGACAGCGCATCCGGCGCGTCGGCGAGCGAAGGTTCCGTGCCGAGCACTTCGAGCACGCGGTCGGACGAAGCCGATGCACGGGCGATGTTCATGATAATCATGGAGAGCATCATCAACGACATGAGAATCTGCATGAGGTAATTCACAAGCGACACGAGTTCGCCCACCTGCAGGCGTCCCCCGGCCACCCGCACGCCCCCCACCCACAGGACGACGATGACCGACAGGTTGAGTACGAACTGCATGACGGGAAATATCGTGACGATGATATCGGCCGCACGCACGGAGACGTCGCACAGGTCGCGGTTGCTGGCCGAAAACTTGCGCGCTTCGTACTTCTCGCGCACGAACGACTTGACCACCCGTATGTTAATCAGATTCTCGCGGACGACGGCATTCAGTCCGTCCACCTTCTGCTGCATCTTCAGGAAATAGGGGAAACCCCGTTTCAGTATCAGGTAGATGCTCACCCCTAGCACGGGGATGGCGGCCGCAACTATCACCGCAAGGCCGGAATCGATGCGCACCACATAGAAGAATGCCATTACGAGCATCATCGGCGACCGGAGCAGGATGCGCAGACCGAGCAGCACGACCTGCTGCAACCGCGTGACATCGCCCGTCAGACGCGTGATGAGCGAAGCGGAGTTGAACTTGTCTATTTCGGCGAAGGAAAGCGTCTGTATCTTGCGAAAGAGCCGCGAACGCAGTTCGGTGGCGAACCCCACCGAGGCATTGGACGATACGAACACATTGGCGATGTTGGCCAGCAGGCCCAGTACGGAGATGCCGAGCATCCACACGCCGATGCGCGTGACGACGGCTATGTCGCCCGGCAGGACGCCTTCGTCCACGATACGCGCCATGAGCATCGGCTGGAGCGTTTCGCAGACGACGAACACCAGCACGAGCACGGGGCATACCACGATGCTCCACCTGTATCTACCGAGTATATCCCAATAGCTCCTGAACATGTACGGACACCCTGCAATCCTTCCCCGCGGGCGATACAAAGATAACGGCGCGCAAACGGAATTCGTCTCCGCCGGCCGCCGTTTTTTTGCCGCAGTCCCTCCTGTGCGCTCCCCGTTGCGCCCCATACGGATACCGCCGGCAGGGAAACGGGTTCCCCGCCGGCAGTATCGCATCAGGCACGGGCGGAAGCCGTGCCGCGAACCGGAATGCTATTTCCGTTCGCCGTCCCGGCCGAACGCCGCTTCCACTTCGCGTTTCTTTTCCAGACGTTCTTCCACGGTAGGTTTCCTGCCGTCTTTCACGAGTCTGTCCACTTCCTCTTTCAAGTCGCAGCCGCAACCGCAGCCCTGCTTCTCTTCCTGCTTCTCTTTCATAATCCGAATTGTTTTAATGAGTCCTGTATCACCGAATGTTTCCCCTTGCAGGAAACATTCAAAGCGGACGGTGCAAATAACGTACAAAACTCCCGTGCGGACGCGTAAATATCTTTCCGCCGCGCTGCGGACGCCGCAGAAGCTCCATCCCGCCATCCCCTTTCCGCTGCACGTTCCGCATTGTTCCGACGCACCGTAAGGTTCCTTCATGGCTGCCCATACCGCAACGGCCGCAACCGGCCTCCGGCACATCCGCGGAATACCGCAGGAAACGGTGATGCCGTCATCGATATTTACCATCCGTTCGGGAGGCACGCCGACGAAAGCGGGCACAATCTTTGCCGTTGCACGAGACAGTAAACCATTCACCAAAAACATTCGTTATGGAACACGAAACAAACATGATGCCGCGCATCGGCGACCCTGCGCCGGCTTTCCGCGCAGCGACTACCCAAGGCACGATTAACTTCCCGGTGGATTACAGCGGTCGCTGGATTATCCTGTTCAGCCACCCGGCCGACTTCACCCCGGTATGTACATCGGAGTTCATGACTTTCGGCAGGATGCAGCACGAATTCGACGAACTCAACTGCCAGCTCGTGGGACTCTCCGTAGACGGGCTTTCGAGCCATATCGCCTGGCTGCGCGCCATCAAGGAGCGGATGCACTTCCGCGACATGGACCGCATCGACGTCGGGTTTCCCCTCATCGACGACGTATCCATGAACGTATCCCGTCTCTACGGCATGATACAGCCCGGCGAGAGCGAGACCAAGGCCGTGCGGGCCGTATTCTTCATCGACCCGAAAGGAATCATCCGCACCATCATTTACTATCCGCTGGCGCTCGGCCGGAACTTCGACGAAATCAAGCGGGTACTCATCGGACTGCAAACGGTCGATGCCTTCGGCGTCGCCCTTCCGGCGGACTGGCGCCCCGGCGACGAAGTGATTGACCCCAACCCCGGCGACATGAAAGGAGTCGAACAGCGCTGGGAGAAATCGCAGCAGCCCGGCAGCGGCATCAAATGCTACGACTGGTTCTTCTGCACGAGGGAAATACCCTGCGACGAAATACACAAAAAGATAGGCAAGTAATCCCGCCGCAGCGGATGTCCTGCACGGCGGCGCGCCGCCGTGCATTTTTCCTGACCCGGCCGGGCCGACGGCGTCTCCCGCCGAAAAGCAACGGTCCGGGGCCCCGACGACAAAAATACGGATTATGTACGGAACGATTGCACTGAAACTGATTGCGGGCATGCTGGGCGTCCTGTTCTTCCTGCGCATCGCAGGAAAGGCACAGATGGCCCAGATAACGCCGCTGGATACGGTGAGCGCCTTTGTCATAGGCGCACTGGTCGGAGGCGTCGTCTACGATAGCGGTACGGGCGTGCTGCAGCTCCTGTTCGCCATCGGCGTATGGACGCTTTTCAACATCGCCATTCGTTACAGCCTGCGATTCAAGTTCATGCGCAGGCTGATAAAAGGCGATGCCGTATACATCTTCAAATCGGGCGTGATGAACGTCCGCGCCCTGAAACGCAACGGCATGGAGATGGAACAGCTCCGCACGCTGCTGCGCGAAATCGGAATATTCTCCATGTTCGACATCGACGACATCCGTTTCGAGACGAACGGCAAGATGACGGTCTCCATCTCCGGGAAGACCGAGGAATCCTACCTGTTCGTCAACAACGGTTCGGTACTGGAGCAGTCGCTCGCCCAGGCCGGAAAAGATGCCGGGTGGTTGAAAAAGGAACTGAAAAAGTTCCGGATAGACGCCCCGGAGTCGCTGTTCTGTGTCGAATGGACGCCCGAACGGGGTTTCTACATCGTCTTCCAGGACGGGAAAATCATCAACGGCCGCATCAAGACCGACAGCCGCAAGGCGGACAAGGCGACCGCCTGAGGCTCCGGGCGAAGGAAGTTTGCCGCAGCACTGCTGCGTACTCGGAAAAATAGCGTACTTTTGTCCGTTATCCGAACAGACCGATGAAAACCGCCACAGGCTGGATGATTTATCCGCGGTATACCGCCGACCGCAGCGACAACGCATTCGAATGGCTCGTCCGGGAGGCGGCCGCAGCAGGGCTGCATCTACGGGTGCTCTTCGCCGAAGAGCTTTCCGTGCTGTACGGTCCGCACACCGGACTGTTCCACAGGGGGCACCCCGTCGGACGCATGCCCGATTTCGTGGTCATGCGCACCTACGACACCGTGCTTTCGCGCTGGTTCGAACGGCTCGGCATCCCGGTCGTGAACACGTCCGCCTCGATGGAAATTTGCAAGGACAAGATGCTGACGCACGAAGTACTCGCCGGTGCGGGCGTCCCCACGCCCGCCACCGTCTATGCCGAAGGAGCGGAATACGATTACGCAGAACTCGCCGCACTGTTCGGCAGCGGGCGGTTCATCGTCAAGCGTACGGACGGTGCCAAAGGCGAAGACGTCTATCTCGTTCACGGCGGAGAGGAACTCGCGGCCGCCGTCCGGCAGTGCCGCGGGCGGTGCATCTGTCAGGAATTCATCGCATCGAGCTTCGGCCGCGACGTCCGGGTATGGGTCATCGGCGGCCGGGTGGCAGGTGCGGTCATGCGTTATTCGGAAACCTCCTTCCTTTCCAACTTTTCGCAGGGCGGCAGCGTCCGGTCTTTCGAGCTTCCGGAAGATGCGGCACGTCTGGCCGTGGAAAGCGCCGCGCTGACCGGTGCCGCGTTCGCCGGCATCGACCTGCTTTTCGGAAACGAAGGATTCATCGTGAACGAAGTGAACGGCAACGCCGGATTCCGTACCCTCTCGCGCGTGGGCCGCAACGACATTCCGAAAGAACTTTTCGGCTACATCGCCGGCATCGTCCGGCAGCAACCGTAAACAACCCCAACGAACATGAACGTACTACTCACGATTCTGGGCCTCGCATGCGTCATCGCAGGGGCCGACCTGCTCGTCGTCGGCGCGACCGCCGTAGCGAGGCGTTTCCGCATGCCCGACTTCCTCATCGGCCTCGCCATCGTCGGCATCGGCACCTCCATGCCGGAACTCGTGGTAAGTCTCGTCGCCGGCATCGAAGGCAAAGGGGGCATGGCTATCGGCAACGTCCTCGGTTCGAACCTCTCCAACACGCTGCTGATACTGGGTGCGGTGGCCCTCATCCACCCCGTCTCCATCAGCCCGAACACGCGGCGGATAGACATTCCGTACAACATCCTCGTCACGCTAGTACTCTTTTTCCTGTGCTTCGGCTTCGACTTCACGGCGCATGCCGCAGGCGGCGTCCTCACCCGATGGAAAGGCATCGTCCTGCTGGTTCTCTTCACGGGCTACATGGTCTATTCCTTCCGCACCGCAGTCCGGACGGATGCAGCCGCACAAGGGTCCCCCGCTCCCGCGCCCATGCGGAAAGCCGTTCCGTTCATCGTGCTCGGTATTGCGGGTCTCGCTGCGGGCGGACGGTGGTTCGTCGGCGGCGCGAGCGGCATCGCCGCAGCGCTCGGCGTAAGCGAAACGGTAATCGCCATCACCGTCGTAGCCGTGGGCACCTCGCTTCCGGAACTCGCCACCGCGCTCGCGGCATCCATCCGGGGCAACACGCAGCTCGCATTGGGCAACATCATCGGTTCCAACATTTTCAATATCTGTCTGATATTGGGCCTCACGGCCGTTGTCGCCCCTCTGGACGCCTCCTCCGTGACACGCATCGACCTGGCCGCCCCGCTCGCAGCCTCGGTCATGCTGCTACTTTCGGTCTATACGTTCCGAGGCCGGCGCATCAACCGTGCCGACGGAGCCGTTTTCCTGCTCCTTTATACGGCCTATATCGCCTACCTCGTCCTGCATTAGCGAAAACCGCTCCCTGCTCCTCACGGCAAACCTGCCGGCAGTGCCACGATACACCCGACCGGTTGCTTTTTCCGCATCGTCCGGCGCCGGCCCAGCGGATACGAAAGGCACGAACCGCAGCGACGGGGCGCTGCGAAACGGCCCGCGTTCCGTTGAAAGAACACGGGCCGTTCTGCGACGAACGCACGCATACGCTCAAACTGCGGTCGCTCCGTCTAACGGAGCGTCATCTCGTCAATCAGGTATCCCGCCCCGCCAATCTTCTCTATAACGAAAAGGACATACCGTATATCGACCGAAATGTTCCTGCACATGTCCGGGTCGAACTGAAGGTCGCTCATCGTGCTGAGCCACGTCCGGTCGAAATTGATGCCCACCAGTTCGCCGTCGCCGTTCAGCACGGGGCTGCCCGAATTGCCGCCCGTGGTATGATTCGTGGCGAGGAAGGCTACCGGTACGGTGCGGTACGGCTCCTCTTCCGTCCCGATGTTCACCGCCCAGCGTCCGTAATCCTTCTCCTCGTAACAGCGGCGCAGCGCGTCGGGCACGTCGTAATCGTAGATGTCGGGGTTGTCCTTGGCGATAATCCCCTCCAGCGTCGTGAAGGGCAGGTGCCGGACGCCGTCTTCGGGATTGTATCCTTCGACGGAACCGTATGCCACGCGCAGCGTCAGATTGGCATCCGGGTAGAAGTTCCGCTCAGGTTCGAACTCCATCTGTCCGCGCATGTAGGTGCGGTACTCGCGGGCCAGCGTCCGGTCGGTCTCCTCCAGCACGGGAGCGATGCTCCGGCGGTACGTATCGGCGAACATCGTGTAGCACGCCACGGCCGGGTCGGCCGCCAAAGCCGCCGCGAACTCCTCCCGCGGCAGGGCCGCCAGCGCAGCGAAACGCGCACTGTCCGCCAGTGCCGAACGGTCGAAAACGGCATCGACATACCCTTCCGCCCCGCCGTGCGCGGCGAGTTCGTCCCCGAATCCCTCCGGCACGAACGCTTCCGGCACATGCTCCGCAAATTCACGGACGAGGGCATAGGCGACCTGCCGGTCGATTGCCGGTACATAGTCCTTGTAAAACGCCGCAGGAACGACAGGCAGTTCGCCAGCCTCCAGCGCTACCGCGGCATACATGGCGAGGCTCATCAGTTCGATGGAGAAGATTCCCTCCGTATAGAAATCGGCGGCACGGGCCGCACCGTCCGAAGCGGCATAGGCTGCGCCGATACGTTCCAGCACTCCCGCATACTCCGGCCGGTCGGCTGCCCACCGGGCGAAACGCTCCTCGTAGGCGCGTTTCCTGTCGTACGTTCCGAGACGCTCCAGTCCGAGGCTTTCGCCCTGCCATTTCTTCCAGGCGTTGGCGATGTTCGCCGCCTTGGAAGCATACTGAATACGTACCGCCGGGTCGGCCTCCATGGCTGCGCCGATGATGTCCAGCCGCTCGGTACGCATTCTGATTTTATTCGGATTCGACGCCATTACGCGGGCCACATGGTCGGAGGTCACGTACTCACGCGTCGAACCGGGACAGCCGTAAACGAACGTGAAATCGCCCTCGTCCATTCCCTCCGTGGAAACCGGAAACCAGTGCCGGGGACGGTAGGGAACGTTGTCCGGAGCGTAGTCCGCCGGCTGGTTGTCGGCATCCGCATAGATGCGGAACACGGAAAAGTCGCCCGTATGACGGGGCCACATCCAGTTGTCCGTATCGCCGCCGAACTTGCCGATGGCCGAGGGCGGAGCGCCCACGAGCCGTACGTCGCCGTATGTACGGAACAGGAAAAGGAAATACTGGTTGCCGTAATAGAGCGACTCCACAGAGGCTTCGTATCCCTTCTGTCCCTTATATTCCTTCAGGGCCCGTTCCTTCACCCGTTCGATGTTGGCCGCTATCTTCTTCTCCCGACGCGCTTCATCCATATCGTCCTTCACGCCCGCCAGCACCCGGTCGGTCACATCCTCCATCCGGACGAGAAACGACACCGTAAGGCCGGGATTCGGAAGCTCCTCCTCGCGCGACATGGCCCAGAAGCCGTCGGTCAGGTAGTCGTGCTGCAAACTGCTGTGGCTCTGTATCTGGCCGTATCCGCAGTGGTGGTTGGTCAGCAGCAGTCCTTCGGGCGATACCAGTTCGCCCGTACAGCCCCTCCCGAAGAGCACCACGGCATCTTTCAGCGAGGCACGGTTCACGCTGTAAATGTCTTCGGCCGTCAGCCGGAAGCCCTTGGCCCGCATGTCGTCCACCTGCCGCCCGATAAGGCTCGGCAGCCACATGCCCTCGTCGGCCGAGGCGCAGAGCGCCGCCGACACGCAAATCAAAAAAAGGAAAAACCGTTTCCTGTTCATAAAATTCCTGTGGTTATTCGATTAACAATCCGTTCACTTTCCCGTTTATCCGGCAGCGCGGCTGTCTGCCGATGCAGCAGTCCGTTCCGCGGCTGCATCATCCGGCAGGCTACCGTTTCGTTACCCGCAGTGCCCGCCATCCGCCCCACCCGGTTTCCGAACAGGCTTGCTGCAATGCCCTACCCCTGGCCCGACGCAGCCATACGGCCCGCCCCGGCCGTCCGGCAGCCGCACGCCACAGCGAATGCGTCACAGCGAGTCGGCGAACCGACCGAGTTCGGCATACAGCGTTTGCACCGGCAACCCCATGACGTTATAGAAAGAGCCCTCTATCCGTTCGATGGCGACGTATCCTATCCACTCCTGAATACCGTAGGAACCGGCCTTGTCGTACGGACGGTACGTATCCACGTAGTAGGCTATCTCCTCCGCCGCGAGGGGCCTGAACCATACGTCCGACGACACGGAGAAGCTGCGCATACGCCCCGGCGCCCGCAGCGCCACCCCCGTGACCACCGTATGCCGGCGCCCGGAAAGTTCCGCGAGCATCGCCACGGCACCGTCCCGGCCTCCGGGTTTGCCGAATATCCGGCCGTCGCATACCACGACCGTATCGGCGGTAATCAGCACATCGTTCGCGCCGAGTTCGTGCGGGTATCCGTTCGATTTCCACACGGCGAGGTATTCGGGGACTTCCGCCGCGGGCAGCTGTGCAGGCCACACCTCCTCCGCCCCGCAGCTGTCGGCGGGCACGAAATCAAGCCCCGTTCCCGCCAGCAGCTCCTGCCGCCGGGGGGAACGACTGGCGAGTATCAGACGCCTGCCCTGCAACTTCTCTTTCAGCAATTCCATATATTATAGGTTATTCCGGCCGGACTGCGACTGCGACTGCGGCGGCTGCTCCTGCCGCACCTCTGCGGCGAAACCGACGTGCCTGCCGAGCGCCTGCACCAGACCGTTGAAATAATTTTCGAGCGATTCTTTCGCCGTTTTCTTCCGGAGCCTGCCGCGCCGGTTGAAGATGACCTCCCCGGCCCCGTCGTACGGCACCCCGCCGTAAACGGATGCCTCGCGCGATATGAAGAGCATCTGCCGCTCCATCTTTCCCGGCGGCCGCAGGCTTACGACCACACCGACACCCGGCCCGTCCGGTTTTCCGTCCGGCTCCTCCTCTTCGGCCACGAGCCGTCCCAGGTATTTCACTTCGGGCACCCAGACGCATACCATACCGTCGCGGATGTCGAACATCATGCGGAACTCCATGTCGTACATCCGCCGGAACATGGGCTTGCCGTCGGCAATCGCCCCGTGCACGAAAGCATTCACCGTAAACGAATCGGGAGCCGAGGCATGGAACATCGTACGCGGCCCGGCCAGCTGCGATTCCATATAATAGTCTACAGCGCGGAACAGCTCCTCCTGCCCCGCACCGGGACACTCGATGACGTAGCGGTCGGGAGTACCGCCGGCACCGTTCACGAACCCCTGCGGCGTCAGCACGAACTGGGCGGACGCCGGCAGCGCAGCCACTACTGCGACCAGCACGGCCAGGGCATGCGTCATTTTTCGTTGCATCATGCTTCGTTTCATCATTCTTCCGTATCCTTTTGTTACGCCCGGCCGCCGCAGAAGCCGCATCCGGCCGGGCCGTTTCCCTTACCTCACATCGAAATCCAGCAGCATTTCCCCTTCCAGCCAAGCCGTAATGCGGTCGCCCGGCGCGACGGGGCCTACCCCGGCCGGCGTCCCCGTAAAGATGAGGTCGCCCATGCGGAGCGTCACGAACTGCGATACGTAGGCAATCACCGCATCCACCGAAAACAGCATGTCGCCCGTATACCCCTCCTGCCGCGGTTCCCCATTCAGGGCCATGCCGAAGCGGAGCTTGCCGACCGGCTTGCCGAGCGCGGCAAGTCCGAGCCAGCGCGGAGCGACAGCCGCCGAACGGTCGAAGGCCTTTCCTATCTCCCACGGATGCCCCTGTGCGATGGCCGCACGCTGCAAGTCGCGTGCGGTGAAGTCGATGCCGAGCGTCACCTCGCTGTAATAACGGTGGGCGAACCGTTCCGCGATGCACTTGCCCGTGCGGTTGATTTTCACCACGAGTTCCGTTTCATAATGCACCTCGCGGCTGAAGGGCGGTATCCAGAACGTGTCGTTGTTGCGCAGCAGCGCCGTATCGGGTTTCATGAAGAAGACCGGCGCGCGGTCGGGCTCCCCTCCGTCGAACTCCCGGATGTGCTCCCTGTAATTACGTCCTATGCAAATGATTTTCATTCTTTCCTCCTATTCTTCGGTACGGGAATCCTGCCGCACGCTCCCCGCAGCAGGGCCACCATCCGGGCGGCCACCCGCTCCGAGGCGCCCGGCCCGCCTATCCGTTCGCGCAGGGCATCGTAATCGGCAAGCATGCGTTCCCGCTGCCCCCCTCCGGGCAGGAGGGCACGCAGTTCTTCCGCGGCGCGTTCGGGCGTCATCTCCTCCTGAATCAGCTCCTTCACGACTTCCCGCCCCATCACGAGGTTCACCAGCGAGATATAGGGTATCTTCAACAGCCTGCGTCCCGCCCAGACGGTCAGTGCATCGGTGCGGTAGCATACCACCTCCGGCGTGCCTATCAGTGCCGTTTCCAGCGTCGCGGTTCCCGAAGTCACCACTGCTGCATCGGCATAACGCAATACCTCATAGGTTTTGTCGTACAGACAGACGATGCGGCTCCCGGCAAGAAGCTTTTCATACAGCCCCCTGTCGAGCCACGGCACGGCAGCGAGAACGAAATCGTATTCCGGCATCCGCTCCGCGAGCTGCGTCATGAACGGCAGGTTGTTGCACACCTCGCTGCGGCGGCTTCCGGCCAGCAGGGCGACGACGGGACGGCCGCCGAATCCGTGCTCCCCGTAAAACGCCTCGCGCGAAAGCATCGCCGCACAGCGTTCCGCCACGGCATCCGCCAACGGATTCCCCTCATACACCGCATCGATACCCCTGCGGGCGAAATACTCCACCTCGAAAGGAAAGATGATGAACAGCTTGTCCACGTAACGGCGGATGCGCTCCACACGGTGTTCCTTCCACGCCCATACTTTGGGCGCGATGTAGTAGAAGACCCGGATACCCCGGCCGTGGGCGAATTTCGCCATCCGGAAATTGAATCCCGGATAGTCGATGAGTACCAGCACGTCGGGGCCATAGGCCGCGATATCGCGCTTGCACTCGCGTATCTGGGCGAGCACCGTGGGCAGGTGCCGAACGATTTCCCCGATACCGAAAAAGGATGCGTCCCGATAATGTTTGGCAAGGTGCTCCCGGCCGCCCACAGCCGCCATCAGGTCGCCTCCCCAGAAGCGGAACTCCGCCTGCGGGTCGCTCCGGAGCAACCCCTTCATCAAATTGGAACCGTGCAAGTCGCCGGACGCCTCGCCGGCTATAAGATAATACCTCATCTCAATCCTCCCATTTTTCGAGCAGGTCGGGGCGCAGCCTGCGGGTACGCTCCAGGGCCTGCTCCTCCTTCCATTCCGCTATCTTCGCCTCGTGCCCGGAGAGCAGCACCTCCGGTACCGCCCATCCGTTGAACTCGGCCGGACGCGTATAGACGGGCGGCGCCAGCAACCCGTCCTGAAACGAATCGGTCAGCGCCGACTCCTCGTCGCCGATAGCTCCCGGCAGCAGCCGCACCACGCTGTCGGCGATGACCGCCGCAGCCAGTTCGCCGCCGGTCAGCACGTAATCCCCGATGGAGAGTTCGCGCGTCACCAGATGTTCGCGGATGCGGTAGTCGAGCCCCTTGTAATGGCCGCACAGGATAATGATGTTCTCCAGCGTCGAAAGGCGGTTGGCTTCGCGCTGGTCGTACCGAGCCCCGTCGGGCGAAGTGAAGATGACCTCGTCGTACCGCCGCTCGGACTGCAAATGCGAAATGAGCCGAAAGACCGGTTCGGGTTTCATCACCATGCCCGCCTCGCCGCCGAAGGGATAATCGTCCACATGGCGGTGCCTGTCGGTCGCCCAGTCTCTGATGTTGTGTACCGTTATCTCGACCAGTCCGGCCCGCTGCGCCCTCTTGAGAATGGATTCGTTGAGGGGCGACACGAGCAGTTCGGGAACGACGGTAAGGATATCTATGCGCATTTTTCCGATATTTTTGTGAAACGTGCGGCACTCGTTTCCGGCCGCACAGGACATGCCCCGCAGGAACCCTGCGCCGTCTGCGTCCGCACTCGGCCTACCGGGGATGCACATCGCCCTCCATCACCTCGGTGATGAACGGATTGTAGAGCATCTCGTGACCGAGCGTGCTCTCTCCCCCGTGGCCGGGATAGATGGCCACCTCTTCGCCCAACGGCAGGATGCGGTCGATGATGCTCTTCATTATCCAACCGTAATCGCCCCCAGGCAAGTCCGTACGCCCGATGCTCTCCCGGAACAGGGTGTCGCCCGTAAGCAGGATTTTTTCTTCGGGCAGGTAGAGACAGACGTGGCCGGGCGTGTGACCGGGCGTGTGTATCACCTGCAGGCGCGTGGAACCGAACGTCACCTCGCCTCCGTCGGCAAGGTCGCGGTCCACGACCGGCACGGCTTCCACCCGGAAGCCGTACAGCGCTCCGTGCGCGGGAGCGGACTCTATCAGGAACCGGTCGTCCGGGTGCAGCGCGAACGGTACCCCGTACAGCTCCTTGACCCGCTGCACGCCGAGCATGTGGTCCACATGCCCGTGGGTATTCACCGCGAGCACCGGACGCAGCCCTTTTTCTTCGATGAAACCGCGCAGGGCATCGGTTTCCTTCGGCGTATAGTTGCCTGCATCGACGATGGCCGCCTGGCCGGTTTCGTCCCACAGAACATACGTATTCTCCTGGAACGGGTTGAATGTCAGTCTGGCTATATGCATCTTGTCGTCGTCTTTCTTCGGAACGGCCCGCTCGGTGCCGCCCCTTTTGGAATGAACAAAGATAGCGAAAGGTGAGCGTAGTGGCAAAAGAAAACGATGTTTTCGGTTTTGCCACTACCGAACCGCATCCTGTCTTCTCTAAAGATAGCGAAAGGCGAGCGCAAAGACAAAACAAAACATAGTTTTCGATTTCGTCTTTGCCGAACCGAATCCCATACGACGGATATTCATAGAGGAAACGAATCCGCCGCATACAGCAAGGTACAGACCCGAACGGGAAAGCCGGAATTTTTCAGTAAATTTGCCGGTGCCGACGGGATGTTCCCGCACGGTACCTCACCGACACAGGAAGTGGCAAGAAAGAACAAGGAACTCCCCCTCATCGAGGGGCTCGAAATAACTGCCCTGGCCGCCGAAGGCAAGGCTCTGGGCAAGTATAACGATATGGTGGTCTTCGTACCGCTGACCGTACCGGGCGACGTGGTGGACGTACGGATACGCAACCGACGGCGGCGTTTCATGGAAGGGACGGTCGTCCGCTACATCAGCCGGTCGCCCATGCGCGCCGAACCCTTCTGCGCCCATTTCGGCGTATGCGGAGGGTGCAAATGGCAGAATCTTCCCTACTCCGAACAGCTCCGTTTCAAAGAGGAGCAGGTGCGCGACCAGCTCACGCGGATAGGCAAGGTGGCGCTTCCGCCCCTTTTGCCCATCATCGGCTCGGCGCGGACGCGGCATTACCGCAACAAACTCGAATTCACCTTCGCCCCGCGCCGCTGGATGACCTACGAAGAAGTAGCGACCGGAGGAGCCATCGATGCGGGCGCCGCACTGGGCTTCCACATTCCGGGCCGGTTCGACAAGGTGCTCGACATCCGCGAATGCTGGCTGCAGCCCGCCCCGTCGAACGAAATAAGGGAGGAGGCGAAACGTTTCTGCGTGGCACACGGGTACGGCTTCCACGACATCCGCGAACACCGCGGACTGATGCGCAACCTCGTGGTACGCACCTCCTCCACGGGCGAGGTCATGGTTATCGTCGTCTTCGCCGAAGACGACCGTCCGCGTATCGAAGCCCTGCTCGGTCATCTTCAGCAGCGGTTTCCGGAAATCACCTCGCTGATGTACATGGTCAATACGAAATGGAACGACTCGACGGGCGACATCGACGCACGCCTGTGGAGCGGACGCGACCACATCTTCGAGGAGATGGAGGGGCTGCGCTTCAAAATCGGTCCGAAGTCGTTTTACCAGACCAACTCCGAACAGGCCTACGAGCTTTACAAGGTGGCCCGCAGCTTCGCGGAACTGACCGGTACGGACATCGTGTACGACCTCTACACGGGTACCGGCACGATAGCCAATTTCGTGGCACGGGGATGCCGGCAGGTCATCGGCATCGAATACGTCCCGGAAGCCATCGAAGACGCGAAGCACAATGCCGCACTGAACGGCATCGGCAACGCCTCGTTCTTCGCCGGCGACATGAAGGACGTGCTCAACGACGCCTTCATCGCCCGGCACGGCAGGCCGGACGTCGTCATTCTCGACCCGCCGCGTGCGGGCGTACACGAAGACGTACTGGAAACCATCCGGCGTGCAGCACCCCGGCGCATCGTTTATGTGAGCTGCAATCCCGCCACGCAGGCACGCGACCTGGCCCTGCTCGCCCCGGATTACCGCGTGACGGCCGTACAGCCCGTGGACATGTTCCCCCACACGCACCACGTGGAGAACGTCGTCCGTCTCGACAGAATCGCTAACCGATAAAAACATACAGCCATGAAAAAAGCAACCATCGCCGCCGCGCTGCTTTGCTGGGCACTGCCGCTGGCCGCACGGACGCCTTCGGTGGAAGTGACCGCACGCAACACCGCGGACAATTCGCTCGTATTCGACGCCGCCGTCGAAGGCTATGGTACCTTCACCGTCCGCCTGAACGTTACCGACATCCGCAACCACGCGGGAGACAGCACCGCAACGGTCACCGTCGCCGTAGGCAGCGAAGGCGGCGAACTGTACGCCCTGGCGCCGCAGGATGCCTCCCGCCCCGTCGAGGCCGATTTCGCATGGGACTGGATTAACGGGAAGCTCGACGCCGTTCCCGACCTCGGCCTCGTTTACCGGCTGCCGCTGGCCGCCGGCAGGAGTACCGTGGTGCATTCGCTCACCCCGGCCGAAGCGGGCATCATGCGCGGCAACATCGTCGGCTTCCGCATGTGGGAATTTACGGCGGAAGAGAACGAACCGATATTCGCCATACGCGGGGGAACGGTCATCGAAGTGGAAGGATACGACGGGGAGTCCGGAGAGCCGGGAGGCGGTTCGATTGTCGTCGAACATGCAGACGGCACGCAGGCCCGATACTCCTCGCTTCGCAGCGGTTCGGCCCGGGTAGCCCCCGGAGACACGGTCCGACCCGATACTCCGATAGCGCTGGCCGGCAAGCTGCGCAGCGGCGGGCACGGCGTCCGGATAGGTCTGTACCGTTATGCCGCCAACCGGAATACCGCACAGTATCCCTCCATGATGTCCCAGACGGAATACATCAATCCCCTTTTCATGACCGCACGCGGCAGCGACCTGCTCGCCGACGGCGAAACGGTGAAGGTCAAAACGACGAGAAAACTGCTGAACGCCGAAGCAGGCCGGAAGAACTTCCGGCAAAGGCTGTCGGAAAGATAAACTGCCGGCACGTCAGGCGCGGCCGGCGTAGAGGGCGACGATTTTCCGGAAGAAGACTTCATAGGAGAGGTCTTCTTCCGCTTTTTTACGGGCCGCAGCACCGATGCGTTCCCGCAATCCGCGGTCTTCAATCAGCCTGCGCAAGGCCGCAGCCAGCGCCGACGCATCGGAGGGCGGAACAAGCATGCCGTTCACTCCTGAGGCAACATACTCCGACTGCGCACCGTTATCGGTCGTAACCACCGCCTTTCCGGCCTGCATGAATTCGAGTACCGTCAGCCCGAACGCCTCCCTGCCGACCGTAGGTACCACGCCGATATCGGACTGCCGGATGAATCGGGCCACATCGTCGATAAACCCCGTAAAAAAGACCTTCCCGTCCAATCCCGCCGCATGCACCCGGTCGTGCAGCAACCTCTCGTACTCCGGTTCGCCGCAGCCGGCGACCAGCAGCACGAAGTCTGCCGCATGCAACTCCGCGGCGGCATCGAGCAGCACTTCCACTCCCTTCTCCGGATGGAGCCGGCCGGCATAGGCGACGACCGCCGTACCGGGAGCGATGCCGAACCGGTGCCTCAGGGAAACGCCTTCGTCCGCCGCCGGCATCCGTTCGGGAATAGCATTATGGACGACCGTTATCCGTTCCCGGTCTATCTTCGGCGCGGCAGACAGGAAAACGCGCTCGGCCAGCCGGGATACGAAAACGATTTTGTCCGTATGCCCGTAGAGAAAGGAATAGAGGCGGTTGGTCTTCGCCCTGCGGACTAAGTGGCGCGTAAAGACCACCTTCGGTTTTCTGCGGGCGAGCCTCCGGGCAAAAAGCGCGATGAACGTATCCTTGAACTGGTGGGTATGAATGACATCGGCCCCGAACGAGTCGATGAGCCGTTTCATCTTCAGGATGGAAAACAGACCGAAACGGCTCCGGAGCGGCAGCTGCACGAGCGGGCATCCCAGCGCCCCGGTTTTCCGGCGAATCGTTTCGCTTCTGCGCGATACCAGCCGCACGTCGTACCCCTCCGCCAACAGTCTCTCCGTCAAATCGTACACATACTGTTCGCCCCCGCCCCATCCGGCCGAAGCGAACACCTGAACGATTCTCCGTTTCTCCTGCGCCGCCATTGTCCCCCACGGATTATTCGTTCTCCCTGACAATCCCGTACGGCGTCCGCCCAACACGGTTCCGGGTATTCTCTTCGTACAGTTTCCGGTTGGGTTCGTTGGCGATATCCAGCCTTTTATGTTTCTTGTGGTACACCGTAGCATAATGGTTCATCACCATCGGACGGATACCCAATCGTACCAGCCGGTCTTCGAGGTCGGTATCCTCACCCGTACCGGGATGGACGTAACGCTCATCGAATCCGTTGGCTTTAAGAAGGTCGGACTTGAACATGGAAAAATTGCAGCCCAATATCCCCTCGTATCGCTGGTTGATGAACCATCGGCGCAAGGTCGGGGAGGTCACCCGAATACAGTTCTCCATGTGTTTCTCCCCCCGGAATATGCCGGCACAAAGCAACGGCCCGACCAGCTTCCGCTCGAAATTCGGAGCGGCCACCCGCGCAGCCGTCATGCTTTCGGAAATACCGGCCGGAAGGTCCACGCGTCTGCCCGCAACGACGAACCCTTCCCGGCGCGCCCGATAATGTTCCTCCACGAACTTCCGGTGGGGAATGCAGTCGCCGTCGAGGAAAATCAGATAATCCGCCCTGCTCTGCACCACGGCCCTGTTGAGCATCCGGTTCTTGCGGAAGCCCAGGTCTTCCTGCCAGAGATGCACTACGGGAAAAGGCTGTTCGGCTATCAGCGCCTTCAGTTTCACGACCACCTCCTCCCGCGACCCGTCGTCCGCGACGATTACTTCGAAATGCCGCATCGTCTGCTTCCGCAGTGCGACGAAAATCATCTCCAGCCAGTCGAGCCCGTTATAAAAAGGTATGATAATCGAAACTTCCACATTCGCTTCCATCGCCGTTATCGTCCGTTGATTAAACGCAGGCAAAGATACGAACGGGAAAAAGAATAACTGCAAAGGCAGCATTATTTTTGGCAGGAAGGTACTATCTCGCTTCCGCCATCTGTATCCGGTACGGGAAGTCCCAGTTCCTGCAAGGGAATGTAATCGAAATAATACTTGCAGCCAACACTGGTTATATAATCCAAAGTATCTTTATACCTTTCGTCCTTAAACCAACCGTCTAATATGTAACAATATTCAACACGATAATTCAGTTCCGAAAATAATTTCGCGTACTGTTTTTTCTTAAAATCGCAAGTCTGCAATTTTTCATCGACACTGCCTGCAACTTCCTGATGTTTCACTTCCAAAATAAATACAGTATTGTTACCAGCAACATA
>DXFY01000046.1 GCA_019114205.1 Candidatus Tidjanibacter gallistercoris | reverse complement strand
TTCAAACAACAAATTCCATACCTTCGGCGCAAAAGAAGGTTCCTCAATGCGCGCATCATGCACGGTTTTGGAACGCATCTTGCAACGCTGCCGGAAAACAGTTCAAACAGCTACGATTATGAAAAAACTATTTTGCGCACTCATGCTGCTGCTTCCCCTGACGGGAATGGCCCAGACCGGCGTCCGCCCGGTACACATCACCGTAACGAACAGCAAGGGGGAGGCTCCCCGGCGCGACATCATCGCTTACGTGAAAAGCGAAAACCCCGTAGTACATACCCTGAAGGACGGCAGGCTGACGTTGCAGGACGTGTCCGACAGAGATACGGTGGCAGTCATCATCCGGCAGCGGATATACGAATTCCCCGCATCCGGCATGAATACCCTCCAGCTCGACCTGAACCGCCGCGACAAAGTGGCCGAAGCCATGCGCAACGGCACCAAAATGCCCGCGAACGCATACCGTGTCGTACCGCTGTCGGTATCCTCCCCGCAGGTCAACGTCAATACCATGACCAGCGCGATGCAGTATTCCAGCCTCGCCGACTATCTTACCGGACGCATTGCGGGCCTCATCATCGAAGGCGGTCCCGGCAACTATCAGGCATACCTCGACGGCGTTGTGCCGCTCGTCGTGGTGAACGGCATCCGGATGCAGAGCTTCAACGCAGCAAACATGCTCGTCAACCCGAACGACATCGAATCCGTCACGGTAGACCGCAACGGTGTCATCTACGGAGCAGCCGGCATGAACGGCGTACTCGTCATCACTACGAAATAACCGGCAGTACCGGCAAGCCGACGGCAGGAACCGACATTCGGTTCCTGCCGTTTTGCATTCCCGACGCTCCGGGAGCACCATAACCCTCCCGAATAGCGATATAAGCAATTCCGATACCGCACAAGGACGGACAGGCCCAAATAGCCGGACAAACATAAGGCCGTTACGAGATAAATACGTATCTTTGTTCTGTCGTAACAAACATGCGCCGGTATGCCTCAATTCACTCATCTTCACGTACATACCCAATACTCCATCCTCGACGGTGCCGCCTCCATCCCCTCCCTGATAAAGAAGGCCAAAGAGTTCGGCATGGAAGCCGTCGCCATCACCGACCACGGCAACATGTTCGGCGTGAAGGAGTTTTACGATGCCGCCAACGCGGCGGGAATCAAACCCATCCTCGGCTGCGAAGTGTACGTGGTGAAAAACCATCGGGAGAAAGACAAGGACGAAAAGGCCGGCGACCACCTCATCCTGCTGGCCAAGAATCTCACGGGTTACCATAACCTCGTCCGACTCGTTTCCTATTCGTGGACGGACGGTTTCTACTACAAACCGCGCATCGACAAGGAACTGCTGCGGAAATACCACGAGGGACTGATATGCAGTTCGGCATGTCTGGGCGGCGAACTCCCGCAGGCCATCATGCACGACGACCTGGAAGGTGCATCGCGCATCGTGGAAGAGTTCAAGGAGATATTCGGCGACGACTACTATCTGGAACTCCAGCTCCATCGTTCCCTTTCGGGAGCGCCCGACACGGACACGTGCCGGCATCAGTTAGAGGTCAATAAAGTATTGCACGACCTCGCCGCGAAGCACGGAGTAAAACTCATCGCCACCAACGACGTACACTTCACCCTCGAAGAAGATGCGGCGGCGCACGACCACCTGATATGCCTCAATACGGGCCGCGACCTGGACGACCCGAACCGCATGCGCTACACGGGACAGGAGTTTTTCAAAAGTCCGGATGAAATGGCCGCGCTCTTTCCCGACGACGCCGAAGCGCTGGCCAATACCATGGAAATCGCAGGCAAGGTGGAACGCTACACGCTGGAGCACAAACCGCTGATGCCCGACTTCCCGCTGCCGGCCGATTTCGTAATCGACGATGCGGAACTGCGCAGGGTATTCCTCCGCCGTTTCGACGGCCAAATCAAGAATGCCGAAAAGAAACTCGGCGATGCCGACGAATCGGCCAAGCCGTCACTACTGCACGACATAGAAACGCTGAAAGCGGAAAAGGTCGCTGCCGAGAGTGCCGCCGACCTCGACGCGTTCACGGCGGGCGACGAACGCCTCGGCGAATGGCTGACGGTATCCAAACAATACCTGTACCTCGTCGCCCTTACCATGAAGGGAGCCAGGGAACGGTACGGCGAGCCGGACGAAAAGACGCTCGAACGCATCCGGTACGAATTGGGAACCATCGAATGGATGGGCTTTCCGGGTTACTTCCTCATCGTGTCGGACTTCATCCGCGCCGCACGCGAAATGGGCGTATCGGTCGGACCGGGCCGCGGTTCGGCTGCCGGTTCCGTCGTGGCATACTGTCTGAAGATAACGAACATAGACCCTCTCAAATACGACCTGCTGTTCGAGCGTTTCCTCAACCCCGACCGCATCTCACTTCCCGATGTGGACGTGGACTTCGACGAGGACGGACGTGCGGACGTACTGCGGTACGTCATCGAAAAGTACGGCAAAAAGCGTGTGGCGCAAATCGTCACATTCGGCACGATGGCGCCGAAGCTCGCCATCCGGGACGTGGCGCGGGTGGAAAAACTGCCGCTGGCCGACAGCGACCGCCTCGCCAAACTCGTTCCCGACAAGCTGATGGTCGAAAAAGGCGAAACGCCCTTCGAGCGGGCCTACAAGGACTCGCCGGAGTTGGCCCGCGAACGCGAATCGCCGAACCCGCTGATACAGAACACGCTCAAATACGCCGAAAAACTCGAAGGTTCGGTGCGGCAGACGGGCGTGCATGCCTGCGGCGTCATCATCGGCAAGGACGACCTCGAAAAATTCGCCCCGGTAGCTACGGCCAAAGATGCCGACCTGAACGTGGTGCAGTACGAGGGCAAACTCGTGGAGAGCGTGGGGCTCATCAAGATGGACTTCCTCGGTCTCAAGACGCTCTCCATCATCAAGGACGCAGTCGAAAACGTCCGGCGCGTGCAGGGCATCGACCTCGACATAGACAACATCCCGCTGGACGACCGGAAGACCTACCAGCTTTTCTGCAAGGGAGAGACGACCGGCATCTTCCAGTTCGAGTCCGCCGGCATGAAGAAATACCTCCGGGCCCTCAAGCCGAACAGATTCGAAGACCTGATAGCCATGAACGCCCTGTACCGTCCGGGCCCCATGGATAATATTCCCAGCTTCATCGCCCGCAAACACGGACAGGAGAAGGTGGAGTACGAATTTCCGGAAATGGCCGAATATCTGGAAGACACCTACGGAATTACAGTCTATCAGGAACAGGTCATGCTGTTGTCGCAGAAGCTGGCCGGTTTTACCGGAGGCGAGGCCGATACGCTGCGCAAGGCCATGGGGAAGAAACAGCGTGCCACGCTGGACAAGATGAAACCCAAATTCCTCAAGGGAGCGGCCGAACGGGGGCACGACCCGGAGATATGCGAAAAGATATGGACGGGTTGGGAGGCCTTCGCATCGTATGCCTTCAACAAGTCGCACTCGACCTGTTACGCCTACGTAGCCTACCAGACCGCCTACCTGAAGGCGCACTACCCTTCCGAGTTCATGGCCGCGCTGCTCAGCCGCAACCTTTCGTCGATGGACAAGATATCGTTCTTCATGGACGAATGCAAGCGCATGGGCATCAAGGTACTCGGTCCGGACATCAACGAGAGCATCGAATCGTTCACCTCGGACAGGGAGGGCAACGTACGCTTCGGACTGGCCGCCGTCAAAGGCGTCGGCGAGGCGGCCATGCAGTCCATCGTGGAAGAACGCGAACGCGGCGGCAAGTTCCGCAGCATCTACGATTTCGTGGAGCGTGTGAACATGCAGGCGGTGAACCGGAAGAACATCGAAAACATGGCGCTGGCCGGGACATTCGATTCGATAAGCGGTTTCCACCGCAGCAAGTTCTTTTCGGCCGACCAGCGCGATTCGGGCGGTACGGTGTTCCTCGAACAACTGATAAAGTACGGTTCAAGGATGCAGACCGAACGCAATACGGCCCAGCAGAGCCTTTTCGGCGGAACCGACATCGTGGACATCCAGCAACCGCTGCTGCCCCAATGTCCTGACTGGAACAAGCTGGAAACCCTGAATCACGAAAAGGAGATGATAGGCATGTACCTGTCGTCGCATCCGCTGGACGATTACGAAATCGTCATCAAACGTTTCTGCAACACGCAACTGACCCGGTTCGCCAACCTCAACGAACTGCGCGACAAGGATTTCACCATAGCGGGTATGGTGACGGACGTACAGAACCTCTACACGCGCAGCGGCAAGCCCTTCGGGCGTTTCCGGCTGGAAGACTATTCCGGACAGCACGATTTCGCACTGTTCGACAAGGATTACGAAAATTTCCGCAAATACCTTTTCAAGGATTATTTCCTGCTGATAAAGGGGAGTGTCCGACCGCGACTCTACAATAAGGACGAATACGAAGCGAAAATCACCTCGATGCAAATGCTCGGCGATGTGCTCGACTCCTTGAGCGAACTGACCATCAACCTGCTCATCAACGACATCAACTCCGACATGACCGCGGAACTGTCGGAACGCATTGCGACGACCAAAGGGAAAATCAACCTGCGGGTAAAAGTCATCGACCCGCGCGAAGGAGTATCCGTGGCATTCTTTTCGCGGAAGTACAAGGTAGCGCTCACCCAGGAACTCGTCAGCTACCTCGAAAACAACCAGATAAACTATTCGATAGCATAAATCGTTACATTAGCGACATAAAACAAGGACATCAACTAAAAGATTACAGTTATGGCAAAAACCATCGATTCCGCTGCGTATGAAGAACTCGTAGCATCCGGCAAACCTTTCGTTATCGACTTCTGGGCAGAATGGTGCGGTCCGTGCCGTTCGCTGACTCCCATTATCGAAGAACTCGCCGAAGAGTACGAAGGCAAAGTAGTCATCGGCAAATGCGACGTGGACCAGAACAACGACCTCGCCATGAAATTCTCGGTAAGGAACATTCCGCTCGTGGTATTCATCAAACCCGGCGGCCAGATGAACGACAAGCTCGTCGGCGCAGCCTCCAAAGACGCCATCAAGGCGAAAATCGACGCACTCCTTTAATTCGGAACAGACGGACGATACAGGACGGGGGACGAGGCAGCATGCCTCGTCCCCCGTATCCTTTGCCGCCCATGCTCCGCACCGCCCGCCGCCCTAATGCCGGGCCCCGGCCCTGCGCCAGCACCCGAAAGGAGAACCGTCGCTACTGGAAAGGCACAACCTCCGGTCGAGTCGGTATGTAGCGCAGGGTCTGCATGCGCTGTTCGCTGGTGAGCTGTATCCATTCGTTGCTCATGGGGCCGTGCTTGCCGAAATTGACGAAGATACTCAACTGTATCGTACCGAAAACGAGCATTTCGTTTTTCAGACGGATACCTGCTCCGACGGTAGCATAGCAGGCGTTGCGGAACACGTTCCGGTCGTATCCGAGGAATCCGACATCGCCGAAGCCGTACAATGCGATACGGAATCCGAGCGGCTGCCACGGTGTGAATACCACCGACTCGGCACTCACCACCAGTCTGTTCCGTCCCAGGGGACTGTCGTGCATGGCCCGCGGACCGCTCGCGGGAGTAAACCACACCGCTTCGTAAAATCCGTCGGAGCGGTTCCATCCGTTCAGGTAATTCAGCGAAACGAACTGTCTCAGTTTGAATTTCCGGCGTCCCAACATATTGGTGAAATAGTTGAGACGGAGGTTGAGTGCCGACTGAAACGGCCGCCGTTGCCGGAAACTGTAAAACGTGCCGACCGACATGTCGCCCATGAAATATCCTATGGGCGTGAATCCGCCCGAACGCAGCGACACGCCGCCGTACCATCCCGGCTGATAGTCCGAATGCATGTATCCGAACGTCGCCTCGGCACGGTATCCCGTAGCAATGTACTCGTCGTAACCGTAGCCGTAAATAAGACTCGTGGTCAGAAAGCGTTCGTTGTAAAATCCGAAGGCCGCCAGCGTAAGGCTCCGGTCGTAGAAATAGGGATTCAACCCCGGCCCGACGGGCAGTTCGTCCGGATTCCGCGGCGGGTCTTCGACCTCGTAAAGCGTCGGCGGACTCAGGTAGCGCACGTTTTCGAAACGTGCCGTGGCATAAACGCTGCTCCCTATGTCGGGCAGATACCACGACTGTCCGCCCCACAGGTCCACATTATTGTAATGCAGCATGTAAGAGGCCGCGACCGTATCTGTCGCAGTTTCGTAACGCACGTACATGGCATTGCGGACATTCTCGAAAACCGCGCCGATTCCGTAATCGGAAGGCTGGATGAAATTCTTGTTCAGCGTCGCTCCGTAATACCGTTCGGTAAAGGAACGACCGCCCTGGAGCGTCGCCTCGTAAAAGGTGCCGAACAGGTTCGGGATGTAATACCGGAACATGCTGCCTTCGTACTTCTTCTTGCGCCAATCGAGACTCAACTGGTAGCTCAGCCGGTCGCCCGTTCCGAGAAAGTTGGCATCGTACAGTTCTCCTTTCACCTGTCCGGTCAAGCCGCGTATCGAACCGTCGGCGCTGATACTCCAACTGTCGCGCGTGATAACCCGCACGATGACCGCATCCGGGTCGTCCGGAACGGGCAGCACTTCGATGGCGGCATCGGCGATATATTCCCGCGAACGCAGCAACTGTTTGTAGCGTACCACCGCATCCGCATCGAACGCCTCTCCCTCCCTGAAAAGCAGGTCACGCTTGATGGCATGCACTCCCGTAGTGACATGCACGGCGTTCGCCCCCTTTTCGAGATAGCTGCGTGCGGGGTCGAAAACGGGCTTGCGCACGAACTCGATGGAATCGATGCGCTTGCCGTTATAGACGCCGTACACGGTCGCTTCATCGACTATTTCGGGTTTCAGCTGCGAAGTGCCGCCGTGCGGTACGACAAGCAGCCCGTGGATGAATTTCCAGAAACCGCTGCGGTCGGCACGCACCTGAAGCGTATCGTAAAACCGCTGCGTACGCTCCTCCTGCGTCAGCGAATCCCTGCCGGGTACCACCCAAACACCTATATCGAGGGAATCGGGATGCATGGCCGCCAGCGAAAAATCGCAAACGGTCAGTGCCGAATCGCATATACCGGCCGACACGAGTACCGAATCGGGCGTCAGGCTGTCCGGGCGACGCCAGCCGCCGCGGGAAGACTTGCTGCTGTCGCGTCCCGCCGCCGGCCGTTCGGGTACGATATCCGCCGGTCGGCCCGATGCCAGGGCCGGCAGCACGAACAGCACGGCGCACCATACCGCACACAGAATATATCCCTTAAGACGCACGATTTTCAAAATTAATGAAATTCGCGGGATTCCGGAACGCGCAGCCCTCTTTTCACGACCATTCATTCGGCAGGCGGACTGTCGCCGCAGCAGCGCTCCGGAACGTCCGCGAACCTCCTATCCCTCCGCATAAACGGTGCCGCACGCGGCAGGGAGGCAGCCGGAGCTGCGTCAGGCCATGCGTCTTTTCAGCCGGGGCAACAGACCGAACATACAGAAAGCCACGGCTGCGACCGCCAGTGCGCCGCCTGCATAACCGATATCCGCAACCGACCGCCAGGTACAGACCGCCCCGCCGAACAGCGCGCCGCAGCCGATACCCACGTTGTATATGCCGGAAAAAATAGACATGGCGACGGGTGCCGCAGGTTCCGGAACGGTACGGATGGTTTCCGCCTGGAAAGCCACGTTGAAAGCCGTGACGGCAACGCCCCACACGACGCAGAGCGCCATTACCGTATAGCGGTCGAACGCTGCAAGGCGGAGCAGCAGAAGCAGGAGGGCGATGCAAACGACCACCGCTCCGATGAAACGGGACGGCTGCCGGTCGTAATAACGGGCGAACAGGATGCTGCCGAAAATACCTGCTGCACCGAATGCCGTCAATGTCAGCGTAATCCAGTCGGCACGCAGCCCGGCCACCTGTTCGAGAAAAGGTTCGATGTAGCTGTACACGGTATAGTGCGCCGTCGGAACGAGCAGCGCCATCAGATAGATGCCGACCAACACACGGTTTCGCAGCAGCGCCGGGAGCTGGTGTACGGAGAACGGCTTACCGCCGGGCACTTTGGGGAAGACGGCCAGCAAATAACACAGGATGACGGCAGCGAGCACGGCGACGCAGAGAAAAGAAGTACGCCAGCCGACATAAAGACCGATAACGCGTCCCAACGGCATGCCCGCCACCATCGCCACGGAAGTGCCGGTCACTATCATGCTCAACGCCAGCGAACGCCGTTTTTCAGGTACGATGCGTACCGCCAGCGGAGAGGCTATCGACCAGAAAACCGCATGGGAGCAGGCCACCCCGATGCGCGAGACCATGAGCACGCCATAACTGCCGGCAACAGCCGACAGCAGGTGGCTCGCTACGAACAGCGCCAGCGTACAGAGCAGCAGCCGGCGATATTCCATCCGTGCGAAAAGCAACATCAACGGCAGCGACAGCAGCGCCACCATCCAGGCATAGACGGAAATCAACATGCCGGCCCGCGCTTCGGTGACGTGCAAACCGGCGGCAATGTCGGTCAGCAGACCGATGGGCATGAACTCCGACGTATTGAAAACGAATGCGGAAAGCGTCAGTCCTATCAGCGGCAGCCACTGCCGGACCGACATCCCGCTCTTCCCGTTACCCGACATATACAATCCTCTTCGACGATTCATCCAAAAGTACCGTCCCGCTCTGCGGAGAACGGTCGCGCAAAAATATCAAATGGAATCATATATCCGAACGTATCGGATGCTTTTTGTTCCCCGCGTACCGCACGGCAGGCGGGGAAATGATGTGCGGCCCGTTGCCGACAGGCCGATCGGAAGCCTTCAGCGGGAGCCTGTCGAAACCGTCCCGGATGCACCCCGTGCCGGCGGAAACCGGACGGACGCGGGAAAAAGACCTGCAAGGCGGGCGACACGAAGGCAGCATGAACCCGCAGGAACAGGGCGTTCGATGCGAACGGAAAACGCCGACAATGCAGCCAATCGCCGATTCTTTCGGTTCCCGTGTCGGAATCACCGCATTTTTGAATAATTTTACGGACGACAAAACACCTGACGTATGAGGGAAACGACGGCAGCGGGCAGACTGCTGGGCAAACTGCTATGCGCAACGATACTGTTCCTGCCGGTTTCCGGCACGGTCCGCGCCGCCGATAGCGGTATGCCCTCGCCTGCAGTCCGGAGCGGCGCCGCCCCGTCGCGGGACAGCCTCTACCGGAAAACGGGGTTCAGTTTCACGCCGATTCCCGCCCTCAGTTACAGTTCCGACCTGGGATTCCAGTTGGGGGCCATTCTCGACGCCTACTGGTTCGGCGACGGTTCGTCCTATCCGAAATACATGCACAAGTTCACGGCCGAAGCTTGCTACTTCACCAAAGGTTCCGGAATCTACTACCTGTTCTACGACTCGGAATACCTTCTCCACGGCCTGCGGCTTACGGCCAGCGCAAGCTACCTGCCCAACACGATGATGGCATTCTACGGATTCAACGGCTATTCCGCTCCGTACCTCCGGTCGAAGAACGCCGGATTTTACGCTGTGGACCGCAACCTGTTCCGCATCATGGGCGACCTGCAGGGGCGCATCGCCGGGCCCCTCGGCTGGGCGGCGGGGGCGGCATTCTTCCATTACGACACGGGGCGCATCCGGGTGGAACGATATGCCGGCGAGACGACGCTCTACGACCTGTACCGGCGCTACGGACTCATACGCGAGGACGAAAGCGGCGGGGGCAGCCACATCGAACTGCGGGCAGGGCTTGTTTACGACACCCGCGACCACGAACCGGACCCCTCGTGCGGCCTGTATGCCGACCTGCTGCTGTACGGCGCTCCCGACATCATCGACCGGCGCGGCTACGGCTACATGAAAGCGGCCGTGTCGTTCCGCCACTACGTGCCGGTAATCCGCGGACGCCTCGTATTCGCCTACCGCCTGTGCTGGCAGGGGACGGTGGCCGGCAATCCCCCTTTCTATGTGCAGCAGAACTATGCCACGCTGTTTCTCAAACAAATCAATTCCGACATCCTCGGCGGCGCCATATCGCTGCGCGGCATCCTCTACAACCGCGTGGTGGGCGACGGCATGGCATGGGCCAATGCGGAACTGCGGCTGCGGCTCTTCGATTTCCGGCTCTTCGGACAGGAATGGTATCTTACCGCCAATCCCTTTTTCGATATGGGCATCGTGACCGCGCCGTACCGCATGGAAGCGATGCGTGCGGTGGCAGCCGACCCGACCATTGCGGAAGACCTCCGCCGCACGATATACAGCGGCGAGGAGGAAAGGCCGCACATGAGCGCCGGACTCGGCATCAAAATCGTCATGAACCGCAACCTCGTTCTGTCCGTCGAATACGGCATCCCCTTCGACCGCCGCGACGGTACGAACGGTCTCTATCTGAACATGAATTATCTCTTCTGAAAAAAGCCCCCCGATGGGTGCTGCCGAAACTTCCGGCAGTCTTCCCGCTCCGCACTCCCTGTAATCCGCCGCGACCGACCGCACGCGACTCCTTCCCCGTACGGTACACGTGCGGCCTCATCTACCGGGACGTCCTGCCATCGAATACGGAAGATGTATCCGAAACGACGGAACCCGGCAAACCGATGCGTCGCCTGACGGCACGGAAACGATACCGAAACCACTCTGCGCTTCCGAACTGCGAACGCAAAACATTGCACTACCCGGAGTTTGCGCACAGGCACCGCGAACGATGTTGCCTCGCGTGCAGAACCGGACGGTTCGCAGTCCCGATGCCACGGTACATCTTTCCGACAGGACTGCTGCCGACACGGGCCGCCGTCGCTGAAGGAACAGAACGGGACACCGTTCCCGTAAAGAACCGGACGTTGTCCGTAGGAAAACCGACAGCTGCCCTATCCGGTCTACCGGCCATGTACCGCGCCGGAACGAGCCGGAACGAGCCGGAACGAGCCGGAACGAGCCGGACCGAAGAAAGGCAGTACGGATTACGGATATTCAGGTTGGGGGCACTGACATTCGGGGGGATAAACCCGTACCGCCATCATCGATGTCCCGAAATTATACACAAACTTACTAAAAAACAAAGAAATATAAAATAGCAGGAATTTTCGTCTTTCCAAAAAATCTCCGAACTTTTTGCATCGGAACGGCCTTTCGGTATCAAAGAGACGATTACCGGTATGGATTCAATACATAATCGACATATTCTTAAATGATTATGACATTTCACCCCGCAAGCGAAACTACCGTCGGCAGCATCTTTTTTGTAAAAAACAAAAAAATTGCAAGACGACGCGCAGCGGTCGGCACATTCAGACTTCCGGCAATGCACTTCGGGCAGCTTCCCGTACCTTTCCGCCGCAGGGAACACTCCCCGTCAACGGTTTCCCTCCGTGGCGGGGAGCGCTCGGCTGCTTTCCCCCTCAGGCTCTGCCGTGCGATGCCCTTCCGCGCGGCGAACAGATTGAAAGCCGCACTGCATTGCGGCCGGCTGCAACTGCCTCAGGCAGCACCGTGCCTCCTGCGTGTCGTGAAGGAACCGTATCCGTTGCTGTCGGCCCAGACGATTTCCTGTCCGCCATCCCCGGAAGGCAGAGGACAGTCCGTACAACGGGGAAAATCTTCCCGACGGGTCGTCCAACAAGGCGAGAGCTTCTCCTGCCGCACCCACCAGTCGTGTTGTCCGGGAGCCTGACGCCCCGTATGCAGGGCCTCGCGACCGTACCTGCCCGTCACGAAATCCCACGCCCGCATCAGCCGGTCTTCCTTCGCCCGGTCGCGACAGTCGAACAAATTGGACTGAACGGCATTTTCGCGTACAATCTCCGAAGTCATGATTCCGGCCTTCTTGTACCACAGACCGGGACGATACACGACACGGAGCGCCATACGGGCGTATTCCCCGATTTCAAGGCTGGAACTCGTCGCTACCGGCAACGGTACGTCAAGCCATGCGAAATCCTGTTCCAAGTCCTCCCGAAACGGATTGGTCGAAAGGAAAACGCTGATACGCGCGGCTTTGGAGTGCTGGCGGCGCAGCTTGGCGGCGTTCATGTTCACGTAATAGGTCAAAGCATCGGTCAGAGCATCCAAATCGCCGACATTGCGACCGAAGCTGCGCGACACCATGATGCTTTGTTTGGGCGGCGGTACCGTCTCCAAATCCAGGCGCGGGATACCCTGCAATTCCAAATAGGTACGCAACCCCGTAACGGTCATGTGCTTCAATACCCATTCGGGCGTCATGCCGTGCGCGAAATCGTAAGCGGTCTCCACACCCAGTTTCTTCAGGCGGTCGGCATGCCGGCGGCCGATACCCCATACCTCGCCGACAGGCAGCAGGCGGAGCGCCTTGCACCGCTGCTCGTCGGTAACGATGGCGCATACGCCTCCATAGCCCGGATAATCCTTTGCGAACCGCGTGGCGACCTTCGCCAGCGTCTTGGTACGGGCGATGCCGCAGCTCACAGGCAGATGCAGCCCCCGACCGATGTCGGCGACCGCCGCCCTGGCCTTCTCTTCCGCGACGGAGCAGGGAACGTCGCTTTCGGCACAAAACTCCTCGTCCACCGAATAATCCTCAAGCGTCGCAAAATACCGTTTCAGGACGGTTTTGAACTTGATGCTCATGTCGGCGAACAGCGGAAAATTGGTCGAGAACACCGCCACGTCGTTATCCCGCAGCACCTGCGGCCAGGGGGCTTCGAACAGTTTCGTCCCCATGCCGATTCCGAGCCGCTGCGCCTCCTTAGTCTGGCAAATGGAACAGCCGTCGTTGTTGCTCAGCACCACGACCGGACAGCCATTCAGCCAGGGCATGAAAGCCCGGATACAGGATGCGTAAAATTTATTGGCGTCCAGATGGACGTACCACGTCGTCGTTTCCACGTTTGAATACCTCCTTTACTACGCCCGTCAGAACGCCCCAGCGTTCCAGTTCGGCGCCCTGTGCGATACGTATGGGAGGGATGGCGGGATTGGAAGAGACCAACTCGTTGTAACCCCGGCGACGGACGATGCGTTTGAGCGTGAACTGTCCGTCCACGACGAACACCAGTATCGAATCGTCGTATGCCTCGACCGTATTGTCCACAAGCAGCAAATCGCCCGTCGAGATGCCGTCGCCCGACATGCTCTCGCCCGCCGCCCACAAATAGAACGTAACGGGCCAGTGCCCCTCCGGTATCAGGTAACGCGCATAGTCCATCCCCTGCCGGACATACCGACCGGCATCTTCCGGCAGACCACCGTAATTGTTCCGATACACGGAAAATTTCTTGACGACATGGGTGACGATACCGATACGTTCCAGTACCTGGTCCGAAGCGACCGCTATCGGGGCGACGCGCTCGTCGAGGCCCGCAAGCACCAGACCGTCCGGGCGTCGTACTTCGCGCCGCAAGGTAAATGCCCCGTCCGCCCGATAAAGCCCGATGGCACCGGGCCTTCCGTGCAGCGAACTGTCGCATACGACCAAATCGCCGTAGGCAATGCCTTCGCCCGTCATTTGCAAATCGGTAGCCCATACGCAGCCGTTGTGCCGTTTGTTGCCGATGATATAACTGTTCAAATCGAGTCCCGGTTCTGTATAATTGTACGCCTCGGCCGGATAACCGGCCGCAACGTATCCGCCGCCGCGTATCGGACGCGCCGTCGGCCGTCCGGTCGGGCGGACCATCCGCTTTCTCACGCTCGTGTTCATGCCTCTGCTCCTTCGCCAGGTTCGGAAAGCATGCGTTACGCATCCGTCGCAGCGCTGCTTCTTCATGCGAAACATGCGGCCGTCCTCGATTCCGAACCGATACGGAATGCCTGCATCCGAACGCGGGTTCCCGATGCGGCGAACGCCCGCATCCGCTTTCCCTCCTCTTCTTTCGGGGCAAATCTATATATTATTTTTGATGAACAGCGTACAAAATATATTAAAATATTTTACATATAAAACCAAAAATATTATCATATTGAAAACATGCAAGAAAACGGCAGCATACTTTTGTCCGCTCTGCGGTACCGGACGAGGTACCGCATATCCGTTGCAACACACTGCCGCAATGCCATCCCCGCACATCCGATGACCGTACACGACCGTACGACGCACCCGTACGGCCGCCGGCTCTTCGCATGAGGCACGTCGGCAGACCCGACGTTTTCCTCTGCCGCATAAACGAACATGCGACGGCCGTGGGGCCGTCGCATGTATTTCGAACCATTGTCCTGCGACACTACACCAGACCGGCGAACCCCATGAATGCCATGGCGAGGATACCGGCCGTAACGAGCGCCACGGGTACGCCGCGCATCGCCTTAGGCACATCGTTGAGTTCGAGCCGCTCGCGGATACCCGAAAAAACGACGAGCGCGAGCGCGAAGCCGATGGCGGTGGAAACGGCATACGTAAACGACTGGAGCAGGTTGTAATTCTTCTGCACGAGCAGTATCGCCACGCCGAGCACGGCGCAGTTGGTCGTAATGAGCGGCAGGAAAATACCGAGTGCCTGATAAAGTGCCGGGCTTATCTTTTTAAGAATGATTTCGACCATCTGCACGAGCGCCGCGATGACGAGAATGAAGACGATGGTCTGCATGTATCCGATGCCGAGCGGCACGAGCACGTAGTATTGCAGCAGATAGACCACGATGGAGCTGATGGCCATGACGAACACGACGGCCGCCCCCATGCCGAGCGAAGTATTCACTTTATTCGATACGCCGAGGAAAGGGCATATTCCCAGGAACTGCGCCAGCACGACATTATTGACGAATATCGCCCCGATGATGATTGCAAAGTATTCCATCCGTATGATTTTTATCTTTTTAACATCGTTCGTTCAGCCGCTCCGGCCTCACCGCAGCTTCGCGGTGGCCTTGTTGAACAGCACCATGAGGTAGCCCAGCACGAGGAATGCACCCGGAGCCAGCACGAACGCAATCATGCCGTCGCCGGAGATGAACTTGTAACCGAATATCGAACCGCTGCCCAGGATTTCCCGCACCGCACCGATTACCGTCAGCGACAGGGTAAAGCCGAGTCCTATACCAAGCCCGTCAAGCGCAGAATCCAGCACGTTGTGTTTCGACGCGAACGCCTCGGCACGCCCCAGAATGATGCAGTTCACGACGATGAGCGGGATGAACACGCCGAGGGTTTCGTACAGCGAGGGCACGTAGGCTTCCATCAGCAGCTGGATGACGGTCACGAACGACGCGATGACCACGATGAATGCCGGAATACGTACCTTGTCGGGTATCAAATTCTTTATCAACGAAATGACGACATTCGACATGATGAGCACGAACATGGTGGCTATCCCCATGCCGGCCCCGTTGATGGCCGAAGTGGTAGTTCCCAGCGTGGGACACATGCCGAGTATCAACACGAAGGTGGGATTCTCCCGGATAATTCCCTTCAACAGTATATTGAACTTTTTCATTGTCTTTGCCCTTTCTGTTCTTTATCCGACATCCCGCGACCGGCATTCACGGTAGCGCCCGACGCCGCCTCCGCCTCTTCCGATACCGTCGCTCTGGTAACAGTATCCGTATTACCGGAAGTTGCAGCAGCGTCCGCCGCGCCTTCCGAAGCCGTCGCACCGGTAACGGTATCCGCATTGCCCGAAGATGCGGCGGTAACACCGGAAGCACGCTCCGTGCTGGCGGAAGCCGTCCCGCCGCTATTCGTCGCCCCGCTTTCCGAATCCGGTTGTTCCGATGCGGTATCCTGCTGCCCTGCCGAGGTCGCCCCGCTCGAAGCGTCCCATCCCGAAGCATCGGCCCCGCTCGCTTCGAGGAATGCCGTATAGGCACGGCTCACGGCCTGCACATACGCACGCGAAGAGATGGTCGAAGCGGTAATGGCATCGACATCGCCGCCGTCCTTGCGCACCGACATCTTCATTTCGGCCGGAATGCGGCCGATGAAACTCGCCTGCACCGGATTGCCCTCCTCGGCAAGTTTGGCTCCGAGTCCCGGCGTCTCGGTCTGCTCCAGCACCTGTATGTTCCGGATGCTGCCGTCGGCCTCGAAACCCACCATGATGCGGATGGTACCGCTGAAACCGGCGGCGAAACTCTCCACCGCATACCCTACCGCCTCGCCGCCCATACGGGCCGTATAAACGTATATTTCACCGCCGTCCGTCGCGACGGGCTGCATCTCGTCGGCAGGCGTGTTGTCGAAGTCCGGCAACACCTGCGACAGGGCGTCCGCCTTCTTTTGCAGTTTGGCACGGGCGATGGGCGCCTCTGTCACCCGGTAAACCAGTCCCACTGCCGAGGAGGTCACCGCCGTGATGCCCAGCAGCACGGCGACCATATTCACCAACGAACTCTTCATAATCTTCAGGCCTCCGCTCTTTTGGCCGCACCGAAGCGGCGTGGTTTCACATACTTGTCAATCAACGGCACGAAAGCGTTCATGATGAGGATGGCGAACGACATCCCTTCCGGATACTGCCCCCAGATGCGTATCAGCACCGTAATCGCTCCGATGCCGATTCCGTACAGCAGCATGCCGCGGCCGGTCATGGGCGAGGTGACGTAATCGGTCGCCATAAAGATGGCTCCGAGCAGCGCACCGCCCGTCAGCAAATGGAACAGCGGGCTCATATATTGGTCCGGATTCACCGCCCAGAGGATGCCGGTAAACAGCGCCATCGTGCCGAGTACATAGACCGGAATACGCCAGGTAATCACCCTGCGCACGAGCAGCCAGACGAAGCCGAGCAGCAGAGCGAGCGCTGAAACCTCGCCGAAGGAACCGCTTTTGAAGCCGACGAGCAGGTCGCCGTAGCTGAACATCCGCATCGCCTCCGGAACGGTCATTCCGCTCGCCAGCGCACCTTTCACGGCGGACAGGGGCGTAGCTCCCGTAGCCGCGTCGACCGCTTCCGGGAAGGTAGTCATCGCCACCGGAAAGGAGAGGAGCATGAAAACGCGCCCCACGAGCGCCGGATTGAACGGATTCTTGCCGAGACCGCCGAAGGTCATCTTGCCGACACCTATCGCCACGAGCGCTCCCACAGCCACCATCCACAGCGGAATAGACGACGGCAGATTGAAGGCCAGCAACATCCCCGTCACGACCGCCGACCAGTTGCCGACCGTCAGCGGGCCGCGCAGCAGGAAACGCTGGATAAGGTATTCGAAGAGCACGCAGCAGGCAACCGAAACGACGGTAACCAGCAGTACGCTGACGCCGAACACCCAGGTCGATACCGCGAGGGCGGGAAGCAGCGCCAGCACCACGTCGCGCATGAGCCCCGACGTGATTTGCGGCCCGTGGACATGGGGCGAGGGTGAAACAATCAAAGTTTTCTCCATATAGCTCTTATATATCTCTTTCGTTTACAGACATATGGTCCGACTTCCGGTGGCCTGCCGACAAACCGCGGACGGGGTTGTTTCCCGTCCGGAAACACGCGCCGCGGCCCGTCACCGGGACTTGCGCGAACGGACGATTTTCATGACCTCCGACTTTCCGAGCCGGATGAAATCCAGCAGGGGCAGCGACGAAGGACACTGCCACGAACACGAGCCGCACTCGATGCAGTCCGTTATGCGGTGCGCTTCCGCCTCGTCCCACACGGATTTCTGCGAGAGCCGCGAGAGCAGGTACGGTTCGAGGCCCATCGGACAGACGCTCACGCACTTCCCGCACCGGATGCACAGTTGTTCCGGTGCCCGGCGCGACTCGCTTTCGGGCATCACCAGCAGGGCCGACATCCCCTTCACCACGGGAGCATCGAGGTTCGCCACGGCACGCCCCATCATGGGCCCTCCGGCAATGACCTTGCCCGTATCGGCGGGAAGGCCGCCGCAATATTCCAGCAGCGCCGAAGCGCTCGTACCTATCCGCACCAACAGGTTCGCCTGCCGGACAAGCGATTTGCCCGTTACGGTAACCACACGTTCAATCAACGGTTTGTTTTTCTGTACGGCGTCGTATACCGCAAGGGCCGTTCCCACGTTCTGCACGATAGCGCCCACATCGACAGGAAGCCCGCCTCCGGGTACCTGCCGGCCGGTCAGCGCCGCGATGAGGTGTTTCTCGCTTCCCTGCGGATAGCGCACCTTCAACGGAACCACTTCCACTTCCGGAGCCGCCGTCGCCGCCAGCCTGCGGAGCGAGGCGATGGCCTCCGGCTTGTTGTTCTCGATGCCTATCATCGTCCGCCCGACACCCAGCGCCATGGCGAGTATCCGAACCCCGACGAGCAGTTCCTCTCCCCTTTCGAGCATGACACGGTAATCGTCCGTCAGGTAAGGTTCGCATTCCACCCCGTTGATAATCAGAAATTCCGCTTTTTTCCCGGCCGGAACGGAGAGCTTCACGTGCGTAGGGAACGTCGCCCCGCCCATGCCGACGACGCCTGCTGCCGCCACTTTGGCCACGATTTCTTCGGGCGACAGGGCGCAGTCGCGGACGATGCGGTCGCTCGTGTCGATACCCTCCTCCCATTCGTCGGGTTCCACTTTTATCGTAATCCCCGGCCGGCGCATCCCCGAAGTGTCGAGGTACGTATCGACGGCCGTGACCGTCCCCGTAACCGACGAGTGGACATTGCTCGAAACGAATCCGGTACTCCTGCCGATTAGCTGTCCGGTGCGCACGCGCTGCCCCTTCGCAACCACCGCTTCGGCCGGAGCGCCGATATGCTGCGACAGAGGAATCGTCACCGTATCGGGCAACGGCATCGATTCGATACGGCAATCCCTGCTTATCTTGCTGTCGGACGGATGAATGCCGCCTATCGGAAAAGTCTTCAACATACGATAACAGAATTACGATTTTTGCACTATGCTTCCGAACCGGCCGCACCGGGCCCCGTTTTTCCCGTCCCGTTCGCCGAAGCGGGACGGACGGAAGCCAGGTCGGCCGCGACTTCCGGTTTCCGGGCCGGGGCCGGGAAGTTCGCGTCGTGTATCGCCCCGGTCGGGCATTCGGGCACGCATTTGCGGCACAGGCGGCATTTGTTGAAATCGATATACGCAAGGTTATTCACCAGCGTTATGGCATCGAACGGACAGGCCCTGACGCATTTTCCGCATCCGATGCAGGCGACCGAACAGTTCCGGCGGGCGACGCCCCCCTTGTCCCTGTTCATGCAGGCGACATACACCCGGCGGTCTCGCGGCCCCTTTTTGCGCAGCTCGAAAAGCATCTTCGGGCACTTTTTCACGCACGCTCCGCAGGCCGTACACTTCTCCTGGTCCACGACCGGCAATCCCGTGGCGGGGTCCATGTGCAACGCATCGAAATTGCAGACCGCAACGCAGTCCCCCTTGCCGAGGCAACCGAACGAACATCCCGTTTCTCCGGCGTAAAGGGCAGCCTCCACGGCACACGATGCGGCACCGTCGTACACGTTGTTCCGCGGCCGGTTGGCCAGCGAACCGTTGCACCGCAGTACGGCCACCATGGGTTCCCGTTCCGGAGCCGCCTTGCCCAGAAAATCGGCGATACGCTTCATGGTCCCGGCTCCGCCGACCGGACAGAACAGACCGGAAATGTCGTCCTCCCCGACCGCGGTCGCCGCGAACTTCCGGCATCCGGCATAACCGCATCCGCCGCAGTTGGCGCCCGGCAGCATCTTCTCCACCTGGTCGATGCGCGGGTCCTCGTACACCTTGAATTTCTGCGCTACGAAATAGAGAATGAATGCGCAGAGTACACCCAGCACGCATAGCGTGAGGATAGTATATCCCAATATGCCCATTTATATCTTTCTAAGTTTAAAAACGATTTCCTTCTCGATACGGTGGCGGAAAAAAGCGAGTACCACATAATACACGGCTATCGCTCCCAGCGAAGAGAGCCCGGTCACCGTTTCCGAGAACCCCGCCTCGAACATGACCAGCAGCATCGCCACCATAATGAAGAACGGGAAGATATAGGCATAGGTGGCGGCCTTGATTCCCATCCTGCGCTCGATGGAAACCATCACCTCGTCCCCCACCCGGTACATGCCCGCCGAAGCGGTCAGCAGCGACACCACCTTATCCTCGCTTTCGCCCATGCCGCAGGCCTTCGCGGCCCGGCATGTCGCACACGCCCCCTCGACGGTCATCTCGACGTCGATGCGGTCCCCTTCGACCAGCACCACCCTGCCCCTGTGTTCAATCGGCTTTTCCACGTCGAGTGCTCTTTCGGTGTCAGAATCCGTACTTGCTCGTTATGGGCATCACCCGATGCACGCCGAACGGGCAGGTCGAAACCCGGAGCGTCGGACAGAACTGGCGCCTCTTCTGCTCGTTCTTCAGTATCATGGCATAAATCTTCCGTACCACTTCCGCATCGAAACCCGCATTGATGATTTCCTCCCGCGATTGCCCCTCCTCTATCATTCGGTATATTACCGAATCGGTAATATCGTAGGGCGGCAGATAATCCGTATCCTTCTGTTCGGGCCGCAGTTCGGCCGAAGGAGCCTTGAGCAAAATGTTCTCCGGGATGATTTCCCGGTCGCGGTTGATGTAGCGGGCGATATCGAACACTTCGCTCTTGTACACGTCGCCTATCACGCTGAGCATGCCGGTATGGTCGCCGTACAGCGTTCCCCATCCGAGTGCCAGCTCGCTCTTGTTGGACGTATTGAGCAGTATATGGCCGAACTTATTGGAAAGGGCCATCAGGAGCACGCCCCTGATGCGCGCCTGGATGTTTTCTTCCGTCACCCCGAACTCAGTATGTTCACCGAAAACGGGCGCCATCGCTCCGACCACGCCGCGGTAGATGTCGGTAATCGGCACCACGTCGTACTGCATGCCAAGCGTCCGCACCATCTGCATGGCGTCCTCGACCGAGTGGTCGCTCGAAAACTGCGAAGGCATGAGCAGCACCCGCACGTTCTCCGCACCGAGCACCTCCACCGCGAGCGCCGCGACGACGGCCGAATCGATGCCCCCCGACAGGCCGAGGCAGGCACGCGTATAGCCGTTCTTGCGGAAGAAATCGCCCAGACCCAGCTTGATGGCCCGATACACGTTGCGCGTCTTGTTCTGATAGGGTATCTCTACCGGAGCATCGCCGGCGAGGTCTACCACACGGTAATCCTCCTCGAAGCCTGCAAGCAGCGCCAGCGGCTTCCCCTCGGCGTTGAACACCGCCGACGAACCGTCGTACACGACATCCGTCGCGGCTCCGACATGATTGACGAACACCACGTTCGTCCCCATCCGATAGGCCATGCCGCCGAAAAACTCGTAACGCTTCTCGATACGCTGGCGGGCATACTGGCTGGAGCCGATGTTAATCAGGGCATCCGCACATCCGGAGAACTCTTCGGGATGCATGATGTCCTCGCCCACGACCACGGCAATGCGGCGGCTGCCGATATTGATGAATTCACGGCCGCGACCGGAACGGAGAAAAGTCGCATCGTCGCGCTGCAATACATGCTTTCGTGTAATATACCCCTCGATTTTCCGGTTCCGTATGAAAGCCGCCGCGCTGACCGTCCCCTGCGCCTCCTGTACCGGCAGGCCGACCAATGCGGCTATTCCGTCGCAACAGGACGCGATTTCGATGAGGACATCCTCGCACCGGTCGAGGAAGTTCACCTTGTTCAGCAAATCGTATGCCGGCGTACCGCTTATCGACTGCTCGGCGAAAACCACCAGCTCGGCCCGGTCGGCCCTTGCCCGGTCGATGGCGCCGATTATCTTCAATTTGTTTCGTTCGAAATCCCCGATGGTATAATTGAGCTGAGCGATTGCGATTCTCATTTTTCCGACATTAATAAAAACCAGCAACAAATATACGATTTTTCGATAACGATGAACCCGTCTGCACATCTTTTTCTCCCGTATGCAGGGAGCCTTCCGACCTACCGACCGGCACGCAAAAGATACGCTACTGACAATCAATATACTAAGCCTGCACACATCGGAAACCTGCATTCGGTCGAATGCGGAAAACATGCAGCGGACAGGAAAAGATAACGGATTTTTCACCAAATTTGTCACGGAATACACCGAATCATGAACGACAGAAAACCGGAACTCGACGACATACTGACTCTTCACGGCATCCGTCCCACCGCCGTGCGGATACTCGTCTGCAAGGCAATGGCCGGTTTCCACGACACCTTCAGCATGAACGACCTGGAAGAGGTGCTGGACAGCGTGGACAAATCCACGCTTTTCCGGACACTGACGCTGTTCGCCGAGCACCACCTGGTCCATGTCATCGAAGACGGAAGCGGCTCGACGAAATACTGCATGTGCCGGAACGACCACGCGTGCAGCGTGGAGGAACTGCACTGCCATTTCTACTGCGAGGCGTGCCACAAGACTTTCTGTCTGGACCATACACACATACCCGCCGTCCGCTATCCGGCGGGATTCGAAGTGCGGCAGGTCGATTACCTGTTGAAAGGGCGCTGTGCGGCATGCCGGAACAAACGGCACGAATGACATTTGCAACCCGGTTGCACTTCCCCTGTCTTACCTTTGCCGACAGAAACGAAAATCGGCAATCATGGAAAAAGAACAAAAAATCACGGTAGTGCGTATCGCCGCGAGCGCACTGCTGCTCGGCGCCTCCTGGCTGCCGTCCCCTTCGGAGGGCATGCACATCGCCTTCTGTGCCGCGGCTTATCTCGTCATAGGTGCCGACATCGTCTTCCGTGCGGTAAAAAACCTGCTGCACGGCGAACTGTTCGACGAAAACTTCCTCATGTCGGTCGCCACCGTCGGCGCCTTCGCCATCGGCGAGTATCCCGAAGCGGTCGCGGTGATGCTGTTTTACCAGACCGGAGAACTGTTTCAGGACATGGCCGTGGCCCGGAGTCGCAAATCCATATCCTCGCTGATGGACATCCGCCCGGATTATGCCAATCTGGAGGTGGATGGCGGTGCGCTGCGGCGCGTAGCCCCCGACGCCGTTCCCGCAGGCAGCGTCATCGTCGTCAAACCCGGTGAGAAAATTCCGCTCGACGGAATCGTCCTGAGCGGCGCCTCTTCGCTCGACACCGCCGCCCTCACGGGTGAAAGCCTGCCGCGTGAAGTGACGGCACGCGACACGGTACTCAGCGGCAGCCTCAACATGACCGGCATGCTCCGCATACGGACGACGGGCACCTATGGAGAATCGACCGTAGCCCGCATCCTCGACTTAGTGGAACATGCCGACACGGGCAAGGCGCGGGCCGAAAAATTCATCACCCGGTTCGCCCGCTACTATACGCCGGTCGTCGTAGGGGCCGCCCTGCTGCTGGCCGTCGTACCGCCCCTCCTCGCCGGAGGCGGGTGGCTCGTATGGCTCAACCGGGCGCTCATCTTTCTGGTAATCTCCTGCCCCTGCGCCCTCGTCGTCTCCATCCCGCTCACCTTCTTCGCAGGAATCGGAGGCGCTTCGCGCCGCGGCATCCTCATCAAGGGCTCCAACTGGCTCGAAACGCTGGCCCGTGTCCGCACCGTCGTTTTCGACAAGACCGGCACGCTGACCCGCGGGAACTTCACGGTGACGGCCGTTCATCCCGAAATCATCTCCGAAGCGGCCCTTCTGGAAGAGGCCGCACTGGCCGAAAGCTACTCCGACCACCCGGTCGCCGCATCGCTGCGCAGTGCCTGCACCGCGCCCCTCGACCGGTCGCGCGTCGCCGATGCGGAAAATCTCGCCGGAGAAGGCATCCGTGCACGGGTGGACGGCCGCGAAGTGTATGCCGGCAACGAAAAACTGATGCACCGCGCCGGCGTCGCACCGAAACCCTGTACCTGCAAGGGAACCATCGTCCACCTGGCCATCGACGGAACGTACATGGGACATATCGTCATCTCCGACACGGTGAAGCCCGAATCGGCCGAAGCCATCGCCCGCCTCAGACGGGCAGGCATCGAAAAGACCGTCATGCTGACGGGCGACCGGGCGGATGTGGCCGAAGATGTGGCACGCAGGCTCGGCATAGACGAACTATACGCCGGCCTGCTGCCCGCCGACAAGGTAGTGCGCGTGGATGCGCTGATGGCGTCGGAAGGGAAAGCGAAGCTCGCTTTCGTGGGAGACGGAATCAACGATGCCCCCGTACTGAAACGGGCCGACGTGGGAATTGCCATGGGAGCCGCAGGAAGCGATGCCGCCATCGAAGCGGCCGACGTAGTCCTGATGGACGACAATCCGCTCAGGATAGCCGATGCCGTCGTCCTTTCCCGCCGCACGCTGAAAATCGTCATGCAGAACATCGTTTTCGCCATCGGCATCAAAGTGGCCATGCTGCTGCTGGGAGCCTTCGGCATCGCCAACATGTGGGAAGCGGTCTTCGCGGACGTGGGCGTCACGGTACTCGCCGTACTCAACTCCCTGCGGGCGATGCGTTCGAAATAGCCGTCCGGGGGCAGTCGGATACCCGGCTGCCCTTATTGCAAAAAACGGCACCAACGACAGCCGCCGCCGTTCCACTGCAACAGCTCCGCTCCGCTGTCCGCCCACCGGCCGCGACATCTACCCCCCCGAAAGACCTCCTTTTCCCACACGGCGGAACGATACCGGGGAAACAAGCATGTTTCGGCTCGGCACCGGCCGCGGTACTCCCTTACGGAACCCCCGCGGCCGGCGACGTTACGGAGCGCAGGCTATACGAAGCTGCCCGGCCGTCGTCTTCGCAACCGCTCGACGGTACGACCGGCAACCACCGCACCACCGTCTTCCGGTACGAAAAGCGCATTCCGCCAAAAATTCTGACGGCTGCATTTGGAGAATCGATTTTTCTGCTTATCTTTGCACCCGCTTAAGGGCAATAACCCGATGGTGCCATAGCTCAGATGGTAGAGCAAAGGACTGAAAATCCTTGTGTCCCCGGTTCGATTCCTGGTGGCACCACAGCAAGAAAAGCAAATCCCTGAATCCGTTTGATTCAGGGATTTCATTTTTCCGGAGACCGGACAAACATACGGCCCCAAGCGAAGTGGAAACCGCATCGGCACCACCGCTAAACGTAACCGAACATGATACGAGCGTCATACCGGGGCATCATGAATGATTAATAAACTGCCGCACAGTTCAGACTCCCCGTCAGGTCACTGCGATAATAACGAAAGGGAAACCGCTTCCCGCGGCTCTCGTGGGAAATGTCAATACCGGCTGGTACCATCACAATCCGCCGGTTTCTGCACCGGCCCGCAAAATCTTCAGGCAACTACAATCCGGAATCCTCGTCACGGTTGCTGATATGCCTTTCGGCTTCGTTATAAACCCGTCCCCTGCCGAAGTTATAGCTCACTCCCAACATGACCCGATTGTACGAATCCCTCTCACTGCTCGTGCTTTTGCGCCACACGGCGCTCCCGTTTATGGTGTGCGACCGGGACTCCGGACGAATCAGGAAATTGGCGCAGGATACGGTAAAGGCGAAATCTTTATATTTATAGAT
>DXFY01000045.1 GCA_019114205.1 Candidatus Tidjanibacter gallistercoris | reverse complement strand
AAATACTTGATTCCTTCGAGGTCTTCGGCCCGGTAGTACGGGCGGACATTGAACCCCTCGGTCGTGCGCCATACCAGTTTTTTCTGGTAATCGGCTCCCTTGAGGTCGGCCGTTATCACCGCTTCCCACTGCTCGGTGCTCACCGGCGGGAATTGGGAGAACAGCTTTTCTTCCGTGTTATTTGCCATAACTTTTATATGAAGGTTGATACATTGCGTCGCTTGATGATTCTTAACGGCTTCAACCTACAAAGTTATAAATTTTTTGAAAAGACGGTGCCTTCGGCGACGAATCGTCAGCCGGCTCACGGCTTCGGCCGCCGGGTGTCACCGTTCCACCCGTGCGATGATGTTGATGGGAAAGCGGAACGACCATTCCGTATCCCCCCATGCTGCGCCCTGGTGGGGCCGGACGAGGCTCCGGGCACCCGTGAGGCCGATAGGGAACCGGATTTCACCGGTAGGAGAGCAGTCGATACATTGGTAGGCTACGAGTATGTCGTCTTCGGTCATGATGTGGAGGTCGGCAAGACTTATCGTCACGGTAGCCGGTTCGTCGGTTCGCGGTACGGAGGCGTAGATGGGGTGGCGGAGGATGTTCACGAACTGTCCCGTATCGTCCCGACCGTAGATATTGAGCCGGAGAACCAGGTCGTCGTACGAACAGCGCAGGATGTTTATCCGGACTTCCTCCAGCCAGGTTCTTTTCTTGATTTTGATTATCGTGCCGAATTCTGCTCCCGTCGCCAGGCTGTCGCTGTGTACCGCCTCCATCAACGGCGACTTGAAATTGTTGCCCAGCCGCCTGAGGCGGGTTTTCACCGGGACGACAGTCACCTCCTCGATGTCCTGGGGTACGGGGGTGAGGAGGGCATCGAACGTGCCATCCTGCGGGATGTCCCGCAGACGGACGGTGCAGGTGTCGTAACCGATGCAGTTGAAGCTGAGCGTATGGTCGGGGGTGGCGGCGCCAGTCTCGATTGTGTAGATGCCGCGCCCGTCGGCTACCGTACCGCGGTCCGTATCTTCGATATAGACATTGGCGTAACCGACCGGTTCTCCGGTCGTGCGGTCGGTGACGGTGCCGTGTACGGTCTGTCCCGAAGCGGTGTCCCATGCCTGTACCAGCAGGACGGCGAAGCAGAGAAGTGATGCGAATTTCATAAGGTTGTTTGTCGTTTGCCGGGCGGAATGTCCGTCCGAAAGTTAGCCCCGAATCGGGTAAATTGATTACTTTTGTAAAAATAAAAATATTATTACATATGTATGGCGGTCTGAGGGAATATATCGACCTGCTCGAACGGGAGGGCGAACTGGTGCGGGTAAAGGCATGCGTGAATCCGGCGGAGGAAATGACGGAAATAGCCGACCGGGTGGTGAAGCATGCGGGCAAGGCGCTGCTCTTCGAGCGGACGGGTACGGAGTTTCCGGTGGCCATGAATCTGTTCGGCTCGCCGCGGCGCATGGCGCTGGCGCTCGGTGCCCGCTCGCTCGACGAGATACCCGCTCGTATGGAGCGGCTGCTCGGTGCGGCCCTGTCGCCCAAGGGGACGCTGGCCGAAAAGATGGGGGCGCTTCCGCTGCTGGGCGAGGCGGCGCGCTGGTTTCCGAAACGGCTGCGCGGCCGCGGTGCGTGTCAGCAGGTGGTGCGCACGGGCGGCGATGCGTCGCTCGCGGCGCTGCCGGTGCTCCGCTGCTGGCCCGCAGACGGAGGACGTTTCGTGACACTGCCCATGGTGCATACGGCCGACCCTGAGACGGGGGCGGTCAATGTGGGCATGTACCGCATGCAGGTGTTCGACGAACGCACCACGGGCATGCACTGGCACATGCACAAGACCGGTGCGAAACATTACGAGGCGTACCGGCGGGCGGGGCGCCGGATGCCCGTGAGCGTTGCGCTCGGCGGCGACCCGGCCTGCACCTATTCGGCGGTGGCTCCCGTTCCGGAGGGTATCGACGAATACCTGCTGGCCGGATTCCTGCGCGGGCGGCCCGTGCGGCTGGTGAAGTGCGTGACGAACGACCTTTATGTCCCGGCCGACTGCGATTTCGTGATAGAAGGATACGTGGACCCGGCCGAAGAGAAGGCGGTGGAGGGACCCTTCGGCGACCATACCGGATTCTACTCCCTCGAAGACCTGTATCCCCGCTTCCATGTCACTGCGGTGACGCACCGCCGCGATGCGGTGTGGCCCGCCACGGTGGTGGGCATTCCGGTGCAGGAAGACTATTATATGGCGCAGGCGACGGAAAAGATATTCCTCGCCCCCATTCGGCTCGCCCTTCAGCCCGGAGTGGAAGTGCTGTACATGCCCGCGGCGGGGGTGGCGCACAACCTGGCGGTCGTCGGCCTGCGCGTCCGTTATCCGGGGCACGTGCGGCAGGCGGTCTCGTCGCTGTGGGGCGCGGGACAGATGATGTTCAACAAATACATGCTCGTGGCGCCTGCCGGTGCCGATGTCCGGAATCCGGAGGTGCTCGCCGGCCTGCTGCGGGCGACGGTACCCGAAAAGGCGGCCATACGCGGCGAAGGTGTGCTCGACGTGCTCGACCACGCTGCGGCCGTGACCGGTTACGGCGGCAAGCTCGCTCTCGACCTGACCGGGGCGGGACAGGGCCCCGTCCCGCTGCTCGATGTTCCGGAAAGGGTACGGCCGGCCGGCGGAATTGCGGAATGGGACTTACGGTTCTATGCGCAGTGGGGCGTCGCGGTGCTTTTCGCCGAGCCCGGAGCCGCGGTCGATGCGGCGGCCTTCGTCCGGGAAAACTGTCCGGAGGCACGGTTCGCCGTGCTGTTCGATGCGGCGGCGCGGGGACTGGACGGGAATGCGTTGCTGTGGTTGGGGACGGCCGATACCGACGCTTCGCGCGATATCCGTTTCTGCGGCGGTACGCTCGTGGCCGATGCGAGGGCGAAACTGCCGGGAAGCGGAGCGGACTGTCCCTCGCGTTTCCCGAACGTGGTGGCCTCGTCCGAGGCTACGATTGCGCTCGTGGATGCACGGTGGGCCGAGTACGGCATCGGCGGGTTGCTCGACTCGCCGTCGCGCACCTGGCGGCGGCTGCTGCGCGGCGACGGGGCGGCGGTCGAATGACGCTCAGGCGTGTTCCTCCGGTCGCAGATCGCGGCGGGACGGTTTTCTGTATGTGGAATGAACGATAAACGAAAGGATAGAAGGGACGGGAAGGAGCGGCGCTGGGAATTTTCTGCCCGCGAACGCAGGGCGGTGCTGTTGCTGCTTCCGCTGCTCGGTGCGCTCGTATGGTTGGCGTCGGAGGCGGTTCGGCCGCGGTTCGGCGACGGGGCTCCGCTGTTGGGCGACATGCTTGCGGAAGGGGACGGCAGAACCGTTGCGGCGGATACGGCGGCGGTGCAGCCCCGGCGGCTTTTCCGGTTCGACCCCAATACCGTGACATACGAGGAGTTGCGGATGCTGGGTTTCGCCCCGCGCACCGCCGCAGGCATCGTCAAGTACCGGACGGCGGGCAAGGTGTTCTCCATACCGGAAGATTTCGCTGCATGTTACGGCGTCACCGATTCGGCGTATGCCGCGCTGAAACCTTACATCGACATAGGCGAAGCATATCGGCTGCGGGTGCGGGAACCCCGTATGGCGGAGCGGCGCCGTCAGTCTTCCGTACCGCCGGAGGGAAACGGGCGGATTGGGGTATCGCGCACCGGGGAGGGTGTTTCCGACGCGGCTTCAGATGCCGAAACCGTCCTTGCGCCGTTCGACCCGAATGCGCTCGACAAGGAGGGATTCGTGGGGCTCGGCTTTACGCCCCGCCAGGCCCGGACAATCATCAACTTCCGGGAAGCCTGCGGCGGCTTTCGCACGCCGTCCGATTTCGCCCGTTCCTATGCGGTGTCGAGGGAGATGTTCGCCTGGTTGGAGCGTTACATCGTCATCGCGTCTTCCGACGGGGTACCGGACGGTAAGGCGGAGAAGCCGTCGGACGGCAGCGTTGCGGCTCCTGCACTGCCGCTGGAACTGAATCGTGCCGATTCCGCAGCGCTGGTGACCGTGCACGGTATCGGGCCTGTGACCGCAGTCGCCGTCCTCGCATACCGGGAACGTCTCGGCGGCTTCTGCGACAGGGCGCAGGTACTGGAAACCGGAGTGGTCACGGAACGCAATTGGGAGCGGATGAAGGAACAAATCTGGGCCGACAGTTGCGCAATTCGGAAAATTGATATTAACTTTGCGGCTCCGGACGCTGTTGCGGGACACCCGTACATCACACCGCGGATGCTGCGGAAAATCCTTCGCAACAGGCAATTGAAAGGAGGTTGGAGCACTATTGAGGATATGGTCGAAGACAATACGCTGACAGGCGAAGAGGCCGGAAGACTGGCCCCGTATCTTCATTTCGGCACCGTTCCTCTTTGACGGACGGGCCGTTTGCCGGGAATCCGGCTGCGAAACAAAAGACGCCCGCGGGGCGCACAACCGAATTTCAATAACCGAATTAATAGTTACGACAATGATTATCATGCCTATCAAAGAGGGCGAGAACATCGAAAGGGCCCTCAAGAAATTCAAACGCAAATACGAAAGGACCGGCGTGCTGAAAGAACTGCGCCGCCGCCAGTATTTCACCAAACCTTCGGTGGTGAAGCGCGAGCAGAAGATTCATGCCATTTACGTGGAACAGCTCCACCGCAACGAGGAGGAGTAGGCTCCGGACCATTGCCTGACCGGTGCGGCAGCGTGCGGGCCAGGTGTCCGGAAACAATCGGGAATTAACGAGGGGCAGCGGATTATCCGCTGCCCCTCGCCGTGTCGTTCCGTTCGGTCGGCAGGTCTCGTTTCTTGTCGGGAAACAGCGTGCGGTCGGAGAAAGGAAATTCGGCAACGTGCCGGTAGGTATGCACGATTGGATGGAAGTCGGTATCGTCGGAACGCGGAGGAATTGCTTGGAAGAAAACAGCGGATAAGTTGCCCCTCGCCGTGTCGTTCCTTTCGGCTGTATGTTGCCGGTCGGTCGGTACCGTTTCTTGTCGGGTGGTGCGGATGACCGGGCGAAGGGGTGTATGGAGCGGTCGAGCCTGTCCGTGTAGTCGCGGTTCTGCAGGCCTGTCCGTCGGCAGGATGCGGATGAACGGGATGCCCCGCTTCATGCGGCGGGGAACCGCATGACGGGAAGCAAAATGAATGCGGTCAGCGGAGCGTTCCGGCAGCGTTTCCGGATTGCGCGACGGCTTCCTTACTGCTGCCCGGAACTCCCGGCAGCATGCGTGGATACGGTGCTGTCTCCGGACGGAGCGTGGTTTAGGAAGCTATACGGCCGGTTGCGAGGCGTACTGCGGCTTTGCGGTTCCGGTAGCGGGGCGTCGTCCGGTCGTGGAAGCGTTCGGCGGTGCGGGCCCGCAGTCCCGCTGCCGCGGCGGATGCAGGGGCACCGTGTGCTTCGGGGTCAGAGGATGTCGCTGGCCACGATGAGTTTGCAGAGCAGTGTGCGTGCGCGGTGTATTTGGGTCTTGACCGTGCCGAGCGGGATGCCGAGTTCGGCGGCTATCTCTTCGTAGGAATACTCTTTGAAAAAGCGCAGTTCGATGAGTTTCCGGTACCGCGGAGTCATACGTGCCAGGTGGTTTTCGAGCTGCGTGCCGTTCTGACTGTTGATGACCCGTTCTTCGGGCGTCGCCTCGTGCGAGGGCGGATTGATGGATGCGCCGCCGGCGGGCGAGGTGTCTATCGGCAGGTCGTCGCGCTGTTTGCGCATGAAGTCGATGAACGTGTTCCGTGCGATGGTGTATATCCATTGCCCGAAGGTGAATGCCGTGTCGTATTTGCCGAGGTTCAGGAATACCTTGATGAACGTTTCCTGCAGCAGGTCGTCGGCATCGTCTCCCTTGCCGCCGGTACGGTGCAGGTAGAGTTTGTAGATGCCGTCGCGGTAGCGGTTGAAGAGCGTCTCGAACGCCGCGGCATCGCCGTCGTGGGCGAGGGTGACGAGCTGCTGGTCGGTCAGTATGATGTAGTTGCTTATCTCCATAATCCCGGTGAACGTCTGAACTTGCGGTCGCACGCCATCCATGCTTCGAAGGCGGGGGCGCAGAGGTCGTAAAGCGGAACCGTCCGCAGGATGCCTCTTTCGGACAGGCGCCGTGCGATGCGCCGCATTTCGAACAGCACCAGCCCGAAACGCATCAGGAACAGTCCCGCCGCGAACAGCTTCAGTTCCGGAGGCAGCAGGAGTGCGGCGGCGATGACGCATGCGAAGAAGAGCGCCCGGCTCCAGAGTTCCGCGGCGATGAAGGTTTTCACCCGTCGGGGATAGTACCGGAATGCGTTGCTGCGCATGCATCGGTCGGCGTACCACCATGCCGTGCCGCCCCATATCCGCTGCCGCACCGTCGAGTTGGACGATACGACTACGGACGCGCGGCCCGACCGCAGCAGCTTCTGGATGAACAGGTCGTCTTCGCCGATGTTCATGTTGAGGTAGTTGAAACCGCCGTTGTCGAAATACAGCTTCCGCGTGAAGCCGATGTTTTGCAGCGTACCGCGGTAGGGCTTTCCGTGCATGGCGGCGCTCAGCCACCGGACGGACCGGCATGCGTTGTCCGTGCGGATGATGCGTCCGGCTGCGGGTGTGCCGCCTTCCATACCGCAGTAACCTATCACGATATCGCTGTCGGCGAAGCCGCGGGCCATACGGGCTATCCATTGCCGCGATGCCGGACGGCTGTCCACCGTCGTGAGGAGGATGTTGTCGTACCGTGCCGCCTTGATGGCCACGTTGAGCGCCATCTTGTCGCTGATGGGAAAGCGCGGGTCGCGCACCATGCGGGTGACGTTCAGCTTCGGATTGTGTTCGGCGACGAGTGCGAGCGCTTCGCCGAACTCGACATCGCCCGACAGGTCGGTCACCACGATTTCGAAATCGCGGTAATCCTGCTCCAGCAGTGCGGGCAGTCCTTCTTCGATGAACCCGTAGTCGGGCTCGTGCACCACCAGCGCGACCGAGACCGGCGGACGGGCATCGCTTCTGGCGGCGTTCCGGTAGGTGGGAATGCGTCCGTAATAGCCTACCCAGTACCAGAATTGAATGAAAAACAGCAGGATGGTGCAGACCAGCAGGAGGGTTCCCCACGGGCCGCAGACTTCCAGCAGGCATGCGTATGCGGATGAAAGGTTTTCCATGACAAGAACGGATACGGGAACAAAAGTAATGTTTTTCAGCGAACATACCGTGCCTGCGGAGCGCGAAACGCCTCCGGCGCGGGCGGGGGAAGTTCAAGCAGAGGGGGCTTGCGGCGGCGAATCGGGTACCGGAGGCGGCAATCTCGGCGGAATTGAGTACCTTTGGAGCGTCGGAACAGTTGTGGAATCCTTATGCCTTATACGATAACGCTGATGCTTTCGCCCAAACAGGCCGCCGACCCGGACACCTATACCGCGATAGCGGCCCGCCGTACCGGGGTGGCGCCGGGGAATGTGGCGCTGGTGCGCATCCTGAAACGGTCGGTGGATGCCCGCGGACATTCGGTGCGGGTGAATCTGACGCTCGAACTCTATGCCGACGGCGATGCGCCCGCTGCGGAGGTGCCGTTCGATTATCCGGATGTCTCCGGCCGGGAGGAAGTCCTCATCGTGGGCGGAGGACCCGCCGGTCTGTTCTGTGCGCTGCGGCTTATTGAGTCGGGCTACCGGCCCGTCATCCTCGAACGAGGCAAGGAGGTCTCGGCCCGCCGGCGCGACGTGGCGGAAATCAACCGCAACGGCCGCCTCGACCCCGATTCCAACTATGCCTTCGGAGAGGGCGGCGCCGGAACCTTCTCGGACGGCAAGCTGTTCACCCGGAGCAAGAAGCGCGGGGACTACAACAAGGTGCTGCGCACGCTCGTTTTCCACGGGGCCGACGAGTCCATCCTCTACGAGGCCCATCCGCATATCGGTACCGACCGGCTGCCCGGCATCATGACCGCCATCCGCCGGACGATTACCGCGTGCGGCGGGGAGGTGCGCTTCGGCAGCCGCGTAACCGGACTGCTGCTCCGCGACGGGGCTGCGGCGGGCGTGGCGTGCGGCGGCGAGCGGATGGAGGCGCGCAGCGTGGTGCTCGCCACGGGTCATTCGGCCGACGACATTTACGGGATGCTGCACCGGCAGGGAGTGTTGCTGCAGGCCAAACCGTTCGCCATGGGCGTCCGCGTCGAACATCCCCAGGCGCTCATCGACGAGATACAGTACCACGGTGCCGGGCGCGAATACCTGCCTGCGGCGGCTTATACGCTTACGGCACAGGTGAACGGCCGGGGAGTCTATTCGTTCTGCATGTGTCCGGGCGGCGTCATCGTTCCGGCCATGACCGACCCTTCGCAAAGCGTGGTGAACGGCATGTCCTCGTCGGGACGCAACTCGCGGTGGGCCAATTCGGGTATCGTGGTCGAAGTGTGCCTGGCCGATTTCGAGTATCTGCGCGGGGCGTGGGGCGAACTGGCCGGACTGAAGTTCCGGCACGATTTCGAGCGGGCGGCCCGCTGCGCCGGCGGCCGTGCACAGGTGGCGCCCGCCCAGCGGCTGACGGATTTCGTCGCGGGGCGGCGGTCGGCCGACCTGCCGCGGACATCGTATGTGCCGGGGACGGTGCCTTCGCAGTTCGGAGAGTGGATGCCGGGATTTCTGTACGATGCGCTGCGCGGAGGGTTCTCGGTGTTCGGACGCCGCATGCACGGTTTCCTGACCGGGGAGGCCCAGGTGCTGGGCGTGGAGTCGCGCACCTCTTCGCCCGTGCGGATACCGCGCGACCCCGCGACGCTGATGCACCCTGCCGTGCGCGGACTCTATCCGGCTGCGGAAGGAGCCGGTTATGCGGGCGGCATCGTCTCGGCGGCCCTCGACGGCGAACGCATAGCCGATGCCATCGTGCGCAACCTCGGCTGACGGCGAAGCAGGATGCGGCACGCCCCGCCGCACAAAAAACGGAGCAGGAATCGTCATGGAACTTATCGAGAAATATTTCGGGGATACGCTTTCCCCGCTGCAGCGGGAACGCTTCGCCCGCCTGTACGGTCTGTACGCGGAGTGGAATGCCCGCATCAACGTGGTGTCGCGCAAGGATTTCGACAGCCTATACCTGAAACATGTGCTGCATTCGCTCGCCATCGCATGCGTGTGCCGCTTCGCGGATGGGGCACGGGTGTGCGACGTGGGCACCGGGGGCGGTTTCCCTGCCGTGCCGCTGGCCATCCTCTTTCCGGCGGCGCATTTCACCGCCGTGGATTCCATCGGCAAGAAAATCACGGTGGTGCGTGCGATCGCCTCAGAGCTCGGCCTCGGCAATCTGGAAGCCGTCAACGGCCGTGCGGAAACGTTTCCAGGCCCTTACGATTATGTGGTCAGCCGCGCCGTGACGGAGTTGGCGACGCTGACGGGCTGGATGTGGGACAAGATAGCGCCCGGCCTGGCGGGTACGCTGCCCGACGGCATGCTCGTGCTGAAGGGGGGCGACCTGACAGAGGAACTCGCCGCTGCCGGACGCAGATACGAGCTGTTCGATATTTCGGAATTTTTCGAAGAACCCTTCTTCGAGACGAAGCAGGTGGTTTATCTTCCCCGTTGATACGGCGGCCCGTGCGGAAGAGCCTCTGCCCGACCGGTCGGCGTTACGGCCGGTGTTCGGGCCCGCTTCGCGGCAGGGGCGGCGGGGCGCTTCATCGTGGCGGGAAGGCGATTATTTTGGCGCAATTCTTTTGTAAATCGCAAAAATGATTTACCTTTGCACTCCGCAAAGAGTGGACGAAAATAAAAAATACAGATAGCCATGAAAAGGACTTTTCAGCCCTCCTGCCGTAAGAGGATAAACAAACACGGTTTCCGTCAGAGGATGGCGACCGCAAACGGCCGCAAGGTGCTTGCCGCACGCCGTGCCAAAGGCCGTAAGAAACTGACCGTATCGGACGAAACCCGCTTCAAATAGCCGTTTCCCGCGAACCGGTAACGAGATACGTACAGCCGCCCGAAAGGCGGCTGTTCATGTTTGACGGATACCGGCACGTTTGGGACGTACGTTACTTTTTCATACTTTTGGAGTGATATGTCGGACAAGGAACGAATTTGCGACGGGATTGCGTCACGGGTCTCCGCGGGCGGTCGCATCTCCCGCGAGGAGGCAGCTACGCTCTGGCGCGATGCGCCGCTGTCGCTGCTCGCCGAACTGGCCTGCGGCGTGCGCCGCCGCAAGAGCGGCGACGTGGTATATTACAACCGGAATTTCCACATCGAACCTACGAACATCTGCGTCTTCAACTGCCGCTTTTGTTCGTATCGCCGCGGAGCGGGGGAGCCGGGAGCGTGGAATCTTTCGCTCGAAGCAATCGAAGAGCTGGTCCGTGCGCGCCGCGACAGCGGGGTGACGGAAGTGCATATCGTGGGGGGCGTGCATCCCGACCACGACATCTATTTCTATGCGGAGATGATACGGGCGGTGAAGCGCATCATGCCGCAGGTCGCGGTAAAGGCTTTCACGGCCATCGAGCTGGCCTATATGATGGACAAGGCGGGCATGGGGTACGACGAGGGGCTGCGCCTGTTGCGGGAAGCCGGTATGGAGGCCATTCCGGGCGGCGGCGCCGAAATATTCGACGAGGAGCTCCGCGCACGGATATGTCCTGAGAAGGGAAGCTCGCAGGTGTGGCTGTCGCTCCACCGGGCCGCGCACCGGCTGGGTATCCGGAGCAATGCGACGATGCTTTACGGGCATGTGGAAACCGTGGCCCAGCGCATCGACCACCTCGACCGGCTGCGGACGCTTCAGGACGAGACGGGGGGCTTCGACGCCTTCATACCGCTCAAGTTCCGCCGGTCGAACAACCGCCTCGGCGAGGGGCTGGAGGAGGTGCCTGTGACGGAGGATATGCGCACGCTGGCCATGTCGCGCATTTATCTCGACAACGTGCCGCACATCAAAGCCTATTGGGTGATGTACGGGAAGCAGACGGCCGAAATGGCCCTCGGCTTCGGGGCCGACGACATGGACGGCACGATAGACGATTCGACCCGGATATACTCCATGGCGGGTGCGGAGGAGAAACCGCGCCTGACGGTGGAGGAGATGCAGGCGATGGCCGCGGCAGCCGGCCTGCGGGCGGTCGAAAGGGATACGTTTTATAACGAAATCGTCCGGTAGGCGCTGCCTGCCGGCAAACCGCGGTTCAGGAATATGGGTACCGAACGAAAGAAAAGCGAAGGAAACCGGCTGCGCAGGGTGTGGAACAACTACGTCGTGCGCAATGTCGTGCTGGCGGTGAGCCTGCTCGTCATCGTGCTGTTCGTGACGAACGTGCTGCTGAACATTTTCACGCGCCACAACAAATACATCCGCGTGCCGGATTTCATGAACATGACGCTCGACGAGGCGACGGCTCTGTCCCGCGGCGACAAACTGCGGATAGAGCTGAACGATTCGCTGTACGTGCCGGCTTTCGAGCCGGGCGTCATTCTCGAACAGCGCCCTGCGGCGGGTACCGAGGTGAAGCCCGGCCGCCGCATTTACGTGACGGTCAATTCTTCGCAGCAGAAAATCATCGACGTTCCCTATGTCGCGGGCTATTCGCTGCGGCAGGCCAAGAATATTCTGGAAACCGCCGGTTTGGAAATCGAGAAGCTCGTGTATGTGGACGACATCGCTACCAACAACGTCCTCGAACAGCGGGTGGGAACGGATGTGGTCGCCGCCGACAGGCAGGTGAAGGCCCGGATGGGCAGCGGCGTGGTGCTTACCGTAGGACGTGCTCCGGGGGCTGGTCTCGTTTCCGTTCCGCGGGTGGTGGGCCTGCCGCTGCGGGAGGCCAGGAGCCGGCTGTGGGAAGCGGGGCTCAACGCGGGCGATGTCGCTGCGGATGAAGGTATCGACCGGACGAACATGCGGCAGGCCCGTGTTTACGGCCAGTCGCCCGACCAGGGACGCCGCGTGGCGCTCGGCACGGAAGTGTCCGTCCGGCTTTCGCTCGACTCGCTGACCGTGGCGTCCGGCGTGTCTGCTTCGGACCGGTACGGCGAACGGGTGGCGGTTCGCGAACGCGCCCTGCGCGACAGCCTTTCCGCCGCCGGCTATTCGGGCGACGGGTTGCAGGAGGAGCTGGACTGGATTATCCGGATAGAGAACGGCGATGCGAAGCCGGAAGACCGGGTACGCGAACGGGAGGATGCCATCCTGCAATCGCTGGAAGCATACGGCAGCGCTGTCAGTCATGACGACGACGGCAGCGAATTTTTTGAATGAACGAACGGCCGGCGGCAGGGCCGGAAACGGATGACGGAATGGAAGAAGCGGAACTGGAATACGGGAACGGACCGGAGGAGGGTTTGCCGGAAGAGCTGGAAGACCAGCAGGATGAACTGTACGAACATTTCGCCGTCACGGTGGACAGGGGGCAGGCCATGCTGCGTATCGACAAGTACCTGACCGTCCGCCTGGAAAACTGTTCGCGGAGCCGGGTACAGGCTGCTGCGGACGGAGGGAATGTACTCGTGAACGGCGTGCCCGTGAAGCCGAGCTACAGGGTGAAGCCGCTCGACCGCATCTCGCTCGTGATGCCTTATCCGAAACGCGAAATCGAAATCGTTCCCGAAGAGATTCCGCTCGACATCCGTTACGAAGACGACGACCTGATTGTGCTCGACAAACCCGCCGGGCTCGTGGTGCATCCCGGACACGGTAATTACAGCGGGACGCTCGTGAATGCCCTCACGTGGCATCTGAAAGACCTGCCCCTGTTTCAGGAGGGGGACATGCGTGCCGGTCTGGTGCACCGTATCGACAAGAATACTTCCGGGCTGCTGGTGGTGGCCAAGAACGAGCGGGCGCATGCCCGCCTTGCACGGCAGTTTTTCGAGCATACCGTCTCGCGCCGGTATGTGGCCCTCGTATGGGGAAACTTCGACGAGGACGAAGGTACCGTGACGGGCAACATCGGCCGCAGCGTGCGCGACCGGCTCCGGATGGCCGTCTTCCCCGACGGCAGCGACGGCAAGCATGCCGTGACCCATTACCGGGTGCTGAAGCGCTACGGGTACGTAACGCTCGTGGAGTGCCGCCTCGAAACGGGCCGTACCCACCAGATACGCGTTCACATGGAGTATATCGGACATCCCCTTTTCAACGACGAACGGTACGGCGGCGACCGTATCCTGAAGGGGACGACGTTTGCCAAATACAAACAGTTCATCGACAACTGTTTCGCCGCCATGCCGCGGCATGCCCTGCATGCCCGGAGCCTCGGCTTCGACCACCCTTCCACCGGCCGGCGCATGGAGTTCGACAGCGACCTGCCGGCCGATTTCCGGGCCGTGCTCGATAAATGGGAAGCCTATACGACGGCCCGTCCCGCCGGGGAGGAGTGACCGTGGCGGCGGTTTCGGCGGTACGTTTCCGCCCAGGCGGTTCTGTCGCCTGACGGTGCACTTCGCGGAATGCATGCGGCCGGGCGGTCGGATACGTTGCAGGGTGTCGGCCCGTCTGTCCGGGCTCGGAATGCAGGGAACGGTTTTTGCGGGATGTTCCGGCAACGGCCGGCATGTGCGGGCCGCGGAAACGATTGCCTTATGGAAGAGAGAACATGCACCGTCATCAAGCCCAATGCCGTGGCGGCGGGCGCTGCCGGTAAGATAATCGATGCCTTTTTGCGGGACGGCTTCCGGATTGTCGCCCTGCGGCTCGTCTGCATGAGCCGCAACGATGCAGAGAAGTTTTATGCCGTACATCGCGGCAGGGAGTTTTTCGGGCGGTTGGTGGATTTCATGACGTCGGGCCCCAGCGTGGTGGCGGTGCTGGAACGGGAAGATGCCGTTGCGGAGCTGCGCCGGCTTGCGGGAAATACCGACCCTGCGCAGGCGGAGGAAGGCACCCTGCGCAGGATGTACGGCGAGGACGTCACGCGCAATGCGGTTCATGCGTCCGACAGTGCGGAAAACGCCCGCATCGAGGCGGCATGTTTCTTCAGCGAACGGGACATGATTGTGGCGGAATACAGGCCGGAACGATAGTCGGCCGGTCGTCGATGCGGCATCCGCCGGAGGGAACTCCTTTCAGGGGAGGCGCTCCGGCGGATGCTTTTATCCGAACCGCATGCGTTCCGAATTTCTGTCCGGCATACGGGTGCATGTTGCGCTGCTTTCCCGCCCGGCGCCGCGTTTACGGGGTATATCGAAGTTCCGGTATTTCCCGTCGCGCGGTTCCGGAGGCCGTCAGGGACGGCTCGTGACTTTCTTTATCCATGTCGCGATGTCGGCGAGCACTTCGGGTGCGATGGTTTCCTCGATGACTGCGTATTCGGTCGGCAATCCCGTCTCGGCATGCTGGAACAGGTGGTTGAGTTCCGGATAGACGTGCACCGTCAGCTCGGCCGCGGGATTGATGCGCTCGCGCAGCGGGGCTTCGACCACCGAGGGCGGTACCTGCACGTCCCTGGTACCTACCAGAGCGAGTACGGGGCAGGCGATGCGGGCGAGGTCGTCGGTAGGGTCGTAGCGGAGCAGCGACACCATTTCGGGCGAGGCCGATTGCAGCAGCCCCGCTTTTATCTGCTCGGCGGCATGCGGGTCGTCGCGCACGAAGTTCGGGAGCATGGTCGCCGCGAGCGAGTCGAGGTGGCTTTCGATGTAGTCGTAGGAGTATCGGTCCGTTATTTCCGTCATGGATTCCACCAACTGTTCGTTTTGGCGGAATGCCGCTTCGGGAAGTCCCGTCCGTTCGGCGATGAGGCGGCGCTGCACGCGCATGAATTCCGACCCTGCGACTGCCGGCCCCGCCATCGAGACGATGAATGCAGCGCCGTTGTCCCCGGCGGCGAGCATGTAGGCGATGATACCGCCTTCGCTGTGTCCGATGAAGCCTGCTGCGGAGGCGTCGATTTCGGGGCGTGTCCGGAGCCATGCCAGGGCGCTCGCGGCATCGGATGCGAAATCCTGAATGGAAGCCGCGGCATAATCGCCTTCCGAGGAGGCCGTGCCGCGGTCGTCGTAGCGCAGCACGGCGATGCCGTGGCGCGTCAGGTAGTCGGCCAGAACGAAGAAGGGTTTGTGGCCGAACAGTTCCTCGTCGCGGTTCTGTGCTCCCGAACCGGTTATCAGCACCGCGGCGGGGAAAGGCCCTTCGCCTTCGGGAACCGTCAGCGTCCCGGCCAGTGCGATGCCTGCGGAAGGGTTGGGGAACGTTACCTCTTCGGAGATGTAGGGGAAGGGGGGCTGCGGCAGCTGCGGCCTGCGGCGTTCGGGCTGTCGGCGCGTGAAGGTCAGGGGCATGGCGAGGCCGCCTTGCCGGAACGTACCCTGTAAGGAATCGGCTGCGAGGCGGCCTTCATAGGTCATTCCTATAGCTGCGGACGACACCTTCAGCGTCGTCCCGTCGAAGGTCGTCGCGGTCGTGGCGAGTCCTTCGGCATGTTGGTCGGGACTGTCCATGACCGTAGTGAAGGCCTCCCCGTCCCGGTCGATGTGGAATACCAGCGCGAGGCGCTGCATTCCGAAGTCGAGCGTACCGTACCAGTCGCCCGTAATGTCCTGTGCAACTGCCGGGATACAGCCCGCCAGCAGCGTGAGCAGGAAGCAGAAGCATTTTTTCATGGTGTCGTCGTTTTTTCGTGCGGCGGTTCGCGGAACGAACCGTTCACGAAAGATACGCATTCCGTGCCGGAAGAACAAGGATATGGGAGCGGGCGGACCGGATTTATTCGTTATCTTAGTGCCGCTGTCCCGCGGGGCGTTTTGAGGAAACCTGCTGCCGGGACTGCACGACGGTCGTTCAAAAGAATTGCGTATGGAGGCATGTTACGGAACGGGGTTTGCCCTGAGCGGCGGTTTCGTGAAGGGTTATGCGCATTTGGGTGCGTTGCAGGCGTTGTTCGAGTACGGCATCAGGCCGGATACGATTGCGGGCGTGAGCATCGGTGCGGTGGCGGGAGTATTCATTGCCGACGGCAGGACGCCCGTCGAAGTGCTCGACCTGTTCATGAGCCGGGAGTTTCGGAGCTTCACGGGGTTCACCCGTTCGCGGGGCGGATTCATGAATCTCGACAACTTTTACGGGTTCCTGCGCGAAACCCTTTCGGCAGAGCGCATCGAGGAGCTCGCTCTGCCGTTGACGGTGACGGCGACCGACCTCGATACGGGCCGGAGCGTCCATTTCCGGGAGGGAGCGATAGCACCCCGCGTGGCGGCCTCCTGCTGCGTGCCGGGGCTTTTTACGCCCATCGAAATAGACGGCGACCACTATGTGGACGGGGGCGTGCTGATGAACCTTCCCGTTTCGGTCATCCGCGGAACGTGCCGCCGGGTGGTGGCCGTGAACCTTAGTAAAATCGTGCCCGACAGGGAGTATCGCCACAACGTGTTCGGTATCCTGATGCGCACCTACCACCTGATGTCGCACTGCAACGTCATGCACGACCGCCGCAGCGCAGACCTGCTGATTGAACCCGACGGCCTTTCCTCCTACGGCAATACGCAGCTCGACAAGGGGCGGGAGATATTCGATATCGGCTACGCCGCCGCCCGCAAGGTCATCGAAGAGGCCGGGGCCACCGTCTTTCCGCCGTGCGCGGCGGAGTGAGGGTCGTTTCGGCGGCGGATGGAAAAAGCGGCGCCTGCGTGTTCCGCGTATCCGAAAAAAGGTTAAATTTGAGAAATTCCGAATTTCTAACCTAATATCGTTATGAACAACGCGCTATTCAGATTCCAGAAACCGACCAACGAACCGGTGAAGGCATACGCTCCCGGTTCGGAAGAAAAGGCCGAACTCAAGAAGGCTCTTCACAGGCTCGCATCCGAAAAATGGGACATACCGCTCGTCATCGGCGGCCGGGAGGTCCGGACGGGAGACATCGGGGAAGTGGTCATGCCGCACGAACACGGCCATGTGCTGGCCACCTATCACAAGGCCGGCGAAAAAGAGGTGCGGATGGCCATAGATGCCGCCATGAAGGCGCACCGCCAGTGGTCGGAGATGCCGTGGGTGGAACGCGCTTCGGTGTTGCAGCGCATCGCGGAACTCATCTCGACGAAATACCGTTACCTTGTCAATGCCTCGGTGATGCTCGGCCAGAGCAAGAACCCCTTCCAGGCCGAAATCGACGCCCCGTGCGAGCTGGTGGATTTCCTGCGTTTCAACAACTACTTCGCGGGCGGCATCTATGCCGACCAGCCCTGGTCGGAGCAGGGCGTCGTCAACCGCATGGAGTACCGTGCGCTCGAAGGATTCGTGTTCGCCCTCACGCCGTTCAACTTCACGGCCATCGCTTCCAACCTCAACATGTCGCCCGTGCTGATGGGCAACACGACGATATGGAAGCCCTCCTCGACCGCCATCTACTCCAATTACCTCGTCATGCAGCTTTTCCGCGAAGCGGGCCTGCCCGACGGCGTGGTGAACTTCGTGCCCGGTACGGGCAGCATGATGGGACGGGTGGTGACGGCGAGTCCCGACCTGGCCGGATTCCATTTCACCGGTTCGACGGCCACGTTCAACTACCTGTGGAGCCAAATCGGCAACAACCTGTCCGGTTACAAATCCTATCCGAAAATCGTCGGCGAGACCGGCGGCAAGGACTTCATCTTCGTGCATCCGTCGGCCGATGCGGACGAGGTGGCTGCGGCCATCGTGCGCGGCGCGTTCGAATACCAGGGGCAGAAGTGTTCCGCCGCATCGCGGGCCTACATTCCGAAATCGCTCTGGGAGAAAGTACGCACCGCGGTGGGCGACATGCTGCGCGAGGTGAAGATGGGCGACGTGCGCGATTTCACCAATTTGGTGAACGCCGTCATCGACGAGGCGTCGTTCGACAACATCATGACCTATATCGAGTATGCGAAACAGTCGCCCGATGCCGAAATAGTCTTCGGGGGTCGGGGCGACAAGTCCGTGGGTTACTTCATCGAACCCACCGTCATCCGGACGACCGACCCGAAGTTCCGCACCATGGTGGAGGAACTGTTCGGCCCGGTCATTACCGTTTTCGTGTACGACGATGCGAAGTACGGGGAGACGCTCGACCTGTGCGACGCATCGTCGCCCTATGCCCTGACCGGTTCGGTCTTCGCCCGCGACCGTGCGGCCGTCGTGACCGCCATGGAGCGGTTGCGCTATGCGGCGGGCAATTTCTACATCAACGACAAGCCGACCGGCGCCGTCGTCTCGCAGCAGCCTTTCGGCGGTTCGCGCGCGTCGGGCACCAACGACAAGGCGGGCAGCGCGCTCAACCTGCTGCGCTGGACGAACCCGCGGGCCATCAAGGAGACGCTCGTGCCTCCGACCGATTTCCGGTATCCGTTCCTCGGCGAAAAATAGGAGGGCGGCCATGTCGGATTTCGACGACACCGCGACCGCATTCGCCGGCAAAAGCGACGGCGGGATGCGCAATGCCGTCATGCTTTTCGGCATGATGCGGCATCCGGGAATCGTGAAGACCGGCAAGAGGCTCGCCGGCATCGCTGCCGCGCTCCGGCTGCCGACAGGCTGGGCGTTGAAACCTACCCTGTACCGGCAGTTCGTCGGGGGTGAGACGCTCCAGATGCACCACCTCGACCGGATGGAAATTTTCATGGGGAGCCACAACGAGCAAAGCAACTGCCTGCTCGCGCGGCTGCCGGACGAGCATGGAATCGCACGAAACGACGGGCGGGTGTTCTCCGCCCAGCTGTACGGCATGGGCGACCACATCTCGTTCAACCTGGCTGCCGCGGGGTACAACGCGGTCGAATACGTACCTTACGCCGGCGTGCGGGAAGTGCTGCCGTACCTGATTCGCCGGGCCGAGGAGAACACCTCGGTGGCGGACAGACTGCGCGCGAGCTGACCATGCTGAAGGCCGAATTGCGACGGCGGCGGGAGGCGCGACGGAAACGCTGACCTTGCGTAGGACATGCAAATGAAGCCGGGGCGGGAACATTCGTTCCCGCCCCGGCCGTTCCGTATTCCGTTGCTGCTGTTTCCCGTCCGCGGATACGTGTTACATCACGATGTCCGATACTCCGGCGAACGAGGTTTTCCACAGGTAGTTCCAGAACGATTTCTGCGGGTCGCGTTCGAATGCGCCGTGTCCGATGCGCAGCTTGCCGTCCTGCGGATTGTTGCGGTGGAGTACCATGCCGTTGGCTATCGTCGTGAGCAGTTCGCGTTCCCGGTCGGGGTCGTTCTTGCGCAGGATGGCGATTTGCAGGTCATCGTAACGCATGTCCACCACCGACTGTGCCCGGAGGGAATTGCCCGACAGCTCGACGCGTACCGAATGGATGTCGCCCGATACGATGCGCACGTTGGCGATGGGTTCCGTGACGGGCGAGGCCAGCGTGGCCGACATGGGCCCCGCCACGGCCCGGAGCGAGAAGCGGTCGTTCAGACTGTCGGCCGGAAGCGAAAGGACGGTCGTCACGGGCGCTCCGCCGAACAGGTAACCTTCGGCGTATATACGGTATTGCTGCGCCTCTTCTCGCGGCCGGTTGGTGAGTCCCGTAACGCGGGCGTTCATGTCGGTGAACCGTACCACGCCCGGTACCGAAGCTCCTTTGGATACCTCTTCATAACGGATGTTGATATTGTGTGCGTCGATAACGGGGATGTCGATGCCCACGGGGATGCGCTGCACCGACGTATAGAGCATCTGCCGGAAGGCGGGCGACTGCGGCTGGTTGCGGTCCTTGTAGCTGTCTATCTCCACGCTGCCCACCCCGACCGAGTCGGCACGGAATGTCTGTTCGCCCGAAAGGTAGGGAAAGCGGACGCCGGTTCCTGCGACGTCCTTCACATCGAGCAGTACCCAGTCCGTATGGTCGCCGACGCGCAGCGAGTACTGGTACTTGTCGTACTGCGGAAGCAGCGCCAGCCGTTCGGCCGACAGCGTTCCCGTTTCGGTGTCGGCGGAAAGGGTGTCCGCCTCTATTTTGAGCGCTCCGTTCTTGAATGCGTAGGAGCAGTTCCGCACCGACAGGCGTGCAGCCGCTACTGCCTGCCGTGCCGTTTGTTCCGTTCGGAGGGTGTCCGGTGCCGGAGTGCCGTCCAGCGCTATGCCGCGGAGCGTCAGGTCGAGCCCCTCGACCGAAAGGGTGTTCTTTTCGTCCCCTGCCCACAGGCCCGCATGAACCGTGGCGTTCCTTACCGCGAGGCGGTCGATGGCCACATCCAACTTCCTGCCCGTCGTTTCTGTCCGGCACGTGTCGCAACCCGAACCGGGGATACCTTCGAACAGTATTTCGGGCGATTCCACTTCGATGTTGCGGATGCGCAGACCGGCCGGAAGGATGTCGCGTTCCCTGCGAAAATGGACGCCCGAAGCGCTTATCCGTGCGGCGCTGGCTTCGAGTACGGGTACGGGGCCGTTCCTGCGGTTGTGGGAATGTTTCTGCGTGCGGATGCTCACGCCGTATAGCGTAACGCTGCGGCGGGCCATGTCCACCCGCGTCTTCCGCACGTCCGCGACGTACGCGCTGCCGTCGAGGTTCAGGGGGGCGCTTTCAAGCAGCTCCGTCACCTTGTACCCCAGCCATGCCTGTACTCCGAACCATGCCCCCAGCAGTACGGCCGCCACAATCCCCGCCGTCAGTAAAATCCGTGCTTTTCGTGAAAGCCGACCGTCTCTTTTCCCCTTCATGAATGATTCCGTTTTCGTTTCCACCAAAGATATGCAATTATTCTGCCTTTTTGACCGGACGGCGTTCCGGATTTGGCGGGAGGGCACCGAAGCGGGGCTGCCGGCCGCCTGCCGAACGCGCAGTGTCCGGCCGATTGACCGGGCACGGTGGCGATAACCGGTTTTTATGTGTACCTTTGGCCCGAGAAATAATGATGATATGTCTAAGAAGAAGACTGAAGGAAGTCCGAAGGGGGCTTCGTCGAGACGGGGAACCGACCGCAGTGCGGTGATAGCGGAGCTGTTCCGTTCGTTCCCCGGCAAGCTGTACACGATAAAGCATCTTGCTTCGGCCAGCGGCGGAAACGACCGGGAGGGCCGCTGCCGTACCAGGGAGATTGTGGACGGCATGGTGAAGGAAGGAAGGGTGACCGAGGCGCTCCCCGGCAAGTACAGGCTGAGCACCTCGCAAATGCCCTCCTATGTGGGCGTGGTAGACCTCGTACCGTCGGGTGCGGCCTATGTGAAGGTGGAAGGTTTCGACAAGGACGTCTATGTGGACGGCCGCAATACGCACCATGCCCTGCAGGACGATGTGGTGCGGCTGGTCGTCATCCGCCGCAAGCGCAACGGCGACCCCGAAGGAGAGATTACCGAAATCGTTCAACGGGCGGACAAACGCTATGTCGGCAGGGTGGAACTGACGCGCAACCATGCGTTCGTGCGAGTGGATTCGCGCAAGATGCCCTACGACATCTTCGTCTATACCAAAGGGATGGAGCTGCACGACGGCGATAAGGTCGTGGTGCGGATAAAGGAGTGGCCGGCCGACACCAAGTCGCCTTCGGGTGAAATCGTCGATGTGCTGGGCCCCGCGGGCGACAACGATACCGAAATGCACGCCATACTGGCCGAGTTCAATCTGCCTTACAGGTATCCCGAAGAGGTGGAGCGTGCGGCCGACGCCATACCGGAAGCGATACCCGCCGAAGAAATCGCCCGCCGCCGCGACTTCCGGGGCGTGACGACCTTTACCATCGACCCGGCCGATGCCAAGGATTTCGACGATGCGCTCTCGATACGTACCATAGGGGAGAACCGGTGGGAAGTGGGCGTACATATCGCCGACGTTACCTACTATGTGAAGGAAGACAGCGTGATAGAGGCCGAAGGGCGCGAACGCGCCACATCCGTCTATCTGGTGGACCGTACTATTCCCATGCTGCCGGAGAAACTCTCCAATTACCTCTGTTCGCTGCGGCCGGAGGAGGAGAAGCTCTGTTTCTCGGCCGTATTCGAGATGGATGCCGAACTGAACATTACGGGCGAATGGCTCGGCCGCACGGTGATTCGTTCCGACCGGCGGTTTACCTACGAGGAGGCGCAGCGCATCATAGAGACCGGCGAGGGGGAATTCAGGGAGGAGGTGCTTACGCTGAACATGCTCGCGCAGAAAATGCGTGCGGAGCGTTTCCGCAACGGTGCGATTTCCTTCGGACGCGAGGAGGCGAAATTCACCCTTGACGGGCAGGGCAAGCCCACGGGCGTCTATTTCAAGGTACAGAAGGAGGCCAACCAGCTCATCGAGGAGTTCATGCTGTTGGCCAACCGCAAGGTGGCGGAATTCGTGGGCCGCAAGCGCGGCAGGGGGGCCGATGCCGAGCGCACGTTCGTTTACCGCGTGCACGACAAGCCCGACCCTGACAAGCTGGAGCGTTTCAGCAATTTCATCCTCAAGTTCGGCTACTATTTCAAGCCGGACGCCAGAGGAAAGGATATTTCGCGCGAAATCAACCGGCTGCTCAAGGAAATCAAGGGGAAGAGCGAGGAGAATGTCATTTCGACGCTCGCCATACGTTCGATGGCCAAAGCATACTATTCCACCGACAACATCGGGCACTACGGGCTTGCATTTCCCTACTATACGCATTTCACGTCGCCCATCCGGCGCTATCCCGACATGATGGTGCACCGGCTGCTCGCGCATTACCTCGCCGGCGGCAAGTCGCCCGACGCGGACTTCTACAACCGGCAGTGCGAACACTCTTCGGACATGGAGGTGGTTGCCGCCGACGCCGAACGCGCCTCGGTGAAATACAAGATGGTGGAGTTTATGGAAGACAAGATAGGGCAGGAATTCGACGGGGCGATTTCGGGCGTTACCGAATGGGGCGTCTATGTGGAGCTCGACGATACGCATATCGAGGGAATGGTTTCCACGAGGGATATTTGCGACGATGCGTATGCGTTCGATGAAGAGAATTATGCGCTGCGCGGCCAGCGGACGGGACGGACGCTGATGCTCGGCGACCGCGTGCGCATCCGGGTGAAACATGCCGACCTGGCACGCAAACAGCTCGATTTCGAGCTCGTCGGAACCATCGAGTTCGGTACGGGGCATTTCCGGCCCATGGGGCCCGTTCCGACCGGTCGTCCGGCGCAGGCGAAGCCGCGGGGCAGGCGCCGCCGTTAGGCAGGAGACTGTTGTTTTTCTTCCGGGCAACCGGTTCGTCCTTTTGCGTTCGGCCGCCGACACATCGACGGCCGAACGTTCTTTTCGGTACTGTCGGTCTGCGGCCGGCATGCCGACCGGCCGGATGATTGAGCGGCGGGTGCTGGATGTGCGTCGGCCGGCCCATCCGACGGAATGCGGAGCGAAACATCGGGTATGCTTCTGCGGAACGGCCGGCTGCCGCTCTCCGTGCGGCAACTTTCGGAACCGGGGGCGGGTTACGGTATCGTGCGTGTCCGTTCTTCGGAAAGCTCGTCGCCGCGATTCGGCCTGCCATCGTTGCTGCCGATGCGGACAGGATACGCGGAACTTTGCGGGCTGCGGTCGGGGCAGGGCAGGAGACGAGCGGTCGGCCCTATCCCCGCTTTTTGCTTCCGGCGGCGGAAATGTCGCCTTTCGATACGGATGGTACCGGTATACCGTCGTGGGGCGCGGCCGCAGGAAAGCAGGAGAGGATGAGCAGGCCGGAGTTGCGGAGACGGTGCCGGTGGGAGGATTCGGTGCGGCTGTTGTGAGCAGTGTAGGCTGCGGCCGGGGCAGGGAACGGTTGCGTATCGGCCCCCGGCGAGGGTGCGCTTCATCGGCCGGGCGGATACGAGAAAAGGCGGCGTGTCATAATTGCGAACTGCTGCGTTATTTTCGGGATTCAGGCTAAGTCATTTACGGAAGTAAATTCCTGTCGCCGTCACCCTCGATGCCTTGCATTTTGCTAATTCGGATACACCTTAAGGGGTTGTATCAAAAACCTGCGTTTTGATACAACCCCTTCCGCGTTTTACGGGCCGTTCCGTTATTTCTTCACGTTCGGCAGTTCGAGGCCGTAATGGTTCTTCGTGTCGAGGCGTTTGAGCCACAGTCCGAGGAAGAATGCGAGGACACCGAGACTTGCGAAGACGAGCATCGGCACCGTGTAGTTGTAGGTCACGCCTTCCACGCCGGCCTGTATTTGTTCCGATACGCCGGGATTGGTCGCCTGAAGCGTTTTGCCGATGATGAGCGGGAAAGCCCACAGGCCGAGGTTCTGTATCCAGAAGATGACCGAATAACCCGAACCGAGGTACCTGCCGTCCACGAGTTTGGGAACCGAGGGCCAGAGCGCCGCGGGGACGAGCGAGAAGGATACGCCGAGCAGGATGATGGCGATGTAGGCGATGGGCTTCGTCAGCGGGACGAGCGCGAAGGTAAGGTGGCAGGCGCACATCAGAATGGCGCCGAGGATGAGCATCGTGGCCCCCTTGCCCCGGAAGTCGAGGAAGGCGCCGAGCAGCGGCGTCAGTATCATCGCCCCGATGGGGAACCATGCGAAGAGGTCGGATGCCTCCTGGCTGGAGATGGCGAGCGTGTTTTGGAGCATGGGCACGGCGAACTTCTGGAACGGGAAGATGGCCGAGTAGTAGAGCACGCAGAGGAATGCGACAATCATGAATGTCTTGCTGCCGAAGAGGTTGCCGAGGTCTTTCACCTTGAACTTGTCTTCTTCTAATTCTTCGATGTTGCCCATCTGCCGGTCGAGTTTCCGGTCCATGAACGTGAAGACGAGGAAGGTGAGGAAGCCGATGCAGAGCAGGGTGCCTACGACCGCTACCGGGCGCACGACGCTTTCGGGTGCGATTGCGGCCAGACGGGGCGAGAGGAAGAAGACGGCCGTCACGCCGAGGCGTGCGATGGCCATTTCGACACCCATGGCGAGCGCCATTTCCTTACCGTCGAACCAGCGTGCGATGGCGCGCGAAACCGTCACGCCCGCCATTTCGGCGCCGCACCCGAAGATGGCGAAACCGATGCAGGCCACCTTCGCGCTGGCGGGCATGGAAGGCCAGAAGGAGTTGAAGAACTCCCAGCCGAAGCCGCCGCTCACGAAATAGTCGCTGATGCCGTACAGTTTGATGCCGGCGCCTATTATCATTACGCCCGCCGACAGAAGACCGGTGAAGCGTACCCCCATCTTATCGAGGATGATGCCTGCGAAAATCAGGAACAGCACGAATACGTTGAGGAAATACTCCGAACCCACGACCGTGCCGTAAACGTCAGGCGACCATCCCCGCTGGGTTTCCAATAACGATGAAATCGGGGATATCACATCCACGAACATGTAGGCGAAGAACATCATCAGCGCGATGAGCACCAGCGCCCCCCATCTTGCCACGACCGAGTCGTTCAGCTTTCTTTGAATTGTCTGTGTCATTTTTCCTTCATTTAATTTATGGATTTTGTCGGTTGTCGTCGTCCGGTTCCGGTACGGAGTAGAGCCGCAGCAGGTCGTAGGCGTCGTCGATGCCCAATTCGCCCGCCTTGCTGATGTCCAGCAGTCCCTTGCGGGTATCCTTCATGTAGAGCTGTACGAGGCCGCGGTTGAAATAGGCTTCCGCGAAGCGCGGGTCTTCCGCGATGGCACGGGTATAGTCGTCGAACGCTTCGGGGAAGCGCCCCGAAAGCGCCAGCAGGTTGCCGCGGTTGTAGTAGATTTGCGGCAGCCGGGGGGAGAGCTTCGCCGCCTTGTTCAGGTCGGAGATGGCGTCGTCGTAATTGTAGGTGCGTGCCGCGTCGCGCATCCGTGCCGAACGGTCGCTTTCGAGCGATATGCGCGAATATTCGCTGTCCATGGAGGAGATGAAGTCGGTCATTTCCGCCTGTACCGCGCTGCGTGCGATGTACAGGAACGCATTGCGCGGAGCGAGGGCGATGGCGCCGGAGAGTGCGTCCACCGCATTGGTGTACTGTTTCAGCAGCGACTGCGTCACGCCGCGCATGAAGTACGTCTCCCAGCGCGGGCCGCCGGAAGCGATGGCGGCCGAAACGGCCTCGTCTTTTTCCATCAGCGCGTCGGCGGACAGGTCGCTGCCGGCCGTGTCGAATATTACGGAACGGTCGCCCGTCGAAGCCAGGAAAGCCTCCGTTTCGTCCTGTCCGGGGTGGTAGGCAGGAGCGGTGTCGTGCGCAGCCCGCAGCGTGAATCGGAAGGAGGGGCGCAGCGTGATGCGTTCTCCCTGTGCGGCCGCCGCGCTCCGGGCCGGACCGTCCGTAAGCTGCGCATCGAACGACAGCAGCCGGTCGAAACGGCGCGAGGTATCCGCGAAAGAGACTTCGCCTCCCCCTTCGAGCCGTGCGCGGTATTCGGCTATCTTGCGTTCGGCGACGCTGCGGTCCCGTTCGGCCCCTTCGCTGTCGCGCAGCAGGTATTTCACAGAGGCCCTGCCGAGGTAGGCGTTGGCGAAATCGGGATACAGTTCGATGGCGCGGTCGTAATCGGCCAGGGCATCTTGCAGCTCGCCGAGTTTGAAGTGCAGGCCTGCGCGGTTGTAATATACGATGACGTTGTCGGGGGAGTAGGCCGCCACGCGGTCGTAGTCTTCCAGCGCCCGGTTGTAGTCGCCCGTTTCGGTGCGGACGAGGGCCCGGTTGAAATAGGTGACCGAACTTGCGGGGTCGAGTTCCAGTACGCGGTCGAAATCGGCCAGAGCGTCCCGAAGCTCGTGCTTCCTGTAATGGGCCATCGCCCGGCTGAAATAGGCCGGAATGCAGGTCGTGTCGCAGCTTACCGCCCGGTCGAAGTCGGCGAGCGCCTCGTCGTACCGCTCCTGCTGCATGTAGAGCGAGCCGCGTTCGAGATAGCCGCGCGGGTATTCGCGGTTCGTGCGGATGGCCCGTTCGAAATCCTCGTATGCGGCGGTGGTGTCCTTCAGGTTGAGGTAGGCCAGCCCCCGGTTGGCGTATGCGTCTGCATCGCGCCGGACGAAACGCATGTACATGTCGAAATCGTCGATGGCCTCCCGGTAGCGTCCCGTCAGGATGTTGGTGACGCCGCGGCTGTAGTAGGGGGCCGGATAGTCCGGGCGGAGGTCGATGGCCTCGGCGAAATCCTTCATGGCGTCGTCATAATTGCCCATGCGCGAGCGGGTGAGCGCACGGAACTGGTAGGCGTTGGTATAGACGGGATTTTTGGAAAGCGTCAGGGTGAAGTCCGCTTCGGCGCCGAGCAGGTCGTCGAGGTTGTATTTGGCGATGCCGCGCCAGAAATAGGCTTCGTAGGCATCCGGGTCCGACCGCAGCAGGATGTTGAGCGTTTCGATGGCTTCGCGGTAGCGGTTGTCCATAATCATGTCGCGGCCAATCCATACGAAGTACCGTTTGTCGTACTGCGCTCCGGCCTCGTGAGCGAACGCACACAGCAGGAAGAATATGGCCCCAATGAATTTACGCATTCCCGGAATTTAAGCTTGCTAATATAACGATTATAATCGGAATATGAACGGCAGCCGCCCTTTTTTCGGGAAGGCGGCGGATTCTTTTCCGTGTATAACGTGCTGCGGGGCACTGCGGTATGCGGCATATCGGCAGAACGTCTTCCGGACGGGACGCGGTGCCGTCCGGCGGCGACCGGAAAAAACGCGGCGTATCTGTGCCTTTCTTGCGAAAAAACAGTAAATTTGCATCCGGCCCTATTTTGGAACGGTGTGTTTCCTCCTTTCGGGCCGAAAGACGATACGCCTGGCATACAGCGGATTGCCGGAAGAACCGGCGGGACGGGCATCCCGGAAGGGGAAGCAGTCGGGCCGGCGGCATCGGAAGCCGAATGAATGGGAGCCGTATGCGGGCGCCGTCCCCTGGGGCTCCGGTTACTAACATAAAATTAAGCTAATGGGAAAACAGTTGAAAGTAGTGGTACTCGCCAAGCAGGTTCCCGACACGCGCAACGTGGGCAAGGACGCCATGAAGGCCGACGGTACGGTGAACCGTGCCGCCCTGCCGGCAATCTTCAACCCCGAAGACCTGAACGCGCTCGAACAGGCGCTGACCATAAAGGACATGTGCGAAGGCAGTACGGTATATATCCTGACGATGGGGCCGGTTCGGGCCGCGGATATCATACGCGATGCGATGTATCGCGGCGCCGACGGCGGATACCTGCTGACCGACAGGGCGTTCGCGGGCGCCGATACCCTCGCCACTTCTTATGCCCTTTCGCGGGCGCTGGCGGAGATTAAACCCGACATCATCGTCGCGGGCCGTCAGGCCATCGACGGCGACACCGCGCAGGTGGGGCCGCAGGTGGCCGAGAAACTCGGACTGCCGCAGGTGACCTATGCCGAACGAATCGTGTCGATTGACGACCGGCAAATCGTCATCGTCCGCCGTCTCGAACACGGCGTGGAGACCGTTTCGTCGCCGTATCCGATGGTCATGACCGTGAACGGCTCCGCACCCGAATGCCGTCCGCAGAATGCGAAGCGGGTGATGAAGTACAAGCATGCCCGCACGCGCAGCGAACTCCAGCAGTCGGGAGAGGATTACTACATGCAGTTGCTCGAAGCCAGGAGTTACCTGAAAATCAACGAATGGAACGTAGGCGACATCGACGCCGACCCCGCACAGCTCGGTCTGCTCGGTTCGCCGACCAAGGTAAAACAGATAGAGAACGTGGTATTCCAGGCCAAGGAGTCGCGCAGGCTGACCGCCTCGGACGGGGATATCGATTCACTGATGGTCGAACTTATTGCCAGCCATACGCTCGGATAGAGGAGGAACGCAAGATGAACAACGTATTCGTATATATAGAAACGGAAGGAGGCAGGACGGCGGACGTCAGCCTCGAACTGCTCACCAAGGGCCGCGAACTGGCCGACCGCCTCGGATGCAAGCTGGAGGCGCTCGCCATCGGTCACGGGCTCAAGGATATGGACAAGACCGTCGGACGTTACGGAGCCGATACGCTCTGGCTGGCGGACGATGCGGAACTCGCTCCGTACCGTACCCTGCCGCACACGGCGGTGGTATGCGGCGTTTTCGGGGAGGAGAAGCCGCAGATAGCGCTCTTCGGCGCCACGCCCGTCGGACGCGACCTCGCCCCGCGTGTTTCGTCGACGCTGGGTAGCGGTCTGACGGCCGACTGCACGAGCCTCGTCATCGGCGACTATACCGATGCCAAGAGCGGCAAGTCGTACACGGACCTGCTTTACCAGATACGTCCGGCCTTCGGAGGCAACATCATCGCTACCATCGTGAATCCCGACCACCGGCCGCAGATGGCCACCGTCCGCGAAGGCGTGATGCGCCGGGTGGAACTGAAAGAGCCGAAGCATCCGGAGGTGAAAACGGTGGATGTAAGGAAGTATTTGAAAGACAGTGACCTGGCGGTGAAAATCATCGACCGTCATATCGAGGAGCGGGGCATCGACATCAAAAGCGCTCCGGTCATCGTGGCCGGCGGCTACGGGATGGGGTCGAAAGAGAACTTCGCCATGCTGTACGAGCTGGCCGACCTGCTCGGCGGCGAGGTGGGCGCGTCGCGTGCCGCGGTGGACGCCGGGTTCGCCGACCATGCCCGTCAGGTGGGGCAGACCGGTGTGACGGTGCGCCCGAAACTCTATATCGCCTGCGGCATTTCCGGGCAGATACAGCATACGGCCGGCATGGACCAGTCCTCCATCGTAATCGCCATCAACACCGACCCGGAGGCGCCCATCAACAAATTCGCCGATTACGTGATTACCGGCAATGCGACGGAGGTCGTGCCCAAAATGATAAAGTTCTATAAACAAAATTCCAAATAGGCGGGCACGGCGCGGGCTGCCGCGGGGTGTCCCGCAGGGTGGCCGCACGGGCGCAAACCTGCCGGAGCGAACGAGCATATGGGAAACTTTTTTTTAGATAATAAGGATTTGCAGTTCCACCTGAATCATCCGCTGATGAAGAAAATCGTGGAACTGCGCGAGAAGAATTTCGCCGACAAGGACGTGTACGATTATGCGCCGTCGGATTTCGAGGATGCGATGGACAGCTACCGCCGCGTGCTGGAGATAACGGGCGGTATTTGTGCTGACGTGATTGCGGCCAATGCCGAGGACGTGGACAAGGAGGGGCCGAAGGTGGTGGACGACCATGTCGTCTATGCCCGCGGCACGCAGGCCAACCTCGATGCCATCCGCAAAGCCGGACTGGGCGGCATTCACCTGCCCCGCAAGTACGAGGGGCTCAACATGTCGCTCATCTGTTTCGTAATGGCCAACGAGATGGTGGCGCGCGGCGATGCGGGGTTCGAGAACATTTGGGGCCTGCAGGACTGCGCCGAGACCATCAACGAGTTTGCCAGCGAGGAAATCAAGCAGAAATACTTGCCGCTCGTGTCGCGCGGGGCTACCTGCGCCATGGCGCTTACCGAGCCCGACGCCGGTTCCGACCTGCAGGCGGTGATGCTCAGGGCGCATTACGATGAGGCCAGCGGAAAATGGCTCCTCAACGGCGTGAAGCGTTTCATCACCAACGGCGACGGCGACATCTCGCTCGTGCTGGCCCGTTCGGAGGAGGGTACGAAAGACGGGCGCGGCCTGTCGATGTTCGTGTACGACCGCCGCGACGGTGGGGTGAAGGTGCGCCGCATCGAGAACAAGTTGGGTATCAAGGGTTCGCCTACCTGCGAGCTCGTCTATACGAACGCTCCGGCGGAGCTCGTCGGCGACCGCAAGCTCGGCCTTATCAAATATGTGATGTCCCTGATGAATGCCGCCCGTCTGGGTATCGGCGCACAGGGCACGGGGCTGTGCGAAGCCGCCTACCGCGAGGCGCTGAAGTATGCCAACGAGCGCCAACAGTTCGGCAAGCCCATCATCCAGTTCCCGGCTATTTACGAAATCCTGACGAACATGAAGGCGAAACTGTACGCATCGCGTGCGATGCTGTACGAGACGGCCCGGTTCGTCGAACTTTACAAATGCTGGGCGGAGATAGGCAAGGACCGTCCGCTGACGGCTGAGGAAAAGAGCGAAATGAAGGCTTACAACAAGCTCGCCGACGCCTATACGCCGCTTTGCAAGATGTTCGCCAGCGAATATGCCAACCAGCTCGCCTACGAGGCCATCCAGATACACGGCGGTTCGGGCTATATGAAGGACTACCCTATCGAACGGATATACCGCGACGCCCGCATTACCAACATTTACGAAGGCACGACGCAGCTTCAGGTGGTGGCCGCCATCCGCCACGTGACGACCGGCACGTTCCTCGCGCAGATGAAGGCATACGAGGCTGCCGAGCGTCCGGCCGAGTTCAAGTTCCAGCTCGACCGGCTCGTCGCCATGCGCGAGGAGTACGAGCAGGCCATCGCCCGCGTGACGGGCGGCGATGCCGAACAAATCGATTTCCATGCCCGCAGGCTTGTGGAGATGACCGGACACATCGTCCTATCGCACCTGCTGTTGCGGCAGGCTGCCGAAAGCGACGAGTACCGGGTGCCTGCGGAAACCTATATCAAGTATGCACAGGCTCAGAACAAGGCAGCCGCAACGTTTATCGCCGGTTCCTGTTGCGGCGACATCGACCTCTACAAGTCCGTGCTGAACGACAGGCTGGAATAAGATAAGGAGCGGTCGTGCGAAAAGCGCGGCCGATTGAGACGAGGGGTACGGCAAGATTGCCGCACCCCTCGTCTCGTTCCTGTACTGCGGGCAGCCGCAGGGTGCCGGCTGCGGAATCGTGCGGCAAGGAGGGGCCGCCGGCCGGACAGTAACCCGTTGGCAGAGTGCAATCGGAAATGATGCCGTTCCGTGAAGCGTTTTCTCGACGGAACTGAAAATCGTTCCTGCCGGTATTCCGGAACCGTCGTGTTTGTCGTGCAGTTGTTTGCTGTGCGCATCCAGTGTGCCGTTTGGCCGGAGCACCGGGAACAGGCGGTCGGAGGAGGTAATCGGAACTGTCGTGTGTGTCGTGCAATTGTTTGCTGTGCGCATCCAGTGTGCCGTTGGTCGGAGTACCGGGAACAGGTAGCCGGAGGAGGTATTCGGAACCGTCGTGTTTGTCGTGCAGTTGTTTGCTGCGCGCATCCAGTGTGCCGCTTGGCCGGAGCACCGGGAACAGGCGGTCGGAGGAGGTAATCGGAACCCGTGGCGTGTGTCGTGCAGTTGTTGGCTGTGCGCATCCAGTGTGCCGTTTGGCCGGAGCTCCGGGAACAGGCGGTCGGAGGAGGTATTCGGAACCCCTGGCGTGTGTCGTGTCGTTGTGGGCTGTGTGCATCCAGTGTGCCGTTGGCCGGAGCACCGGGAATGGGCGGTCGGAGGAGGTATTCGGAACCCCTGGCGTGTGTCGTGTCGTTGTGGGCTGTGTGCATCCTGTGTGCCGTTAGCCGGAGCACCGGGAACAGGTAGCCGGAGGAGGTATTCGGAATCATCGTGTGTGTCGTGCTGTTGCGGGGACGGGAACATGCGGTACGGGATGTTGCCGGTTCGTGGCTGCCGTACCGCTGCCTGAAAAGCGTTGTGTGGCAAGGAATGGAGGACGATGGTTTTGCGGCAGGTCAGAGTTCCTCTATGAAATGCGGATATCTATTCCGATATTCGTCGTAAATCCGTTCTTCCTGTCCGTCGAGATTGAGTTGATACATGCGGAAGACGACCGGGATGTTTTTGGGCTGCCAGAGTTCCCGGTACGAGTAACGGTATTTCATGCCTATGGCCTGCATGACATTCCCGCTTCTCGGATTGTTCACGTCGTGGGTCGCCGTGATATAAGGGAGGCCGTCTCGCCGAAGCCGGTCGATAACGGGCCGGCAGGCTTCCGTACACAAGCCCCGGTGCCAGAACGCTTTCCGGAGTCCGTACCCCAAATCATGGCTTCCATCGCCGCTTACGTGGACATAACCGACGGGCACATCGCTGCCTTTCAGGCAGACGGCCTCGTATAAAAGCGATTCGCCGGAACGCAGCGCAGCGAGTTTCCTGTGCAGGTACGCCTCGGCTTCTTCCGGATTTTTCAGCGGGAACATGGGCAGAAACGTATTCACTTCGGGGGCGCCCAGAATGTCCGGCAGGGCTTTCGCATCCTGTTCGGCGAACGGCCGCAGGTGCAGCCGTTCCGTTTCGATGTAAGGGAACATGCGTTCGTTTTTGAAGATTCATCCCGTGCCTGTGCACGGGCGCTTATCAGTGGGAGCGGTGCCGCGCCGCACGTTTTCCGGAAAGGCGGGAGCGACGGTTCCGGCGGGATGGGAAAGATGTCGCTCGTTCTATGCCGCCCGAAGCGCTGCGACACGGGGCGGCCCGCGGCATTATTCCTCGATGTAGAAAAGGTCGCTGATGATGCTGTTGGATATCATCAGCTTTTCGGGCGGGATTCGGTATACATTGCCGTCGCGGACCATCGTTCCGTTTTCGAGGAACTTTCCGGCGCAGTATTCGAAATAGAGCAGCCTCTTGAACCCGAACCGTTCCGAAAGGACATCGCGGCGAACGCCGTAGTCGGTCCGCAGGGCAGTCATGACGTATTCGTTGTATTTGTCGATGCGCGAAAGGATTTCACGGCCGTAAATCCGGTCGGTTCCGGCCAGTTCGATGTATCGGTCCACGTCGTTGATGCCGTATATGCGCTCGTTGCCGTCGTAGGAGTGGGCCGAAGGGCCGAGGCCGAGGTAGGTTCCGCCGCACCAGTAGGCCCAGTTGTGCATGGAACGCCGTTTCTCGCCCAGGGCATAGTTGGAAATTTCGTAGTGGCAGAAACCGCTGTCGGTCAGGATGCGGTGGGCGATGAGAAACTGGTTTTCGCACATTTCGTCGCTGGCGGGCGCCAGCGTTCCCTCCTCCTGCATCTTTCCGAACGCGGTGTTGTCGGCGATGGTCAGGCAGTATGCGGAGATGTGCTGCACCTTCATGATGACCGCCCGCAATACGTTGTTCTCCCATTCGCGCAACGACATGCCCGGAATGCCGAATATCAGGTCCAAGGAGATGTTCGAGAACCCTTTTGCCTGAGCCAGCCGGATGGCGTCGATGGCCTGCCCGGCGGTGTGCCGTCTGCCGAGCAGCTTCAGGTCGCGGTCGATGAACGACTGTACCCCGAAGCTCAGCCTGTTGATGTCCGTCTCGGCGAGCCGGTCGAGATACGGCTCCGTGATGTCGTCGGGATTGACTTCCGCCGTGATTTCCTTGACGCCGCTCAGGTTCCACAGGGAACGGGCCTTGTCGATGATGCGCTGCAGTACGGCCGGCGGCAGGAGCGACGGGGTGCCGCCGCCGAAGAAAACCGTTTCGACCGGCGTATTCCCGAAGAAGTCCCGCCGGTAGTCCATTTCCCGTTCGAGGGCCGCGATATAGGCTTCGGTTTTGGCACACGATGTGCTTTTGTAAAAATCGCAATAGTTACAGCGTGTTTTGCAAAACGGAATGTGGATGTACAATGCGGACATGTCTTGCTCGTATGAGTGTAATTATTCGTTGAAGGTCAGCGCGAAAAACGTGCGAAAGTTAGCAAAAAACCATGACAATGACAACGGTGGGCGGGAATACGCCGGTCGCCGGTTTCGGTATGCGGACGCCGGCGGTCTGCGGGTCGTACAGTGCCGGCATCGCTAAAAAAAGTCGGGTTACGCACCGCTTTTTCGTACCGCGGACGGAATTATTGCATATCTTTGCGCCGTTGTTAGTGTGCTAACAATAATTTTCCCGAAAAACAGTTATATGACCGTGGAAGGGGAGCGGAACGCTGCAGACCGCCCATGCGTCCGCGAACGGATGATTGCGATACAAACACATAACATACAGTAGATTATGGCAAAGAAGATTGATTTGACCAAGTACGGCATCACCGGAACTCCGGAGATTGTGTACAATCCGTCTTACGAACAGCTTTTCGAAGAGGAGATGAATCCGGCTCTCACCGGTTACGAACGGGGGCAGCTTACCGATACCGGCGCGGTGAACGTGATGACCGGCGAATATACCGGCCGTTCGCCCAAGGACAAGTTCTTCGTCATGGACGACACCACGCGCGATACCATCTGGTGGACGAGCGACGAGTACAAAAACGACAACAAACCGGTCACCGAAGCAACCTGGAAAGAGGTCAAGAGGATAGCTACGGAAGAGCTCTCCGGAAAGAGGCTTTTCGTCATGGATACCTTCTGCGGCGCCAACGAGAATACCCGTCTGAAGATACGTTTCATCATGGAGGTGGCCTGGCAGGCCCATTTCGTGAAGAACATGTTCATCCGTCCCACCGAGGAAGAGCTCGAAAACTACGGCGAACCCGATTTCGTGGTGATGAACGCATCGAAGGCCAAGGTGACGAACTACAAGGAACTCGGTCTCAATTCCGAAACGGCCGTGGTATTCAACCTCACCGAGAAAGTGCAGGTCATCATCAACACGTGGTACGGCGGCGAGATGAAGAAGGGCATGTTCTCCTACATGAACTATCTGCTGCCGCTCAAGGGCATCGCTTCGATGCACTGTTCGGCCAATACCGACAAGGAGGGCAAGAATACGGCGGTCTTCTTCGGCCTGTCCGGTACGGGCAAGACCACTCTTTCGACCGACCCGAAGCGTTTGCTCATCGGTGACGACGAACACGGTTGGGACGACGAGGGCGTCTTCAACTTCGAAGGCGGCTGCTATGCGAAGGTCATCAACCTCGACAAGGAGAGCGAACCGGACATTTGGAATGCCATCAAACGCGATGCGCTGCTGGAGAACGTGACGGTGGACAAGGACGGCCATATCGATTTCGCCGACAAGAGCGTAACCGAGAATACCCGTGTTTCCTATCCGATTTATTTCATCAACAACATCGTGAAACCGGTATCGAAGGGGCCGGCCGCACAGCGTGTCATCTTCCTTTCGGCCGATGCGTTCGGCGTACTGCCGCCCGTGTCGATACTGACTCCGGAACAGACGAAATATTATTTCCTTTCGGGCTTCACCGCCAAGCTCGCCGGTACCGAACGCGGTATCACAGAACCGACTCCGACCTTCTCGGCCTGCTTCGGCGCAGCGTTCCTTTCGCTGCACCCGACCAAATACGGCGAAGAACTGGTGAAACGCATGGAGAAATCCGGCGCCAAGGCATACCTCGTGAACACCGGCTGGAACGGTACGGGCAAGCGTATCTCCATCAAGGATACCCGCGGTATTATCGATGCCATCCTCGACGGTTCGATAGACAAGACACCGACCAAGCAGATACCTTATTTCGACTTCACGGTACCGACCGCGCTTCCGGGCGTAGACCCCGCCATTCTCGACCCGCGCGATACCTATGCTGACGCGGTCGAGTGGAACAGGAGGGCGGAAGACCTTGCCGGCAGGTTCATCAAGAACTTCGAGAAATTTACGGGCAATGCGGAAGGCAAGTCGCTCGTCGCAGCCGGTCCGAAATTGAAATAAAGTTCCTTTCAAGTCATAAAGCGGAGCGGGGCGGCGATGTTGCTGTCCCGCTTTTTTACATCATTATAAAAAGCGGAATATTTGTCCGCCTGCTGGCATGCCTCTGCATCTGGTCTTGCGGCGGAAAGCTGCCGCAGCGGGAAGGCAAACGAAAAGCCGGATTACGGCAATCCCGCGATGTGGTGCACGGGCGGTGCGGCCCCAACGGAGACGAATGCGGATGTGTTTTATGTAGCGCCTACCTGCAACTGGGGCTGGACGGACGAGGACGGAAACGCCCGGTGGCTGATGGATGTGTACGATGAAACACAACGCGGCAACCTGCAGGAACCCCTGAAGCTGGCCGAACGGGTATTCGCTGCCGGGAACCGGTTTTATGCGCCTTACTATCGTCAGATTACGATGGAGTCGTGGTTCGAGCCGGATTCGGTCATCGAGCGACGGTTCGCGACGGCGATGGAGGATGTGGCGCGCGCGTTCGACTATTACCTCGAAAAGCTCAACGACGGCCGTCCGTTCGTCCTGGCGGGGCACAGCCAGGGGGCCAAATGCATCATCGAACTGCTCAAGACACGAATGGATGCCCGGTCGTACGAACGGTTGGTGGCGGCCTATGCAGTCGGGTACGAAATTACGGAAGATGACCTGGCTGGGGCCCGGTTTCTGGTGCCCGCAGCCGATTCGCTCGACACGGGCGTGGCGGTATGTTTCAACAGCGTGGCCGATACTGCGGCCGTTTCGTCGCTGTTCCGCCGCAACCGTGTCTGTATCAATCCCCTGAACTGGCGCACGGACGACCGGCCTTCCCTGCCGGAAGAGAACCGTGGTACCGTGTTCCTGAATCCGGACGGTACGGTCGCTCGAATCGCTCCCGTTTCGGCACGTATCGATACGACGTACCATACGCTTGTGGTGGAGGGGCTCGACCCGGCGGCCTGTTTCATGCCTGAGATTGAGGCGATAGCTCCCGAAGGGAACTACCATGTACAGGAACTGAACATCTATTTCGGCAATTTGCGGCACAATGTCGCCCGTCGGGTACAGGCTTACTATGCCGGGCGTCGTGCGGCGGATTAGCCTGTCGTTGTTTTGCAGTTAAGGTGCGCTGTTTGCCGGCGGTACACGGGGACGGTTTGCAGTACATAGTTCCGTTGGCGCGGCGCACCGGAGCGGAAAACCGATAAAAAAGCGGGGAAGTCGAAACTTCCCCGCTTTTCGTTGCATACGGTAAGATGTTTATTTTTTGAGGAATTTCCTCGGTTTTACCATGTTCTCCGGACGCAGGATGTTGTCCAGCTCCTCCTGACTCATGAGCTTGTGTTCGAGAACGAGGTCGTAAATACCCTTGCCGCTGGTGAGCGCTTCTTTGGCGAGCATGGTCGAAGTTTCGTAGCCGAGGTAGGGGTTGAGCGCCGTAACGAGACCGATGCTGTTGTATACCATGTTGCGGCATACTTCCTTGTTGGCGGTGATGCCCGTCACGCACTTCTCGCGGAGGGTGTTCATCGCATTGGCCAGCATTTCGATGCTCTCGAAGAGGCAGTGTACGATGATGGGCTCCATGACGTTCAGTTCGAGCTGCCCCGCTTCCGCCGCCATCGTGACGGTCAGGTCGTTGCCTATGACGCGGAATGCCACCTGGTTCACCACTTCCGGAATGACCGGATTGACCTTGCCCGGCATGATGGACGAACCCGGCTGGCGGGGCGGCAGGTTGATTTCGTTCAGCCCGCAACGGGGACCCGACGAAAGCAGGCGCAGGTCGTTGCATATCTTGGAGAGTTTCACGGCGAGCCGCTTGAGTGCCGAAGAGTTCATGACGAATGCTCCCGTGTCGTTCGTCGCCTCAATCATGTTGGAGGCCACTACCATCGGCAGCCCCGTGATTTCGCGCAGGTATTTCTCGCAGATGGCCGGATAGTCGGGGTCGGCGTTGATACCCGTACCGATTGCCGTCGCGCCCATGTTCATTTCGTAGAACAGCTTGTAGTTCTGTTCCAGACGTTCCATCTCCTCGGTCAGGTTGGCGGCATAGGCTTCGAATTCCTGGCCCAGCGTCATCGGCACGGCGTCCTGCAATTGGGTGCGGCCCATCTTGATGACGTCGGCAAATTCTACGCCTTTGGCGCGGAATGCGTCCACGAGCTGCTTGAGCGAATCTTCCATCTTGGCGATGCTCCGGATGAGCGCTATCTTCATGGCCGTGGGATAGGCATCGTTGGTGGACTGCGACAGGTTTACGTGGTTGTTGGGGTGGCAGTAGCGGTATTCGCCTTTCCGGTGGCCCAGCAGTTCGAGCGCTACGTTGGCGATGACTTCGTTGGCGTTCATGTTGGTCGAGGTACCCGCACCTCCCTGTACCATGTCCACGACGAACTGGTCGTCGAACTTGCCGTCGCGTACCAGGCGGCATGCGTCCACGATGGCCTGGGCGGTCTTTTCATCGAGCAGCCCCAGGTCGCGGTTGGCCAGGGCGGCGGCTTCCTTCACATCGGCGAGAGCCTTGATGATTTCCGGGAAAAAACTCAGCCGTACGCGGCTGATGTGGAAGTTCTCCATGGCACGCATCGTTTGCACGCCGAAATAGTATTCTTCCGGAACCTGCATATTGCCTATCAGGTCGTGTTCTTCTCGTGTTTTGCCCGAAAGCCGGGCGGTCGTGATGTCCATAATAAAATGCGGTTAATTTAAAGAACCCGTATGTCGATTATCGATTATCGGATTGTGAATCTTCTAATTTCGCAAATGTAGCCATTTTTATGTGTAAATGTCCTTTCTGCTACGAAAAATTACAAAAGACGCCCCGCCGCTGTCATTTTGTTACTTTCGAGTTGCGCCATGAAGTAGCGCATGCGGCACGGAAAGAGCGTTATTTGGGCGCTTTTTTGTACAGATAAAGGGCGATGAAGGCGTAGAAGATGTCCGGGAGCCAGACGAGCAGGATGGGGGAGAAGAACGTGCTGCTCTTGGCGAATTCGGCAGCGAACCTGCACACGAGAATGTAGGTGAAGCAGAGTCCGATACCTACGCCGATGTGCAGCCCCGTCCCGCCGCGCACCTTGCGCGAGGAGAGCGAAACGCCGATGACCGTGAGTACGAACGTGGCCATCGGGTAGGCGAAGCGGTTCTGCCGTTCCACCTCGAACGTCGAGACCATGTCCGAACCTTTCTCTTTCTGTTCCGTGATGAACCGGTTCAACTGGCCGATGCTCATGGTCTGGATGATGTCTTCCAGTTTGCCGAGTTCCAGCACGTCGAGGTTTATCATCGTGTCGAGTTTCTCCTTCTTTTCGAGGCGTTCGACGTTGTGTTCGTCGAACGTGCGCGTCATGTATTTCGTTGCGGTCCAGTGTCTGGTGTCGGGGTCGAACTTCACGTCCGAGGCTTCGAGCGAGGCCACCATGCGGTTGCCGTCGTATTTCTCTATGGCGAGGTAGGAGGCCTTTTCCGTGGTGCCGTTGTACCCGCGTATGTAGGCGAACGTTCCGGGATAGACCTGCCGGTAGATGTGCCGGTCGTAGCGGATGTAGGCATTCTTGGTGAGGTGGTCCCGCTCGAACTCCACCCGCCGCGCATTGGCGCTGGGTATCACCCACAGGTTGAGGCTGAGCGAGAGCAGGGTGATGAGTATGGCCGAGAGGAAATAGGGCCACATGAGCCTGCGGAAACTGACGCCGCTCGACAGAATGGCGATGATTTCCGTCTGGTAGGCCATCTTCGAAGTGAAGAAGATGACGGCGATGAAGGTGAACAGACCGCTGAACTGGTTGATGAAATAGGGGATGAAGTTGAGGTAGTAGTCCAGCGCGACGGATTTGAGCGAGGCTTTCGTGGTGATGAAGTCGTCCATCTTCTCCACCGCGTCGAACACGACGACGATGACGATGATGAGCGCGATGGCGAACACGTAGGTGCCGAGAAATTTACGGGTTATGTACCCGTCGAGTATCTTGAACCCCGGAAATTTTATCTTTTTCCTGTCTGCCATGTTCCTGTCGAAAAGCGGCTCCCGGCCGCAGGGTAAGCCAAAGTTACAACCTCTCGGTCAATTTTACAACCATTCCGCGTTTCCACTGCGCGAACGTACCGTCCAGAATCCGCCGCCGCGCTTCGTCCACGAGCCACATGTAGAAGGCGATGTTGTGCAGCGAGGCGATTTGCGCGGCCAGCATTTCGCCCGACACGGCCAGATGGCGCAGGTAGGCCTTCGAGTAGAGCGTGTCGACGAAGCAGTGCCCTGCGGGGTCGATGGGCGAGAAGTCCTCGCGCCACTTCAGGTTGCGGATGTTGATGACGCCCTCCGAGGTGAAGAGCATCCCGTTGCGCCCGTTGCGGGTAGGCATCACGCAATCGAACATGTCCACGCCGCGGTCTATCGCTTCGAGGATGTTCACCGGAGTGCCCACGCCCATAAGATAACGCGGCTTGTCCCGCGGCAGTATGTCGTTCACTATTTCAATCATCTCGTACATCACCGGTGCCGGCTCTCCCACGGCGAGTCCGCCGATGGCATAGCCGTCGGCGTCGAACTGCCGGGCGAACAGGGCCGATTCGGCCCGCAGGTCTGGGTAGGTGCAGCCCTGGACGATGGGGAAGAGCGACTGTCCGTGTCCGTACTTGGGCGACGTGGATGCATACCGGTCGAAGCAGCGTTCCAGCCATCGGTGCGTGAGACGGAGCGATTTGGCCGCATAGTCGCGCGGCGAGTCTCCCGGAGGGCATTCGTCGAACGCCATCATGATGTCGGCCCCGATGGTACGCTGCGTGTCGATGACGCTTTCGGGCGTGAACAGGTGCCGCGAACCGTCGATGTGGGAGCTGAAACGGCACCCTTCGTCGGTCAGCTTGCGGCACTGGGCGAGCGAGAAGACCTGAAAGCCTCCGCTGTCGGTCAGCATCGGACGGTCCCATGTACAGAACCGGTGGACGCCGCCGGCCGCCTCGATGACGTCCATGCCGGGACGCAGATAGAGGTGGTAGGTGTTGGCCAGGATGATGCGTGCGCCCGCCTGGACGAGGTCGCGATGGAAGACGCCCTTCACGCTCGCAGCCGTTCCCACCGGCATGAAGACGGGGGTTTCCACGACGCCGTGGTCGGTGGTGAACCGTCCGGCTCTGGCGGCGCTTCCCGCCGCCGTATGTTCCAGCTCGAAAGTCATTGCAGTTTGCCGTCGTCCTTTTTCTGAGCCCCAAAGGTAAGCAATTCCGTTCCATTTACCGCACGAAATGCAGCGCCGCCGTGCTTAAATCCGCGCTAATCCGGACGAATTCCTTTTTTTTTCGTAAGTTTGTATGCAAGGGGGACTGACATATCTTTTTTTGTTTCATGCGCAAACTCGTCATAATACCTACATATCTCGAAAGGGAGAACGTATCGGCCATGATTGACAAGGTGTTCTCGCTTCCGGAGCGGTTCGACATGCTCGTTATAGACGACGCCTCGCCCGACGGGACGGCCGATATCGTGCGCGGCCGGCAGGGGGAATTTCCCGGCAGGCTCTTTTTGCTGGAGCGTGCCGGCAAGCTCGGTCTGGGTACGGCCTATATCGCCGGCTTCCGGTGGGCGCTCCGGCAGGGATACGACTACGTATTCGAGATGGACTGCGACTTTTCGCACAATCCCGACGACCTGCTCCGGCTTTACCGTGCCGCCGTCGAGGGGGCGGATGTCGTGGTGGGGTCGCGGTACGTGCAGGGGGTGAACGTGGTGAACTGGCCCATGTCGCGGCTGCTGATGTCCTACTGCGCCTCGTCGTATGTGCGCACCGTCACGGGCATGCCCGTGCGCGATGCGACGGCGGGATTCGTCTGTTATTCCCGCGGGGTGCTCGAAGCCATCGACCTGGATGCGGTGCGGATGAAGGGATACGGATTCCAGATAGAAATGAAATATACGGCCTGGCGCCTCGGCTTCCGGATACGGGAAGTGTCGATTGTCTTCATGGACCGTACGGCGGGAGTATCCAAGATGAGCAGCGGCATTTTCGGCGAAGCGTTCTGGGGCGTTATCCGGCTGCGGTTCCGCAGAATACGTCCTGCGGTGCGGGCTTAGCGGTACCGTTCCGCTCCGTCTCCGATGCGGGGCGTCGGTTGCTGCGACCGCTTGTTTCGGACTGCGGCGTCCCGGTGCGTTTCCGGAAGGGCGGTGCGGGAGGTTGCCCGTATATTTTGCAGGGGTATCGCGCAGGGCGCGGAGGCATCGGAATCTTTTTCGTCGATAAAAGTCCGGATGCAATCGCACCGTGTCGTACTATCCGTCCCGTTCCGCCGTTATACCGATACAAAGAGACGTGCGTCGGAAACGGCGCCTTCATGAATGTTTGCTGCAATGACCCATAATGTCGTCGAATCGTATCTGACTTATATTGAAAGCGCAAAGCGCTATTCGCCCAATACGGTGAAAAGCTACCGGCGCGACATCGACTCGCTGCTCGCCTTTCTCGGAACGGACGGCGAGCGGTTCGAGCCGGCACTGGTGACGGCCGACGACGTGCGGGAATGGGTTATGGCGCTTTCGGAGAGCGGGCTGAAGCCGTCGAGCATCAACCGGATGCTTTCCGCGTGCGGTTCGTTCTACCGTTACATGCAGCGCGAGGGAATCGTCGTGCAGAATCCGTTCCGGAAGGTATCGTCGCTGAAAACGCCCGTACTGCTCCCCGCCTTCATTCCGGAGAACCGGATGGCGGCACTCGTGGCGGAGCTGTCCGAGGAGATGGACGAGGCGGTCGATTTCCGCGGGATGCGGGACGCGCTGGTGGTACTCTTTTTGTACGCTACGGGATTGCGGCTCGCGGAGCTGATTGCCATCGACAGAACCGATTTCGAGAAGGATTTCAGAGAGCTGCACGTGACGGGGAAGGGCGACCGGGAACGAATGGTGCCCGTGGTGCCCGAACTGAGGCGCCGGTTGGTCGCCTATACGGACGTAATAAAACGCGACGGAATTTGCAAATCCGGAGAAAAAGCCTTATTTTTAACAGAGCAGGGAACCCGCATTTCGAGAACCGAGGTATACCGCATCGTGAAGCGCCAGCTGACGCTGCTCGGAGTGCAGGGCAAACGGAGCCCCCACGTGCTGCGGCATACGTTCGCCACCCACATGATGAACGGCGGCGCAGACCTGCGGGAGATACAGGAACTGTTGGGACACGCCTCCCTGAACACCACGCAGGTTTATACGCACAACAGCATTGCGAAGCTGAAGGAGGTGTACGACGAGGCGCATCCGCGGGGCCGGGGCCGGTGACGGCAGCCGGTGGCGGGGCAGTATGGGACAAACGGCGCCGGGCAGGCGCCCTAAAATATGGGAGGATTAGTTATGAACGTACAGATTCAGGCAGTTAAGTTCGATGCGGACAGGAAGCTCATCGAATTCGTGGAAGCAAAGATGGCGAAGCTCGACCGTTTCATAGAACGTGCGACGGGTGCGGACGTGATGCTGAAACTCGACAAGGATAACGAGAAGGGGAACAAGGTGGCTATTATCCGGATAGAGGTTCCCGGCGACGACCTGGTGGCCGAGGCGCGCAGCAGGAGTTTCGAGGAATCGGTGGACAACGCCATAGATGCGCTGAAGAGACAGATAGAGAAACATAAGGAGCGTTACGCCAAATAGTCTTCCGGCCGCCCGAAGAGGCATACGGGACATGACTTCGTTCCGAGCCGCCCGCGAAGGGCGGCTCGGTTCGTATTCGCGGCGGCGGGCGTTCCGGCTCCGTCGTTCCCGGCAGTGGGAGGGGGTGTGCCGTCGTTCGTGAAATTTGCGTAAATTTGCGGAAAGATGTTTTTTCCGGTCGGGATGCAACAAACGGGCGGTCTCCGGCGTCTTTAACATATTGGAAGGATAACAATCGTACGAAGCGTATGAAGAGAATGAGTTTGGCATGCGTCGCACTTTTTGCGGCGCTGCTCGCAGGGTGCAAGAATGATGACGGTTACAACAACGTGACGTTGGACAGATACGTGCTCGAAATGCGAACGGGGGATACGCAGACCGTGTATGTCGTGACGGGCAATCCGAACGGCGTGGCCTGGCGCAGCGACAACGAGTTCGTCGCTACCGTGGACGCGGGGCGGATATCGGGCCTGCGCATCGGACAGACACGCATTACGGCGAATAATGCATCGGTATCCGTAACGGTCAAAGGACGGGTCGATTTATACGACGAGCCCATGGCTAATCTGACCTGGGGAATGACTAAGGAACAGGTGGTGAACCGGCTCGGTCTGCCCGACAGAATGGAGGACGGCATCCTGACCTACGAGCTCGTCTCTTCGGTGAATTCGTTCAAGTCGTATGAGTTCGACGGCAACAACAGGCTGACGGCTTCTTCCATTACGGTCAGCCGGGACAAGACGGCGCAGCTCGACGATTTCCTGAACGAACGGTACCTCCTGTTGGGGGACAGCGACCGGCAGGACAAGGATTACATCGACAACCTGACTTATACCACATCCTCCATGCTGGTCAGCCGTACCGTATATGACGGCGATTATTGGTTGGTGACCTACCGGCAGATAAAGTAGGTATAGGACTTACCGCAACGGGTGAATGCACGGCGGCGACGCATCATGCGTCGCCGCCGTGCATGTATTGCGGGACGTGTCCGGCGTATCCGCCTCCGGGCAGGTAGCGGATTTTACCGTTTGCGTCCGAACCGCAGTCTTTTGCGTCCGCCGCTTTTCGTGGCCATGTCGTCGATTTGTTCCTCCTTGATTTCCTGCGGCGTCATGAGTTTGAACTCGTGGTAATAGATTTTGATGAGCAACAGGAAGACCGAAATGAGCAGCGGCCCGAAGATGATTCCCCAGAAGCCGAACAAGGGGATACCCATGAAGACTCCGAAGATGACGATAAGGGGATGGGTGTCGGTCATTCGTTTGTTAAGGAAGATGCGTATCAGGTTGTCCACGTTGGCGATGATGAGCATGCCGCACAGCATCAGCAGGATGCCCTGCCATAGGTGTCCCTGCATGATGAAGGAAATGCCGAGCGGTACGCTGACGATAATCGAACCGACCACCGGAATCAGCCCCGCGATGGCGGTCAGAAAGGCCCAGAAGGCGATGTGCTGGATGCCGAACAGCCAATAAACCAGTGCCGCCGTCAGGCCTTGTCCGAGCATGATAATCGGTATTCCCAGCGCGTTGCTGTAAATGATGTCGGTTATTTCTCTGGTCACCAGGTCACGGCTTTCGCCCTTGAAGGGATTGTACCGTCCCAGACGGCGTTCGAGCGTTCTCGAATTGGCCAGCATGAAGTAGAGGATGATGATGGTGAAGAGGATGTTGATGACGAAACTGTACGTGGTGTTGATGATGGAGCCGGCCGCTTTCGTCAGGTAGGCCGACGAATCGGAAAGGTAGGTCGCCGGGATGAGATTGAATGGCAGTTCGCGGTTGATTTTTTCCACCACGCTGTCGAGTCCGGAAAGCAGGCTCTTGAAATCGATGTTGATGATTTCGGCCGACACTACGCGGAATACGCCGAAGAGCAGGCCGGCCAGCACGAGCAGCGCGATGCAGACCATCAGCAGCGATGCGAGCCAGGGCCGCCAACGGTAACGGTCCGTCAGTTTGTACTGCCAGGGCCGGAATACGATATACAGGGTGATGGCTCCCAGGAACGAACCGATGATGAAGGAGAGTTCCCGAAGCATGACGACGCCTATCACTATCAGTACGGCCAGAAAAAGGAGCTGTCTGAAAAACAGGTTGTTTCTTTTGAGGTTTTCGTCTGTTTCCGTCATAAGAGGCTGGTTTTTCTTGAGGTGTTGCGGGTGCTGCTGTCTGTCTCGCAAAGCGGTGCGGTGCGCTTTCCGGTACGGGAATGGTGCAACAAAAACCAATCCAAAACAGTCTTTCGGGATGCGGAGGTAGGTTTACGGCGTGCCTGCGGCCCCTTTGTCCGTACAGTTTCGTGTCGGCTTTCGGGAACCTTGCGCCCGAACGGTTTCGGTTCGCCTCTGCGGGACCGAAGGCAGCAGGGAGCGCTTTGCTCGGTCCTGCGGCCGTTCTCCGGTTCGTTCTCCGGCAAAGGAAGGATAATTCCTTTATTTTTTGCTTTTTTATAAAAAATGGAATATATTTGCACCTCGATTGAAGGCGGGATGTAGTTCAGTCCGGTTAGAATGTTGGTCTGGGGGACCAAAGGTCGCTGGTTCGAGTCCAGTCATCCCGACGAGGCCGCGCAGGATAGAAGCCTGCGCGGTTCTTTTTGTCTTTACCCGTTCCGCCCGTCTCTTCCGACCGCTTTCCGTTTTCCGGAGTGTAAAGGATGCGTTCGTGCGGGACGGTCGGTTTACCGCCATAGACGGAACCGGGGTGCTTCCTGTGCATCCCCGTACCGGCCGCGGTCGCGAAAAAGGCGGCGGGAAGCGGACGTGCGGCAGCCGCATCCACTTCCCGCCGGTACGGAACGTCCGCTCCGTCGTTTATTTGCGGCGGCTGGTCTTGTCGCTGCGCACGTCGCGGTATTCGAGTCCTTCGTTATATACGTGCATTGCCTGCATGCTCATCCCCATGCTGGAGTATCCGCCGTCGTGGTAGAGGTTCTGCATGGTTACCTTGCGCGTGAGGTCGGAAAAGAGCGTGATGATGTAGTCGGCGCATTCCGCTGCGGTGGCGTTGCCCAGGGGCGACATGCGTTCGGCGAAGTCCATCAGGTTGTCGAGCCCCATCACGCCGCTCCCGGCCGTGGTGGGAGTGGGCGACTGGGATACGGTATTGATGCGGATGTTCTTCTCGCGGCCGTAGATGTAACCGAAGCTGCGGGCGATGGATTCGAGCATGGCCTTGGCATCGGCCATGTCGTTGTAGCCGTACAGGGTGCGCTGGGCGGCGATGTAGGTTAGCGCTACGACCGAACCCCACTCCTCGATGGCATCGTACTTCCGGCACGTCTGTATCACCTTGTGGAAGGAGATGGCCGAGATGTCCACCGTCTTGTGGTAGTAGTCGTAGTCGAGGTCGTCGTACATGCGCCCCTTGCGTACATTGGGCGACATGCCGATGGAATGGAGCACGAAATCGAACTTCCCGCCGAGGTGTTCCGTCCCGCGGGCGATGAGGTTTTCGAGGTCTGCGATGCTGGTGGCATCGGCCGGTATCACGACGGCCCCGCATTTTTCGGCGAGTTCGCCGATGTTGCCCATACGGATGGATACGGGGGTGTTGGTCAGCACGAGTTCCGCACCCTCTTCGCGAGCGCGTTCGGCTACTTTCCAGGCGATGGATTTGTCGTTGAGCGCGCCGAATATCAGGCCGCGCTTCCCTTTGAGGAGATTGTAGGACATAAGTTTCCGTTTAGAAGTGCAGGGACAAAGATAAGGACTTGCTTCCGATTTGCCGCAACGCCCGGTCGGACCGTAGCAACGGAGTCGGTATATGTTTTTCAATTTTTTGAATATCTTTGCGCGTCCGCATTGCTGCGGGAACATATTAAAAATATCGAATATGAAACGTTTTATCTGCTTCGCTGCCGTTGCGTCGGCTCTGGCGCTTTCCGCATGCGCACCGGTGGACCTGACCGACCACGGGCGTGCCCCCGAAAGCATCGGCCCCATTACGGTGGACAGGGAGCGTATCGGTACGGGGCAACCGTTCCGGGCGACCTGCGTGATTCCGGCCGACGGACACAACATCTCGTCCGTCGAGTTTTACTGGTCGCTGGCATCCGCAGCGCAGCAGGCGGCCGTACCTGTTCGGGATGTTGCGGCGGGGCCTCAGGTGGAGGCTCACGACTTTACCGCTCCGGACACGGAAGGCACCTATGCGGTGCGCTGCACGGCACGGTATGTCTTCGGTGCGCCCGATACGGAAGGCAATTTATACAGGGATGTGACTTGCGAGGAAACCGTTCGGGTAGAGGCATGCGACGTGCTCCGTTCGTTCTGGGGCGATACCATGCAGGAGACCGAACGCAATTATGCGGGACTCGCCGCGAAGGGCGACGACATGTTGGCCGGCATGGTGTACGACCCTTTGCAGTATGGCAGTTCCGAAGTGGTGACGGGTTTCCGCTTCTCGGACGGGAAACTCGACCGGATATTGCAGACGGAGGAGTCGGCTGTTTCGCGCGGAAGCGGGTTTTATATGTATTACCTGTTGCTGCACCATCGGATAACGAGAGGTACGACGTTGGGGCTCGTCTGCGACAGTACGGTCGTTGCATGGGCGGACGGCACGACGGAAACGCCCGATGCGGAGAACGACAACAAGGACAAGGAGAAACAGGAGCGTATCGATGCGGGGCTGGCCTCCGGTGAGGCGACGATTACGGCCGTGTTCCATAACGACCGCTACACCCTGACGCTGAACGTGGTGAAAGACGGCGAGCACATCGCCTACGACAGAACCTATTCGCCGCGGCCTGCCGTGTAGCTCCGTGGTGTCGGGAAAGAACGACCGCAGCCGCAGGGACGGAGAATACATCCTGCGGCTGCGGTCGTTTTGTCATGCCCCGTGTGGGGGCCTGTCGTTTCGTGGAGGCGTACCGTGCTGCTCGGCGGTTTGTGCAGGGCGGTTCAGAAGTATTCCTGCCGGAAGGCGTAGTGTTCGCGGAAATCCTCGAATCGTTCCGGAGCGGCTTTGAGCGCCTCGGACTGGTCTTCGATAGCGAACCGGTCGGTAATCGTGGCACACAGCGCTTCCCAGCTTAAGGGACGGCGCGTCACCGGTCGTACTTGCCGGGGATACCAGTGTGCGAGCGGCAGTCCGAAATGTTCGGCTACGGCGGCGACCACGACGGCCGATGCGTTGGCCTTGCCCTGTTCCGAATATCCGGCGATGTGCGGTGTGGCCAGCGATGCCGCCGCGAGCAGCCGGCTGTTTATCGCCGGTTCGTTTTCCCAAGTGTCGATGCAGCAGGTGCAGCGTCCCTCGGCGACGCGGTGCAGCAGCAGCGTTTCGTCCACGATGCCGCCCCGCGAGGAGTTGAGTACCGTCGCACCGTTTTTCAGTGCGGCGAAAAATTCCGTTCCGCCCAGCCCGAAAGTGGGGTGGGGGCCTGTCCGCAGCATCGGAACGTGGAACGTGACGATGTCCGAACGGGCTGCGAGTTCGCCGAGCGGAACATAGCCCTCCCGTCTGCCGAGCCCTTCCGCCTCCTCGCGCGGGGGGTCGGAGCACAGCACTCCGAACCCCCATGCTGCGGCGTACCGTTCGACTAACGAACCGACGTGTCCGGTGCCCACCACGCCGAGTGTCAGTTCCGCCGGGCGTGCCTTCCGCACTGCGACCGTGCGGGCCAGGACGGCCGCGACCCATTGGAGCACGCCGCCGGCATTGCATCCCGGTGCCGATACCGTTTCGATGCCGTTTGCCGCACACCAGGAGCGGTCGATGTGGTCGGTACCTATCGTGGCGGTAGCCACCAGTCCGACCGAGGAACCGTCGAGTAACGCCGCATCGCATCGCGTGCGCGTGCGTACGAGGAGTGCATCAGCATCCGCGACATCCCGGCGGGAGATGGTCTTGCCCGGCAGGTAAACCGTTTCGGCATAGGGTTCGAATACCCCGCGGATGTAGGGTATCTTGTCGTCGATTACTATTTTCATTGCTGCGGGTGGCCGACGGTCCGGTCGCTTCCGCGCCTTCCGTGCCGCATGCAGGGAGGTACGCCTGTCCGTGTCGGCCTGTATGTGCTTGTTTATGTAACTGTTATCGGTGGCGTGCGGATTCAGATGACGAACTCGATTTCCCGAAACAGGTATCCGTGTACTTTTCCGTCGATTTCGACCGAAAGCCTGCCGTCGGGTGCCGCTCCGAGAATCGTGCCGACGACTTCTCCCGTGCCGGGGAGGAAAAAGCGCGACGGCCTTCCGCGGCGGTAGAGCCGGGCATTGTACGCTTCGCTTATCCGTTCCGCCCCGTCCTCCTCCAGCATGCCGTAACGGGCCGAGAGCTTTTCGTACAGGTTGGCGAATACCTCCATGACCTCGTGCCGCCGGCCGGTTTCCGTATAGATGGAACACGGGTTGGCCACCCATGCGGGAAATGTCTCCTGATTGACGTTGAGACCGATGCCCGCCACGGTGCGGCGGAGCCGTTCCCCGTCGAGGCTGTGTTCCAGCAGCATGCCGCACAGTTTCCTGTCGCCTGCGTAGATGTCGTTGGTCCATTTGATACGGGCGTCCACACCGTAGTCCGCCAGGGTATCCGCGACAGCGAGCGCCACGGCTTCGGAAAGGAGGAACTGCCGTCCCGCTTCGAGAAAAGTCGGTTCCAGGACGAGGCTGAAGGTAAGGTTTTCACCGGGCGTGCTGTCCCAGCGATGCCCCCGCTGGCCCCGGCCGGCCGTCTGACGTACGGCGACGACCGCATCGCCGTGGGCATAACGGGCGCTGTCTGCGGCTTCGGTATTGGTGGAGCCGCATTCGTCCAGTACCGTGATGGTGCCTTGAAGCATGTTATTTCCGGAACGGTTTTTCGTTGTAGCGCAGGAACGAGTAGCTGACCGCCACGGTGCCGCGCATGTGCAGCATCTTGTATTCGAGGTAGTTGCTGCCGGGGCGGAAGATATCCTTGAAACCCATCGAGAAACGGGCGGTCATCTTGACGCGCGGCACGATTTGCCATTCGTATCCCAGCAGCATTCCGGCATCCCATTTTCCCAGGTAATCGTTGAACACGGGCATTGCATCCGGCGGTACGGGGCTCTCCGGCGTGACCATGATGGGCGGCTGCGACGGGTCGTTGGGATTTTCCACGAGCCCTTTCAGCGGCGTGGTGTTGAACTGGCTTTTCAGAATGTAGCTGTAATAGGCGCCGAGGTAAATCCTGCTGCGGCCTCCGCCGAAACTGAATCCGACATAGACGGGTACTTCGAGCATGGAGAAGTTCATGACGACGTTGGCCGTTCCTCTGAACCGGGTAATGAAATCCTCGCCGTCGGGATTGGGCATTCGGAACTGTTGGCCCGATACCCATGCCTCGGCGTCGATGCCCACCTGTTTGTAGGTCAGTTCCGCCGTGAGCGACCACCGGCGTGCCAGATGGCCGGTGAAGGAGACGCCGAGCGAAGGATTGAGCTTGGGTACGGCGCTCATCTTCATGGCCCCGGCCCGCATGTGAGCCGGCGGCCACGGAGCCGCTGCTCCGATATCCACTCCGACGTGTACCCCGAATGCATATTTGGGTTGTTCGGGCTGCCGTTTGAAGGTTCCGACCTTCCCGGCTGACCGGTGGCCCGTGTAGGTGTAGACGCCTTCGCCGTCGATGTACCGGACGACCGTGGTGTCGGCCGTACAGCTTCCGGCGTATGTGCTCCCCGTTCCGCACAGGAAGGCGCCGAGCAGGACGGCCATGCAGATTCCCCGATAGCTATTCTTCATAAATCAGTTTGATATTGTCGATTTTCAGTATGGAGCCGACGGCGCCTTTGAAGGAGTCGCCCTGCGACGATGAAGAAAATATTACCGTCAGGTGGGTATACGAGGGGTAGGCCCCGTCGTATTCCAGCGGGACGAATACCGTCTGCCACGTGTTGTCGGCTACGACGATGTCGGCCGTGTCGCCGTTATCGAGCAGGCCGGACTGCGTGGCGACGATGGCCTGTCCGCGCGCTACCCGGTCGGCATTGTTCTTCGGATGCCATGTGCCGTCGGGACGCATGCCGTGGAATTCGAGTTCCATCGACGGGTCGCGCTGCCGTATCAGTTCGATGGCCAGCGAACCCGAATCGCTCGACGGTCCGTCGCCGGGGTGGTAGAGGACATCCGCCTGGAAACCCTTGATGGGTTTGTTGGCCGAGAACGGCATGCCGTAAAACATCATGACGGTGGGGTCGTTCATGTTGCCCATGGGGTTCGAGTCATCGAACCATCCGAGGAACAACGACCCGGCGGCGAGTTTGCCGATAATCGTATTCTTGGTCGTCATTTGAACGGCCTTGCCCTGCCCCGGCGCCCCTTCCGTCTGGGTGGTGTTTTCGACGAGCACCGGCGAGGTCATGTTCGCGCTGGCCCAGTAGGGACTGCCCTTTATGCCTTTGGGCAGGGGGGTGGTCATGTTCGCCCACAGTTCGAAATCGGAGTTCTGCAACTGCGGCATGTAGGTGGTGCGCAGCGTCCACTGGCGCGTCTCGCCGTTCTGTGCGGTCACGGTGAATGGCTTGTCCTCGATTGCGGAAAACTCGACCGTTCCGGCTCCGTACTGGTCCGTGATGGTGCTCGTCGCCTTGTAGGAGAGGCCCATGCGGAAATTCATCGTGACGGGGAAACGCCCGGCCTGCGTGAAGTTCACCGTGACCGTTGCATTGTCCGTGTCTATTCCGACCAGCTCGGCACTGAAACCGCTTTCGGAGAACGATACGATACGGAAAGAGGTCACGTCCGTACCGGTTTCCTTGAGCGGGGGCCGGAGTTCGAATTTCCATTCCGCGCTGTTCGTGCCGCTTTCGGACACCACTTCCACCGTATTGACCGTTTCGGGGGTGTCGAACACCAGCGGGTCGCGCCCGCCGTTCTGCGTCGCGATGCGGGCGTATTCGGAGAGCTCGTAATCGACTGCCACCGTTATCGGGTAGGCGTTGTCGTCCTTGGTCAGGTTCAGCGTAATGGTACGGTCGTCGTAATCGACCGTCAGGGGTTCCGCCTCGGTTTCCACCGTGTAGGGCCGTATTTCTTTGATTGTTACCCCGTACAGTTCGCATTCGTCGGATGCTTCGGGCGCTCCGTCGCTCCAGTCGCGGATGACGACTTTCCATTCGTAGACGGTGCCGTCCGAAGCCTGTACGCCGAACGTCTTCGGATTTTTCCACGAATCCGTACCGCTCCAGTCGAAGTTGGTCACGTTCACGAGCGATGCCCCGCTGCTGATTTTGATGTCCACCGTCAGGCTGAGCTCCCATGGGTCTAACGAGGCGTATTTGGGATTGTGTATCTCCACGGCCCGCAGATAAATGCAGCGGTTCACCGGGTCGATGTCCGCCGTGCGTTCTTTGTCCATGACGATGGCGGGTACCTTCGGGCCGGAAAGGGATGTTTCCCGCACCTCCGATGCCGTATATTCGTAGGAGAATGCGAGCACCGAGGCTACGGGCGAGTCGTACTCTTCCAGCACCACCACCCAGCGGCGGGCGATGCCGTCCACCGTATCCAGAAGCCAGAACACGTTTTCGCTCTCCATGTCGGCGAATGGCAAGTCGGAAGTGTCGCCGACCAGCGATACGCCGTCGGGCAGCGGAACCTCCATGTCGATGCTTATCGGGAACGGCGTGCCGGAGAGCGTGTTGATGTAGAGTTTGAGCGTATCGGCCGGCAGCACTTCCTCGGCAGCAGGCATTCCGGATGCTGCCATGCGGAGGAGTGTCTTGTGCGGCTGCCCTGCGGCGTGGAGGCGGTTCGCTGCCGTCGCAGGAGTTGCTGCCGCCTTTTCGGATTGCGGTGTTCCCGTCTTTGCGGCCTGCCGGGAAGGCGCCGCATCTTCCGTACCGCCTTCCGTACCGGCGGAGGCGGCAAAGCGGTGTTCCTCGATGGAGAAACCCTTGCTGCCCGGTTCGGCGGAGAACCCGGTCAGGTCGGTGAGCGCAAGCATGCTTTCGTCCATGCCGGCGCTCACGGCGCTCACTACCGGGAGGACGGAAAGGCCGAGCGTCCAGCGCTTCGTCGTTCCGTCGCGTGCCACGACCGTCAGGTCGTGCCGGTCTTCGGCCGTCTCGAACGTATAGGAGGTCGTACCGTTTCCTTCGAGCGTCGCGCCGTCGCTGAGCATGAATTCGGGCGTCAGTGTCAGCGGGAATTGCGGCGCGGCTACATTGAACAGCACCATGTCCCCTTCTTCGGGAACATCGCTGCTCGTCACGGTAAGCAGGTCGCCCACCACGTACTCCTGAGGCAGGTCGGCGAACGATACCGGCGCGAAAATGTCGGCATCGCTGCTCGTGGCCGTATAGTCTATTTCGAACGTATATTCGCGCGGCATGCCGCTGAGCGCCTGTACGTAGAATTTGGGTTCCTGGAAAATGTAGTTCCCGTGCTCGTCGAGTACGGGTTCGTTTCCGCTTTCGCCGCCCCGCTGGAGGTCGATTTCAATCCAGTCGTTGAAGTCGAGCCCCGTGATGCGGTCTATCGGGTTCTCGAACCGGGGTTCCCCCTTGAAATAGAGCGGGAAGTTGTGGATGCCGTGCAGGACGGGGATGCGGATGGTATTGCCGGCCATTACCGGTTCTCCGATTTCTATTTCGCCGCCCGTCCCCTTGTGTTCCGTTATCGTGAAAGAGAACACGGCGTTGTAGTCGTTCAGGCCGTCGATGTCGCTGCATGCGCCGAGCAGCAGCAACAGGAGCGACGGCAATAACAGTTTATAGCTTTTCATAAGTGTCCGTTGTCGGTTGATTGTGGTGTGCCGCGGCCGCCGGCATCCTTTATACCGGTACGTCGAAATCCCGCAGGGCGTCGTTCAGCGACGTCTTCGTGTCGGTGCTTTCTTTCCGCCGGCCGATGATGAGCGCGCACGGGACTCCGTATTCGCCCGCGGCGAACCGTTTTGCATAACTGCCGGGGATGACGACCGAACGCGGCGGTACGTATCCTTTGTAGGTGACGGGGGCGGGTTGCGACACGTCGATGATTTTGGTAGAGGCCGTGATGACCGTTCCCGCCCCGATTACCGCCTCGCGGCCTATCCGGGCCCCTTCGACGATGATGCAGCGCGAACCGATGAAACAGTGGTCCTCGACGATGACGGGTGCGGCCTGTACCGGTTCGAGCACGCCGCCTATGCCTACGCCGCCGCTCAGGTGCACCTCTTTGCCTATCTGGGCGCAGGAACCTACCGTAGCCCAAGTGTCAATCATCGTACCTTCGTCCACGTAAGCGCCGATGTTGACGTAGGAGGGCATCATGACCACGCCGCGGGCCAGATAGGAGCCGTAGCGTGCGACGGCCGGCGGAACGACGCGAACACCCAGTTCCCGGTAGTTGCGCTTGAGGTCCATCTTGTCGTTATATTCCATCTCCCCCGCGTTGGTCTGCCGCAGTTCGCGCGTAGGGAAATACAGTATGACCGCTTTCTTCACCCAGTCGTTTACCTGCCAGCCGCCTTCCCCGTCGGGCTGTGCGGTACGCAGTTCGCCCCGGTCGAGCCGTTCGATTACTTCGTTGACCGCAGCCTGCGTTTCGAGGTTTCTGAGAAGCGCATGGTCTTCCCAGACCTTCTCTATCAGGCTTTTCAGGTTTTCATGGTCCAAGTTTTCCATAGTGCTTCCTTGTTTTGAACGATATTCGGATGTAATCAGGGGTAAAATTAGCCATTTTTTCCGTCATGCGAACCATTTTCGCGAAAGAAGAAGATGCAAGTCGCGGGAAGTTTTGTATTTTTGTTTGCCGTACGGCCGTGTCCGCGTTAGGAATTTTACGAACCAAAAAATAGAATCGATGAAGAGAATCCCGTTTTACGCCGCGTTGGCGGTCCTGTGCCTCGCAGTGACAGACTGTACTTCCGGAAAGAAGAAGATGGAGATTAAGATGAAACCCTATCCGCAGACGGCGAAGGTGGACGTCACGGACGATTACCACGGCACCGTGGTCGCCGACCCTTACCGCTGGCTCGAAGACGACAATGCGCCGGAGACGGCCGCATGGGTGGCCGCCGAGAACGAGGTGACGTTCGACTACCTGTCGCAGATACCTTACCGTCCGGCGATAGACAAGCGCCTCACGGAACTGTGGAACTACGAAAAGATTGGTACGCCGACGCGTGTGGGCGACCGTTATTTTTATTTCCGCAACGACGGGTTGCAGAACCAGAGCGTACTGTACATGCTCGACAGCCTCGACGACCCGCAGCCTGAGGTGTTCCTCGACCCCAATACGCTTTCGACGGACGGTACGGCAGCGCTCAACAGCGTGGCGTTTTCCGAAGACGGCAAATACATGGCGTATGGTATCGCCCGTTCCGGTTCCGACTGGGTGGAGCTGTTCGTGAAAGAAGTTCCTTCGGGGCGCGTGCTCGACGATGTGGTGCGTTGGGTGAAATTCTCCGGCGCCAACTGGGCGGCCGATTCGAAGGGGTTCTATTACAGCGGATACGACGAGCCGACCAAAGGTTCCGAACTCTCCGGCCAGAACCAGTTCCAGAAAATCTACTATCATAAGCTCGGCACGCCGCAGTCCGAGGACGAGCTGGTGTACGCCGACCCCTCGCATCCGCTCCGCTATTTCACCGGATTCGACGACGGCGACCAGGGCCGTTACCTGTTCGTGAGCGTTTCCGAAGGGACATCGGGCAAGCAGCTCATGTACAAGCGCGTGGGGGTACGGGAGCCTTTCCGCGTATTCCTCAAGGGCTTCGACTACGAACATGCGGTAGCGAAGGTACGCGACAACATGCTTTACCTCTATACCAACGAAGGTGCTCCCAACTATCATCTGCTGCGGATGGATGTGCGCTTCCTGCCTTCGCCGGCCGAAAAGATACTGCCGGAACATCCGGAAATGCTCCTGCAGTCGGTCAGCTTCGTGGGCGACTATATTTTCGCCGTCTATATGAAGGATGCCTCCAGCCGCGTGTACCAGTATCAGCTCGACGGTACCCTCGTGCGTGAGGTGCAGCTGCCGGGTATCGGTACCGTGAGCGGATTCGGCGGCGACGACGATTCCACCGAAACGTTCTACACCTTCTCCACCTTCACGGCACCCCCGGCCGTTTACCGTTACGACCTGGAGACGGGCGAATCCACCCTGTTCGCCGCACCGGAGGTGAAGTTCAATCCGGAGGATTTCGTGACCGAACAGGTCTTCTTCGCCAGCAAGGACGGCACGCAGGTGCCTATGTTCCTTTCCTACCGCAAGGGACTCAAGAAGAACGGCAAGAACCCTGTTTACCTTTACGGTTACGGCGGTTTCAACGCACCGCTGACGCCCGGATTCAGCCCGACGAACATCGCCATGATGGAGCAGGGAGTCATTTATGCTTCGGTCAATCTTCGTGGCGGGAACGAGTACGGCGAGGAGTGGCACAAGGCGGGCATGCTCGCCAACAAGCAGAACGTGTTCGACGACTTCATCGCGGCGGGCGAATACCTCGTGCGCAACAAATACACGTCGAGCAGGAAACTCGCCATAGCGGGCGGTTCCAACGGCGGCCTGCTCGTGGGTGCCTGCATGACGCAGCGTCCCGACCTTTTCGCCGTGGCCTTCCCGCAGGTGGGCGTGCTCGACATGCTCCGCTACCACCTCTTTACCGTAGGCTGGGGCTGGGTAGTGGAATACGGTTCCAGCGAGAACCCCGAACAGTTCGAGTACATCTACAAGTATTCGCCGCTGCACAACATAAAGGACGGCGTCTGCTATCCGGCCACAATGATTACGACCGGCGACCACGACGACCGGGTCGTGCCGGCCCATTCGTTCAAGTTCGCCGCGACGCTCCAGCAGGCGCAAGGGTGCGACAAGCCGGTGCTCATCCGCATCGATACCAATGCCGGTCACGGTGCGGGCAAGCCGACCGCCAAGCGGATTGCCGAGGCGGCAGACATGCTGTCGTTCTTCTTCTGGAACACCGATACCGAGTACGTGCCGGCGGAATAGGGGAAGGGACGGATTTCCGGAATCCGTATACGTATTCAAGGCTTCCGCATGCGGAAGCCTTGAATTTCGTTAAGGCGCGTTCGTGCGGGGCGTGCCGGCGGAACGGATATGCGAACGTTGAAGCATTTAAGGAAGAAAAGGATATTTACGATATGAAAGTGTTCAAATTCGGGGGCGCGTCGGTGAAGAATGCCGAAGGGGTGCGCAACATCGCCTCGATTGTGGGGGCGGAGCAGGAACGGCTTTTCGTCGTCGTCTCCGCCATGGGTAAGACCACCAATGCGCTCGAAAGGCTCCTCGATACGTTTTATGACGGAAAGACGGCCGCGGCGCTGGAGCGCTTGCAGGAAATCGTCGATTTCCACAACCGAATCATCGCGGAACTCTGGGGAGCGCCTTCGCTTCCCCGGCGCGTGGCGCGTTTCTACATGGAGCTGGAGGAGTTGGTCGTCGTGTCGAATCCCGCCGTGCGGGAGTACGAAGTATGGTATGACCGCATCGTGGGGTACGGCGAGCTCATCTCCACGGCCATCGTTTCGGAATACCTCGCCGCCGCAGGCGTCCCCAATACCTGGGTGGACATGCGGGAGTGTTTCGTAACCACCGCCCGCCACAAGGATGCGAATGTGGATTTGGAGCGTTCGGCCGAAAGGCTCGTACCGCTGGTGGAGGCGACGGATGCGCGCGTCTATGTGGGGCAGGGCTTTATCGGCGCCACCGAGGACGGTGCTCCGACGACGATAGGCCGCGAGGGTTCCGACTATTCGGCAGCTGCGGCGGGCTACATTCTCGGCGCGGAGAGCGTGACCATCTGGAAGGATGTGCCCGGTATCCTGAACGGCGACCCGAAGCTGTTCGACGATGTGCGCCACATTCCGGAGATGAATTATCTCGATGCCATCGAGCTCGCTTACAGCGGGGCGCAGGTCATCCATCCGAAAACCATCAAGCCTTTGCAGAACCGGGGGATTCCGCTGCATGTACGCTGTTTCCTCGACCCCGCGCTGCCGGGCAGCGTCATCCGCGGCGGGGTGGAGAAGAACCGGGAGTTGCCCATCCTGATTGTCAAGCCGGCGCAGGTGCTGCTCACCATCCGGGCGAACGACTTCTCGTTCATCCTGGAGGAGCGTTTCGCGCGGATATTCGCCCTGCTCGACGAGTACATGGTGAAGGTGAACCTCATTCAGAGTTCCGCCGTGAACCTCGACCTGTGCCTGGACCGCTCGCGCCATCTGGAGGAACTGACCGAAAGGCTGCGCGAGGAGGGATATTACACGCGCTACAACACGGGCATGGAACTCCTGACCATCCGTAATTATACTCCCGCACAGCTCGCTTCGCTGGACGGGGCACCGGACGTTTACCTCGTGCAACGCACGCGCCGCACCCTGCAGGCGGTTCGTAAAAAGGAAGCATAGCGCCATGGATATATTGAGACGGCAATTTTTGCAGCATGTCGGCCAGACGTCCCCTTCGCCCATGCTGGTGGAGGTGGAGCGGGCCGAAGGGGTATGTTTCTTCACGCCCGAAGGGAAGAAGTATTACGACCTCATCGCGGGCGTGTCCGTCAGCAATGTCGGGCACGGCAATCCGGCAGTCGCGGAAGCCGTCTGCCGGCAGGCACGCGCGTACATGCACGTCATGGTTTACGGCGAACTCGTCGAGCGTCCGCAGGTACGGTATGCCGCCCGCATCGCGGAGCATCTGCCCGCCCCGCTGGAGTCGGTCTATTTCGTCAATTCGGGTGCCGAAGCGGTCGAAGGGGCGCTTAAGCTCGCCAAACGCTTTACCGGCCGCCGGCGCATGCTGGCCTGCCGCAACGCCTACCACGGTTCCACGCAGGGGGCGATGAGCGTCATGGACAGCCGGGAGTTTTCCGATGCCTACGGGCCGCTGCTCCCCGGTGTGGACTGGATACGGTTCAATGAAGCGGACGACCTGGAGCGGATAACGGAAGAGACTGCGTGCGTGCTCGTGGAGCCCGTGCAGGGCGAGGCGGGGGTGCGCATTCCGCACGAGGGTTACCTTCAGGCGCTGCGCCGGCGCTGCGACGAGACGGGGGCGCTGCTGGTGTTCGATGAGATACAGACCGGCTTCGGTCGGACGGGAACGATGTTCGCCATGACGAAATACGGCGTGACGCCCGACATCGTCACTCTTGCCAAAGCACTCGGCGGGGGCATGCCGCTCGGCGCTTTCGTATCGTCGAACCGGGTCATGGAGTGTATATCGCACGACCCGTCGCTGGGACACATCACGACCTTCGGCGGCCATCCGGTATGCTGCGCCGCGGGGCTCGCCGCAATGGATTACCTGATTGACAATGACGTATTGGCCGCAGTCGAACGCAGGGGCGCGCTGTTCGAGCGGCTGCTCGGCGGCCATCCGGCGGTTCGGGAGATTCGTCGCAGCGGACTGCTCATGGCCGTGGAGCTCGGCAGCAGCGAAAGGCTGTTCCGAATCATGGAACTTTTCAAGGAACACGGTATCCTGAGCGACTGGTTCCTGTTCTGCGATACGGCTTTCCGTATTTCGCCGCCGTTGACCATTACCGATGAAGAGGCAGCGGATGTGTGCCGCATCGTGACCGGCTGTCTCGACCTGTTGTAAACCGGCTACGGGCGCTCCGAAGACCGATGACATATGTGCCGTGCGCCGGTATGGGGGCGGCATTCGGTGCGACCGGTTTGGTCTTGTATCGTATGGCGCCGACCGTTTCGGGTCGGCGTTGCCTTTTCGGGGGATGGTCGGGCAGGCGAGGTGTGCGGACATTCCGGATGCGGACTCCGGCGGGGAGAGACGTGTGAACCGGGTTGGACGCCGCAGCGTGCCGAAGCTTTCGGCGAACGGCTGCGGGCAGGATGAGCGGAAGAGTGTCGCGGTTTCGGCGGCGACCGGCCTGTGACGGTGGGTTGCGGGCGGGGGCGAAGCCCGTTTGCGGGGACGTTGCATGGGGCGGCCGGTGGCCGCATGTTCCTGTGGTACGACCGGACTGCCGTCCGGTTTTGTCGCGTCGTTCGTCGGTTGCTGCCGTGTTCCCGGCAGGGATGCCGGTGTCACGCAGAAACGGTTCTTCGGATGCGGGCGATGCGGAGGGCAGGTTGCCGCACGGCTATTTGCGGATGATGCGGCAGGCCGGCGGGGGGCAAGATTGTTGCAAAGGGCATGAAGGACATTGCTCGGCGGGCTCTTTTTCCGGCTGCGGCATTCGGTTGCCGTCCGTTCAGTGCATGATGCCTGTTCGTGGGGGCGGTCGGGCGGACGTTGGAGTACGCCCCGTTCGGTAAGTACGGGCGGCGGGTAGGCGGGGCGGAAGCGACACCGGCATTTGTTCGTCGGGTGCGGATTGTGTATTTTTGTGCCGCCCGCAGCGGGCAGGAACGAAAACCCGTAGCCGTGCGGCTGCATGGCGGAGGAAGAAACGATTACGGATATGAAGCATTGGATGAAAGGAATAGCGACCGTCGTGGCGGTCATCTTCGCCAGCGGAGCGTATGCACAGGAGCAGCGGTGCGGCGTTGTGTTTTCGGGAGAGGTGGATATCGTGAGCAATTACATGTGGCGTGGCCTGCGGGAAGCGGGTGCCAGCATACAGCCTTCCCTTGCGATGCAGGCGGGGAACTTTTCCGTCGCGGCGTGGGGTACGACCGATTTCGCCGCGGCGTCGTACAAGGAAATGGACTTGACGGTTGCCTATGAACTCGGCCCGGTTTCCCTGTCGCTCGCCGATATCTACTGCGTCACGCCCGCGGGGCAGAAGCGGTACGGCTATTTCGATTTCACGAAGGGTTCTCCGCACCGTATCGAAGCGGGCGTCAAGTGGCGGGTGTCCGAGCAGGTGCCCGTGACGCTCGCCTGGTACACCACCGTGTGGGGCGGTTCGGATTATAATGCTGCGGGCCGGCGGGCGTACGCCTCCTACGCGGAGGTATCGTACCCGTTCGCCGTGAAGGGCATCGAGCTGCGGGCCGGCATCGGCGTGGTACCGTGGAACTCCGTCGGCGTGTACGGCATCGATCGCGATTTCTACGTACAGGACATCTTCATCAGTGCCGGGCGCAGCTGGACGTTCGAGGGGCTCGCCGGACTGGAGTTCGGCATTTTCACCTCCGTCAGCTGGAACCCTGCGCTGGAGGATGTCAATTTCACGGGAGGGCTCTCTTTCCGCATGTGACGGCCTAAGGCAGGCGCCGCTTCCGAACCTGATGGGCTCCCGATTCTGGCTGCGGAATGACGACCGGATAACATTCGGTATCGGCCTCAGAAACATTTGGATTTTCCATGGCTACATGCCTTTCGCTTTGGCGGAGTACCGTTTTCCCTGTTAACAATGGAAAGGATGGGTATATCATCCTTTTTCTTTTTGCGGGGGAAGGAACGCACGACTGCCTGAGATTGCACGTCGGCGTACTGTCGTCCGAAACGATTGGAACAGTCGGACGAATCCGATGCAGGCCTGTTCGCCTGTTTGGGGCATTTGTGCGGCACGCGTCTTCCCTTGTACCGCATCGGACTGCGCGGTGGCGACCGGTGCCGGACGGGCACAGTTGTTGTCGGGGCCTCGTCCCGATGCTTCGGTGGCTGCGACAGGATTATTGCTGGGGGGGATGACGTTCCGGCCGTTCGGGAAATATCCTCCTGTTTCCGCAATCGCAGGTGAGGAACGCTGCGAACTGCCGAACTTCATCGTCCGCAGCACGGGACGTGTCCGGAAATTCGATGTCCGACCATAGATGGGCACCGGCAGGCTGCGGTGTCGCTGCTTTCCGTATGTCCTGCCGGAGGAGGGTGTAACGGCGATTGCGGCTCCGCAAGAGCGTCCTGCGCGGTGAGGCCGGGCTGTCGGAGTCCTTTCCGGACATCGACGGGCGTTCTGTATTTTAGCGTCGGGCGTTTCGTTCTGTCTTTGGGAGCAGCCTTCGGATTTTCCGACCGGTTGTCATTCCGAAGGGCATCGCCTGCACGTCTTTCCTTACGGCAATTTTGTATCGCTCCTTTTTGCCCGGGACGTCGCTGTCGGGATGTTGTGCATCGGTGGATTGCGGAAAGTGTGCATGCGTCCGTTCTCCTTTCGCAGGGGCGGGAACGAAAAACAGCGAAGGCCCCGCATCGGGGCCTTCGTCGTTTCGAGTATGGTGCGGAGACTATTCCGCAGCGGTTTCGGGGGTCATGAGAATTTCGACTACGTTACCGTCTGCGAGGATTTTTGCGGCGAGTTTCTTGAAGTAGTCGGACGTGAAGCCGTTCACCGTCTCCATGTAGTTTTCGTCGAGGTCGTAACCGTAGAGGTGGTAATTGACGAGGGTGCTCAGCCAGTAACCGTTCTGTTTAATCTGGTCGGGATACTGTTTTGCGAAGTATTCCTTAATCTTGCTGAGGTCTTCTTCCTTCACGCCCTCTTCGGAGAGTTTTTGAATCTCGTTCACAATGTCCTGCTTGAGTTCGTCGGCCATGGCCGGGTCGGTATCGAATATGGTGAAGAGCATATAGGTCTGCACCGGTGCGAAGGAGGCATCGCCCGAAGTCTGGACACCGTAGGTTCCGCCCTTCTCCTCGCGCAGGGTGGCGGTGTAGCGGATGTCGAGAATCTGCGACAGGATATCCATTGCGAGGATGTTTTCGAGCGTATAGGGCATTTCGCCGGTGAAGATGGTGAGCACGCTGGTCTTGGGCATCTCCATTTCGGTGGAGAAGTGATTGACCACCTTGCCTTTCGGGTACCTTACGCCGTCGTCGACCCACGAATATCCCTGTTTGGTTTTGGGCAGCGAGCCGATGTATTTCTCTACGAGCGGTTTCAGCGTATCGAGGTCTACATTGCCCACGATGGTGTAGGTGAAGTCGTCCGCGTTGCTGTACAGCTTGTTGTAAATTTCCTGCAACTTCGCGAAGTCGATTTCCGAGAGCTTGTCGTACGTGAGCATCGTACGGCGCGGGCTGTGGTTGTAGAGCGTGCTGGTCAGCGTATCCTGAAGCTGGAACATCGGGTTGCTGGCCATGTTCAGGTATGCAGCTTCGAGCTTGTCCATCATCACGTTGAAATCGCTTTCATCGAACCGGGGCGAGGTGAACGACAGGTAAAGCAGCTGGAGCATCGTTTCGAGGTCTTTGGGCGATGCCGAAGCATAGAAGCCGTTGCTGTAGTTGCCGATGAACGGACTTACGCTGGCCATCTTGCCGGTAAGCTGCTTGCGCAGGTCGCTGGCGTTGAATTTGCCGAGGCCGGCCAAAGCGGTATAGTTGGGCAGTACGTCGGCCGAGAGCATTTCGTCGTCGGCCAGTACCGATTTGCCGCCCTTGGAAATCACTTGCATCGTCACTTCGTCTGCTTTGAAGTCGGTGGGAAGTACGACGACCTTCGCGCCGTTCTTGAGCGTCCATATCGTGGCGCCGAACTTGTCGGTTTCGGTCTTCGTCACCTTCGAGCCTTTGAGTTTCGTCTTGGCCGGGATGAGCGGTTCGATTACGAAGTCCTCGATGTCGGCCTGCAATTCGGCTGCGTGTACCTTGGCGATGGTCTCCTCTATCTGTTCTGCGGTCGGGATGACGGTGCCTTCCTTTTCAGGCGCCATGACGATGACTACCTGGTTGGTCGGGGTGAGGCGCATCTGCTGTACGAACTGGTTGAGCATGTCGAGGTTGATGACCTGCAGCAGGTAGTTGTTGAGCTCGTATTCGTCCTGTGCGCTCATCATGGGGGCGTTGAGCATGTAGTTGTAGATGAACGTCCACATGAATTCGTCGCTGCGGCGGTCGTCGCGGCGGTCGTATTCCTGCTGTATCTGACGTTCGATTTCGGTTTTGGCACGGTCGAACTCGGACTGCGTGAAGCCGAATCGTATCATCTTTTCCACCTCGGTGTACATCGCGTCGAATGCCCTGAGGGCTTCGCCGTCGCGGGCGTTGGCCTGTACGAGGGTGGCGTCCATCGCGTTGACCATGTAACCGCTGTACATGCCTGCCGATACGAACGGTGCGTCGGGCTTCTGGGCGATGTCGCTCAGGCGTTCGTCGGCGATGGTCATCATGAACTGGTCGAGCATGTCGAGCAGGGCCACGTCCGCCGTCTTGTTGTATTCACGGGGCATGGGGTCCCGTTTGATGTACAGCGTGACGTTCGTACCGGTCAGTTCGGGGTCGGTGATGATGCCTACGACGGGTTCTTCGTTCGGGGCAACCACGATTTCCTGTTTCGGTTCGGGGTTCTCTACAGCCGGAATGTCCGACATGAGCGCTATGACCTTCTGCTCCATCATGTCCACGTCGAAGTCGCCGACAATCATGATGGCCTGCATGTCGGTACGGTACCAGCGGTGGTAGAAGTCGCGGAGCTCCTTGTGTTCGAATGTGCGGAGACCTTCCTCGCTGCCTATGATGTTGCGGTGGGTGTACCGCGTATCGCCGTACAAGAAGGGACGCATCTTTTCGTTCGTACGCCATCCCGCGCTGTTGCGGGTGCGGAGCTCTTCGACGATGACGCCGCGTTCGTTGTCGATTTCATCGCCGTCGAGGGTGATGTAATAAGCCCAGTCGTGGAGAATGAGCAGTGCGGAGTCGATGACGCCTTCGCGGGTGATGGGCACGTTGGACATGTTGTAGCACGTCATTTCCTGTGCGGTGAAGGCGTTGAGGTTGGCACCGAATTTCACGCCGATGCTTTCCAGGTAGTTAATCATCTCCTTGCCGGGGAAGTTCTGCGTTCCGTTGAAGGCCATGTGTTCGAGGAAGTGTGCGAGACCCTGCTGGGAATCCTCTTCCTGAAGCGCGCCTACGTTGTCGAAAATCCAGAACTCGGCCTGGTTGGCGGGTTTGGAGTTGTGGCGGATGTAGTACGTCATCCCGTTGTCGAGCACGCCCTTGCGTACTTCCGGGTCGTCGGGAAGCTCCTGAGCGAACAGCCCCGTAACGGCTGCGAGCGTTGCAGCTACCGTTAAAAAGATTCTCTTAATCATAAAATAAACTTTTAAAAAGTTGATTGAATTATCCGTGTTGTCCTGTTAGCGTATCTTCCCGTCCCGCTCCGTTTCGTCCTGCGGTTCGTCCGGACGGTATTCGATGATGTCTCCCGGCTGGCATTCCAGCACCCGGCATATCGCGTCGAGCGTCGATATGCGGATGGCCTTCGCCTTGCCGGTCTTCAGAATCGACATGTTGGCCTGGGTGATGTTGACGCGTTCGGAAAGTTCGTTTAGCGACATCTTCCGTTTGGCCATCATGACGTCTATGTTGATTATAATCGCCATTTCCCTTTTTCCCTTCTTGCTTTTCCGTTTGTTCCCTCCCTGCCGTCAGATGGTGAGTTTCTGTTCCTCGCTGAGCGACGAACTGATGGAGAATATCTCCGCGATGATGAAAATGAGTACCCCCATGATGATTTCCCCGAAATTGAACGGGAATGCCGTATTGATGGCATAGGGGCTGCCGGCGAAATAGGGGGCCGCCGCCCGTGCTTCGAGCCAGCTCATCAGCGAGAAGAGCAGCGAAGCGGCGATGAGCAGTATGCCGATGGCGCGTGTGAGCGCTATGTTCGATTTGCGGAACACGTCGTCGTTCCGGATGCTTTTCCGCAGCGAGCCGATGATGACGAACAGGATGACGAAAATGGCGGCGTAAATCAGCATGGCCAGAATGCCGTACGTGATGCTGTAGGAGTTGAAGGCGAAACCGCCGAGCGATACGCCGTCGGGCATGACCGCCACCAGGTCGAGCAGAGCCGGGCGGGCCCGAAGCGTGACGTTGTCGGCATCGTTGCGGTAGATGGGGATGTCGAAGTCGGTCGTACTGGTGGCCACCCGCAGTTCGTAAAGCAGTTCCACGTTCCGACCGTCCTCCATCTTCTCGGCCGCCACCATCCGCCGCGCATCGTTCCGTCCCGTATTGAAGTCTTCGCCCGAAAACCGGGAGACCGTCTGGATGATTCCGAAGACGATTACCACGAAGAAGACGACGTACAGCGTGGTGATGCGGCGCAGGATGATTTTCTTCGACTTCATGATTCAATAACTATTTATCGTTATTCGATATGCAAATATAGCGCTCTTTCCCGTAAAAACAATAGTTTTTTATTGTTTTTCGATATATTTTTATTTTTAACCTTATCATCCTTCCGTAATACGTCCTTGCAGATTCGCGGGATTGTGCGTATCTTGGGGGGAGCCGGAATTCGTTCCGGAGTGTCGGAACGGTTCTGAATACTCCGGCAAGTTAATAATTATTATAGTTTTATGGAGAAGAAAAGGGAATATAATTACAGGATAGAACCGCGCGATTCGGATTTCATGAAGCGGGCCACGCTGATGTCGCTCGCCGATTACATACTCCATACGGCCGGCGAGGATGCCGACCGGGGCGGTTTCGGGGTACGCGACCTCAACATGCGCAACGCTTCGTGGGTACTCGTGCGCATGGCGCTGGAAGTGGTGCGGATGCCTGCCGAGTACGAGCGCATAAGGATTGCCACGTGGGTGAGCGACGTCACCCGTGCCATGACCACCCGTAATTTCGAAGTGTTCGGGGAGGACGGAACCCCCGCAGCGTGTGCGGTCACCAACTGGGCCATGATGGACCTTTCGGCCCGGCGCATGCTCGACCTGCACTCGCTGCGGGCCTGCGATTCGATGACGCAGGATTTTCCCCTGCCGGCCGCCCTGCCGCGCAGGCTGGGGACGCCCGATGCGGAACGGGAGTACGAACATGACGTGGTGTACAGCGACCTCGATTTCAACTGCCACGCCAACAGCGTGAAATACATACAGTGGGTGGTCGATACGCTGCCGTTGGAGGTGCTGCGGGAGAAACGATTCGCCCGGACGGACATCAATTTCCTCCGGGAGGTGCATTACGGCGAACGGCTCCGCATCTTCGCATGCGGTGCGGACGAACCCCTTTTCGAGATACGCAACGGCAGCGGAGAGGCCGTGTGCCGGCTCGCTTTCGAGCTGGTCTGAAATACATGTGCCGGGAGGCCGGAAAAATGCGGTCCGCTGCCTTCCGCGTGCGGCCGGGTACGGAATTTGCTGTCTTTTCGTAATACGGATTGTTTCCGGATAGCATACTTAAACTTTAAGGATTATGGCAAACGACAAAAAGTATGAGCGCAGTATCGACCTGCTCAACAATGCGCTCGCGGAAGAAAACACGGCATCGTTGCAGTACATGTATTTCCATTTCATCTGCGAGGACAAGGGATATCGTCCGCTGGCGCAGTATTTCAAAAGAACCGCCATTCAGGAGATGAAGCACGCCGAGGAATTCGCCGAACGCATTCTTTTCCTCGAAGGCGAAGTGAAGATGGTGCTCGCGAAGGGCGTGAAGCATATTACGGAAGTTCCTGAAATGCTCGATTATGCGCGCGAACTGGAAAAATGCACCATCGAGGATTACAACGCGTGGTCGAAGGAGACGGCCGCCATCGGCGACGCCGGTTCGCACAAGCTGTTCGAGGATATCCTCGTCGTGGAGGAGGACCACATGGACCAGTTCCGGCTGGAGATGGAGAACTCCAGGGAGTACGGCAAGGAATACCTTGCGCTTCAGGTGGTGGACAACCTCAAGCATGCGGAATAGTCTCTTTTGCGGCATGTCTTGCGGAAGGCGGCTTCGGGCCGCCTTCTTTCGTGCGCGGTCGTGGGTGTGCCGCCGCCGGGGAAAGGCGACGGTATGCCGCAGGAAGCGCCGCGTCCTGCTTTGTTTTCCGGCGCCGTCTTTCGGCCTGTACTCGTTCGCACCGGGTGCGACAGACGGATGCGACGACCTGTCCGCTCCGGATAGTGCAGCGTCCCTAACAGCCTGTGCACGGCATTCGCAGCCGTGCGGTTCGGTTGTATCGGGTACCCGGCAGTTGGATGCATGCGTGTCGTCCGCCTGCCGCCGTTCGTCCGCCTGCGGGCGGGGAAAGGGCCTTGCCGTCGTAAGGCAGGCGATACGCGCCAGGCGCGGCCGCAACTCGACGCTGATGGACCGCATGTTCGCTTCGGCTGCGTTGCCCTGCCGGACTCCCGGTGGAACGCATTCGGCGGAAACCGTTCTTTTTCATCCAATATAAACCTATCTTTGCAGCGTAGTCGAAAAAGGAAACAGGATGTTCGTATCGCTTATCATACCCGTGTACAACCGGCCGCAGGAGACGCGCGAGCTGCTCGACTCGCTGACGCGCCAGACGCGGCGCGATTTCGAGACGGTCGTCGTCGAGGACGGTTCCGCGCCGCATCTCGCTTCGGACAGGGTGGTCCGCGAGTATGCCGACCGGCTGGATATCTGTTATGTCCGTCAGCCCAACGGCGGCCCTGCGGCGGCCCGCAATACGGGGGCGGCCCATGCGCACGGCGACTTTTTCGTCATCATGGATTCCGACTGCATTGTCCCGCCGGATTATTTCGCCACCGTATATGCGGAGGTGGAGGCCCGCGGCATCGAGTTCTACGGCGGTCCGGATATGGCGGCGCCCGATTTCAGCCCGTTGCAGCGAGCGGTCAGCTATTCGATGACCTCCGTTTTCACGACGGGCGGCATCCGCGGCAGCCGGCACAGCATCGGGAAGTTCTCCCCGCGCAGTTTCAACCTCGGCATTGCGCGTCCGCTGTTCGAGCGGGTAGGCGGTTTCAGCGACATGCGCATCGGAGAAGATATCGATTTCAGCATGCGTGTGGCAGCGACAGGAGCGCAGGCTTGGTTTCTGCCCGATGCGAAGGTGTGCCACAAGAGAAGGACGAGCATGCGTCTTTTCTTCAAACAGGTTTTCGTTTTCGGTACGGCACGGGTAAATCTCGATATGCGCCATCCCGCTTCGCGCAGGGTGCTGTATGCGCTGCCGTCGCTCTTTACGGCGGGTTCCCTGGCGATGCTGCTCGCAGCATGGTATGCGAGTCCGTGGTTTCTGCTCGCCTGTATCGGCGTGACTGCCCTGTGGCTGCTCGGAACTCCCGTCCAATGGGGCGGGCTGCTGCTGACCGTGTTCGGCATCGCCTATGCGCCGTGGTGGTTCGGCATTCCCTTCGGAGCGCTCATGCTGTTGTGGTTCGCGGACTCGTCGCTGCGCAACCGGAGCATCCGCATCGGCTGGCTTTCCGTGTGGACATCGTTCATCCAGCTGTACGGCTACGGGCTCGGCTATCTGTACGGCACGTGGATGCGGCGCATCCGTCGCAGGGACGAACGTTATACTTATAAGGTGACCGGCTTCTTTTCGCAGAAGACGCGCTGAGCCCCTCCGCGGCGTGCGCACCGCGCATGGTTGCAGCGTGCGTTCCGCCGTTCTTTCCGTCCGTTCCCGTTCGGGGCTTCCCTCCGTGGTATCGTTTTTGTCCGTTAGGAAAGTACGGGTGGGGCGCCTGCCTGCGGCGATTGGCCGGAGGCGGCCCGCCCGGACGGATTACTAAAACGAAGCGGTATGGCAGAGATTAGGATACGGTCGGACCGGACGGTGGATTCCACCGGCAACAACGATTTTGCGGAAGGCACGAACGATGAAACGGCTTTTGCGGCCGACCTGGCGGAAGAGGTGCCTGTGGACGAACGGATACCTGAGGCGCTGGATGAGGCAGGAGTCGGGAAGAGGCCCGTTTACGACGAGGCCGGAGTACTTCCAGAGGAGTGATATGCCCCTTCCGTGCGGGGAGCCGTCCCGCTCGGTGCGGCGGGGCTTTCGTCGGGCGCGAAACGGTGGGGCATAGCGACAGGAACGAGTATGAAGAAATGGTTTGACGAAGAGTACGGGTTTGAAATCGAGGTGACGGGATTCCTGCACGGCGACCGTACGGAAGGGTATTGCCGCAACGGGGAGGAGGTCGGAGACCGGTATGTCTGTACCTACGGCTGTCCGGTCAATGCGGCGGGCGAGGGCATCTGTTCCAAGATGATGACGGTGCTGTTCCCGGTCATGGAGGCGGTACGCAGCGGCGGCGATTTGGAACGTGTCGGCGGCACCGGCCGGTATGTCAAGGAATTTGTATGTCCGGACGGCTGCGTGTGCTTCCGGCTGACGGCAAGGAAGCTCGGCGGTGCGAATTTTTATACGGGGAAAGTGCACGATTGATTCGGAAACGAAATGATGCGATACGGCGGTACGGTTTTGTCGGTGACGGATATCGCCGCCGCGCGGAGGTTTTATGAGGAGTTGTTCGGATTGGAGGTGTGGCAGGATTACGGAATCGACGTGGCTTTCACCTGCGGTCTCGTTTTACAGCAGCATTTCGGCCGGCTCGTCGGGTTGCCGGAGGAGTGCGTGCTGTCGAGGCCGTGCAATATGGAACTGTATTTCGAGGAGGAGGATTTCGATGGCTTTCTGGAGCGGCTGAAACGCTACCTCCGCATTGAATGGTTAGGGGAACCGGTCGAGCACGCCTGGGGGCAACGGGTGGTACGGTTTTACGACCCGGACGGACACCTCGTCGAGGTGGGCGAAGCGATGCGCATGGTCGCGCGCCGGTTCCTCGCGTCCGGAATGACGCCGGAAGCGGTATCCGTCCGAATGGACGTGTCGGTCGGAGACCTGCGGAAACTGCTCGGCGCATAGCCTCTTCAGGCTCGGCCATCGCATACATTGGGCTGCCGGCAAAAACCGGCAGCCCGTGCATTTTTCGGGGAGTTTCGTCTGCTTCCCTTTCCGTATTCGCCGGTCGGCCGTTGCTGCGGTTATTTCCTCTTTCCGATTGCCCGTATGGATACGGTTCGGTCATCCGGTTGTTTCTGCCCGATACGGACGAGAAGGAAGGCTTTTGTCCGAGGTGCCGTTCATTCCGTCGGGGCGCTGTGCCGAAGCCCGGAACTGTGTGCAGTCGTCCGGACAGATACTGTTCCCGGCATCTCCTCCTTTAGTGTCGGGGGCTGCATTGCGACGGAGCGGGCCGGTCGCCGTTTTTGTTTCGGCTTTGTCCGGTTGTTCCGTTGTCCCTCCCTGCGGCTGTGTGTGCAGGCCGGTCATCCGGCTTTTCCGCCCTGCCTGGTCATTGGACGATTTCGTTCGCTGTCGGCAGGCTGAAAAGAAATTCGAGGCCTCCTTCGCGGCGTTCCTTCACGGTGATGGTACCTCCGTGCAGGCTGACGATGTTTTTGACAATCGACAGTCCGAGTCCCGAACCGCCCGCATCGCGCGTGCGGCCCTCGTCGAGGCGGTAAAACCGTTCGAAAAGCCGGTTCAGCTTGCTGCGGTCTCCGACGCCGCATCCGTTGTCGGCGAACGAGATATAGACGTAGCCGTTGCGTTCGCCCCGTTTGCAGACGGTGATGCGCACCTCCTCGCCCGCGTGGTTGATGACGTTGTCGGTCAGGTTGCGGAATACCGAGTAGAGGAGGTTTTCGTTGCCGTTTACCGCGAGGCCTTCCGGCAGCTCGTCGTCGAAGACGATGCGTTTGGCCCGGAGCGCCGGTTCGAGTTCGGCCACCACCCGGCCGATGACCGGCCGGAGTTCCACGCGGCCGAAATTGAACGAACCGGGCGTATCCTCGATTTTCGTGAGCAGGCTCATGTCGCGGATGAGTTCCGAAAGGGAAAGCGTCTGGCGGTAGGCCTTGCGGATGAAGTCCTCTTTCTTTTCGGGGGGCAGGGGTGTTTCGAGCACCGTTTCGAGATAACCGCGGATGCTTGTGACGGGTGTCCGCAACTCGTGCGCGATGTTGCCGGTCATTTCCTGTTTGAGGCGGCGCGTCTTTTCTTGTCGGGTGATGTCGTTGAATACCACCTCGAAGCTCTTGTCGTCGAACACGTTCACCCGTAGCAGGAACTCCCTGCCCTGGTCCTGAAGGTGCGTCTCGAAATACTGTTCGCCCGACCCGGATGCGAGGAAGCGCCGGACCGGTTCGAATACGTCGAGCGTCAGAAGGGCGGGGTTGTCGCTCACCACAACGTCGCTGATGGTATTCATGTATTGCAGGAACAGGCCGTTGTAAAATTCTACCGAGCAGTCCGGCCGGAAGAAACACACTCCTTCGGCCGAACTGTGCACGTGCTGAAGCAGCTTTTCGCGTTCGCGGACGAGCGTTTGCTCGCTCTCTTTCAGACTTTTGTAGCTTCCGGCTATGCGGCGGCCGATTTCGCCCAGCTCGTCGCCGGGGAACCGGGCGATGTTGATGTCCGCGTCGCCTTCGTCCGTCTTGGCCGCGAAGTCCCGGAGCCGTCTGACCGACCGGCCGAACCGGCTCCCCACGTAGTGGATGACGAGCAATCCTGCGGCGAACAGGAGGACGATGAAGTAGAGGAAGCCGTTGTCGGGCTGGAGGAAGTGTTTCACCCGGATGTCGTAAGGCAGCGCCACGCGCACGAAGTCGTTGCCGAAGTATTTGGCGTAATAGATGTACGGCACCTGGTTGGAAGCCGAAGTGCGGATGTCGTAGGCGGCGCCCGTCTGCCGTGCCCCGGCCACTTCCGGCCGTCCGGCATGGTTGTCGAGTTCGCCCGGCCGGGCGAAGAGGTTGTCGTACACGACCGTGCCGTCGGCCCCGATGACCGTCAGGCGCAGCTCTTTCGGCAGCAGGGGGAGCAGCGCCCGCAGGTCTTCGCCCGCGGGAGCGTTGCCCGCTGCGCATGCGTGTATCATCTCCGCATAGGCGTCGAGCCGTTCCTCCAGCGCTTCGGTACGGTAACGCCGTGCCTGTCGCTGCTCGAATACCACCACACCGGCGGTGAATATGACGAATATGACGAGGAAGCTGAGCGTGAGCTTCCGCTGGAATGTCGGTTTCATGCTTCCGTACAGTTGAATCGGTATCCGTACCCCGGCCGGCTCGAAATGAGCGAAGCCTTGTCACCCAGTTTCTTGCGCAGCCGCGTTATGTGGACGTCCACGGTGCGTTCCGTCACGAAGGGAGCGTCTTTCCAGATGCGGTCTATCAGGTCTTCGCGGCTGAAGATGCGGGCCGGATTGGACGCGAGCGTGGTGAGGATGTCGAATTCGGTGCGTGTCAGCGGGATGGCCTCGCGGCCGATGACAACCTCTTTCGTGTCGAAGTCGATGGTGAAGTCGCCGAACGACAGTTTTCCCTCGCGCTGTCCTGCTGCGGCCATCTGTCCGGCGCTGCGTTTGAGAACGGCTTTCACCCGCGCCACTACTTCCTTGATGGAGAAAGGCTTGGAGATGTAGTCGTCGCCTCCGACGGAAAATCCCGTCAGCATGTCGTTCTCCGTGTCCCTGGCCGTCAGGAAGATGATGGGTATCCGGTTGCCCTCGTGCCGGAGCTTTTCGGCCATCTTGTAACCCGACATGCCGCCCATCATGACGTCGAGCAGTATGAGCGCGTGTTCGGGGGTCAGCGTCCGGAGGGCTTCTTCGGCGGAAGTGGCCGTGTCCACCCGGTACCCTTCGTTGGAAAGGTTGAAGCCCAGTATTTCGCAAATGTCCTTTTCGTCGTCTACGACGAGTATCCTTTCGTCCATGTCCGGGGTGTTTGCGTGTCCGTGTACAAAGATAGGATTATTCTTCGTTCCTGTTGTGCTTGAGTATCTTGGCATCTATGTAAAAGACGATTTCCTCCACGATGTTGCTGCAATGGTCGCCGATGCGTTCGATTTTGCGGGCGATGAGCAGCGTTTCCATCGCGCACCGCGCTCCCTGCGGCTCCTGCTGGACGTATTCGGAAAGCAGCCGGATGTCGTCGTGGTAGATTTCGTCCACCGTTTCGTCCTTGGCGAGAATGCGTCCGGAGAGCTTGGTGTTCTCCGAGTCGAGCGCCACGAAGCTGTCCGACAGCATCGAAATGACCGTATCGAACATCGTGCCGATGCGCAGTTCCTCTTTGAACGCAGCCGGCAGTGCGGTGCATTCGCCCGTTATTACGTGGCGGGCGATGCCGTCGGCCAGGTCTGCGATGCGTTCCAGCGTACCGCTGATTTTGATGAGCGAGAGCACCAGCCGCAGGTCTACGGCGACCGGCCCGAACAGGGCGATGTAGTTTTCGCAGTCGCTGTCTATCTTGAGTTCGTAGGTGTCCACCCGTTTCTCGCGGCTCGCCACTTCGCGGGCGAGTTCCGCATCGTCGTTCAGGTAGGCCTGCCGGGTCTTTTCGAGTTGCGAGAGTACCAGCCCCCACATCTGGCTGACCTCCTCGCGCAGGAGCGTCAGCTCTTTTTCCGTATGTTTCATTGCCATATCGCTGTGTGTTTTTCCGTTTAACCGAACCGGCCGGTGATGTAGTTCTGCGTCTGTACCTTTTCCGGGTTGAGGAACATCTTCTTGGTGTCGTTGTATTCGACCAGTTCGCCCAGCATGAAGAATCCCGTCTTGTCGCTCACCCGTGCGGCCTGCTGCATGTTGTGGGTGACGATGACAATCGTGTAGTCCTTCTTGAGCGAATGAATCAGTTCTTCGATTTTGGATGTCGAGATGGGGTCGAGCGCCGAGGCGGGTTCGTCCATGAGGAGGATGGAGGGCGAGACGGCCAGGGCCCGTGCGATGCAGAGCCGCTGCTGCTGCCCGCCGGAGAGTTCGTAGGCCGACTTTTTGAGCTTGTCCTTCACCTCGTCCCAAAGCGCCGCACCCACGAGCGATTCCTCCACGCGCCGGCGGATGAAGGCTTGGTCGCGGACGCCGTTCACGCGCAGCCCGTAGGCCACGTTTTCGAATATCGACTTGGGGAAGGGGTTGGGTTTCTGGAACACCATGCCCACGTTTTTGCGCAGCTCGTCCACGTTCACCCCTTTGGCGTAGATGTCTTTGCCGTCCACGAGGCACTGCCCCGTGAGGCGTGCGCCGGGAATGAGGTCGTTCATCCGGTTGAACAGCCGCAGGAAGGTGGACTTGCCGCAGCCCGACGGGCCGATGAAGGCCGTCACGGTGTTGCTTTCCATGGTCATGCTGATGTTTTTCAGCGCATGGAAATCGCCGTAATGGAAATCTATGTTTTTCGCTTCTATCATAATGCTGTCAGTTCGTTTTGACTTTTTTACCGAAATGGCGCCTGAGGAACGAGGCGAGCAGGTTCATGGCCAGCACGATGACGATAAGCACCAGCGCCGTACCGTAGGCTATGGGGCGGGTGGCCTCCAGGTCGGTACCGCTCGTGGCTATCACGTAGAGGTGGTAGGGGAGCGCCATGACCTGGTCGTAGATGCTCGTCGGCAGCTTGGGCAGGAAGTAGGCCGCCGCGGTGAAGAGTATCGGCGCCGTTTCGCCCGACACGCGCCCGATGGCGAGGATGAGGCCCGTCGTGATGTTGGGGAAGGCCGTGGGCAGCACCACGCGCCGTATGGTCTGGAGTTTGGTGGCGCCGAGCGCGAGGCTCCCCGTGCGGTAGGAGTCTGGAACGGCCCTGAGCGCCTCTTCCGTGGTGCGGATGACCAGCGGCAGCGCGAGCAGGCCGAGGGTGAACGAACCGGCGATGATGGAGTCCCCGAAGCCGAGGGCATTGACGAAGAGCGCCATGCCGAACAGTCCGAAGATGATGGAGGGGATGCTGCCGAGGTTGTTGGTCATGATGCGGATGAAGCGGACGATTTTCCCGTTGCCGGCATATTCGGTGGTGTAGATGGCCGACATGACGCCGAGCGGGAAGGCCACCGCCATGCTGCCCACGATGAGGCAGCACGTTCCGACGATGGCGGGGAAGATGCCGCCGCCGGTCATGCCGTCGGTCGGTGCCGTGGTGAGGAACTTCCAGTCGATGACGCCGGCCCCGTGCCAGACGATGAAGCCGAGTATCCAGAACAGTATCCCCACGACGATGAGCCCCAGGATGCGGAATATCCAGAAGGCGATGCGCTGATTGGTTCTTTTTCCCGTCATAGTCCCTTGTTGGTTTGTCGTTTGGAAATCATTTCGGCCGTGATGCTGATTATCATCGTGATGATGAAGAGGATGCATCCCAGCATGAACAGCGACTGGTAGTGTGCGCCTCCGGCGGGGGCTTCGCCCAGCTCGGCCGCGATGGTGGCGGGAATGGTGCGCACCGGTTCGAAGAGCGAGCGGGGCATCACGGCGGCATTGCCCGTCACCATGAGTACCGCCATCGTTTCCCCTATCGCGCGGCCGATGCCCAGCACCACGGCGGCGGAAATGCCCGAACCGGCGTAGGGGATAACCACGCGGTAGATGGTCTGCCAGTGTGTGGCCCCCAGGGCGAGGCTCGCTTCGCGCATGGCGCGCGGGGTGCCGCGCATGGCGTCCTCGGCGACGGTGATGATGGTCGGCAAGGCCATGATGGCCAGTATCAGGCTGCCGGCGAGGGCCGTTTCGCCTACCGCCAGTCCGAAGGTCTTCTGTATCAGCGGTACGAGCACCACCAGTCCGAAGAATCCGTACACCACCGAGGGAATGCCCGCCAGCAGTTCGATGGTCGGTTTGAGGATTTTGCGCATCCGTTCGCCTGCCAGCTCCGACATGTAGATGGCCACGCCCAGTCCTAACGGAAGGGCGATGAGGATTGCCACGAAGCTGACCAGCAGCGTCCCCAGGATTAGCGGAAGCACGCCGAACTGCGGGGCGGGGGTGGCGGTGGGCATCCATTGGCGTCCCCCGAAGAAGTCGGCGGGGGTGATGCGGTCGCTGCGCAGGATTTTCACTCCGGGCATTCCGTCCGGGACGTATTGGTCGGGGATGAAGGCGATGATGCCGGGTGTCGAGGCGATGACCTCGCCCAGTCGCTGGGGCAGCAGTTCGTAATCCTCTCCGAAGGCCTCCTCCGGGTAGCGGTCGAATACCTCCTCGAAGCGGAACGGGACGATGGCCTCGTCCGGCCCCCCGACCTGTTCCCAGTTTTCGGTTCGGTAGTCGAAGATGTCCATGATTTGCCGGGAGTCCAGATGCGCCGTCGTGTTGGCGGTATTGACGCAGAGCAGGTAGCCCTTCTCCACCGCCGGACTGCCGAACAGTCCGAGCCCTTCGCGGAAGAGGAACACCACGATGAGCAGGATGGTGACGGTCGTCACGGCTCCGCTGACGGTGAAGATGCCTTCTATCGTGCGTTCGAGTATTTTCCTTAACTTCTTCATGGGAATCGGATGGGGCGGCGGCATGGGGCCGCCGCCCGGTTTGCCGGCCGTTTATTCGCTTACGGGGACGAAGCCTATTTCCCGGACGATGTTCTGTCCCGCGGGGGAGAGGATGTAGTCCACGAAAGGTTTCACCGTCTTTTCGGAGTGCGCCATGTAATAGTAGTAGAGCGGCCGGACGATGGGGTAGCTGCCGTTTTTGGCGTTGGCCACCGACGGGGCGGTGAAGCTCTTGCCGCCGTCGTAGGATACGTGGACGGCCTTCACGTTGTCGTTGAGGTAGGCGAGCCCCACGTATCCGATGCCGCCCTTGGTCTGACTGATGCTCTGGATGATGGCCCCCGTGGCCGGCATGCTCATGATGCCGTTCATGTAGTTGCGGTTACGCAGGACGCTCTCCTTGAAGAACTCGTAGGTGCCCGAAGAGGTCTCGCGCGAGTAGGGGACAATTTTCATGTCGGGGCCGCCCACCTCTTTCCAGTTGGTTATGCGGCCCGTGAAGATGCCTTCGAGCTGCTCGCGGGTGAGGTCGGTGACCGGATTGGAGGGATGTACCACGACGGCGAGGGCGTCGTAGGCGATGACGGTTTCCTTCACCTTGTCGCCCTCTTTCTGGATTTTCTGTTTCTCGTCGAACTTCATGCGGCGCGAAGCCTGGGCGATGTCGGTCGTACCCTCCATCAGGGCCGAGATGCCTACGCCGCTGCCGCCGCCCGTTACGGTAATTGTGGCCGACGGATTGACTTTCATGTACTCCTCGGCCTCTTTTTGGGAGAGGGGAAGTACGGTGTCCGAACCTTTGATTTTCTGTGCGCTGGCCGTTGCGAACCCTGTCAGCAGGAGGGCGGCCGCAAGCATGAACTTTTTCATGGTCTTCATTTTTTTCGATATTCCTGTGAATGTTGTCGTTTCAGAACTTGTATTGCAGTCGGAGGGTGAACATGTCGTCCTTCAGGTCGGAGGCGAAACCGTCGAGCGCCGTGCTCGTTTCGTTGCGTACGATGTCGTAGTAGGCGGTGAGCTTCAGCCCCTTCATGATGTGCCACGTGGCACCGAAGCCGAAAGCCGTGCGCATCGCGTCGGTGACGCCCGTCTCGCCCGTCCCGAGCGCATTGCCCGATACCTTCGTGTTGGGGTCGTAGACGTCGTATTTGGCTACCAGCGAAAAGGGCGTATCTTCGATGTCGTGGGCGAGCAGGACGTAACCGCCCCGAACCGGCCGGATGTAGGTGTCCGATGCGGGCAGTGCGGCCGAGTCGGGACTCTTGCCGGAGGTTTGCGTGCCGGGCTGCGTGCCGAAGAGGTATTCGCCCCGCAGGGTGGTCGTACCCCAGTCGCTCTCGAAGTGGATGCAGGCGTCGAAGCCGATGTATTCCCGTTTGGCGTAGCGGCCCTTGTTGGCCGGGTCGGTGTCCGTGCGGAAACCGCCGTCGGTCATCGTGTGGACGGTGCCGGTTCCCTGCCGGACGCCGCCGCGGTAATACGATGCCCCGGCCCGGAAAGAGAAGTCGTCGAACTCGTCGCCGAAGGAGAGATGGCCGATGAAGTCCTTGCGGCTGTCGTTGTCCCGGCTGATGCCGTTGCCGGAGAAGAGGCCCGCCTGGAGGGCGACGATGCGCCACGGGGAGTCTTCCGGCGCCTGTACCGTGAACATGGCGCCGAAGTCGCGTTCGTCGGGAAAGAGCATCGGGAAGATGTATGCGCGTTCGGGGGTTTCGCGTACCGAAGAGGAGAGTTCGATTTCGAGGCCGAAGGGACGGTTGAATACGCCGGCCCGGATGCCGAACGTCCGCAGCCACGGTTCCTGCACATTGATGTAGGCGTCTTTCAGGATGACGCCCTTTTCCGTGCTGACGTCGATTTGCACTACCGCCGCGACCGTCTTGTAGTCGTAGGCGAATTTGAGGTGACCGCGGCGCAGCCCGAAGCGGTTGAAGGATTCCGTCGGGTTTTCGTTCTCCGTACCCACCTTGAGTGCGGCGTCGCGTTCGCCCCATTGGAACTGCGGTTGCAGGTAACCGGATATTTTCAGTTTGCCCTTGTCGGAAGCCGGGGCTTCGCGTTTTTTCTCTTCCCGGTCCTCTTTTCCGTCCGGCGCCGCCTGTACCCCGCTATGGACGGCCAGCAGTGCGGCGAGAAGGATTGCAGCTTTCGTGCGTCGTGTCATCTCGTTCGGTTTGTCGCCGCAAAGCTATCGAGACGCATTTACGCACCGTTTACGTTCGTGTTACGAAAATGTTACAACGATACAGAGGGATTTGTAACTTGTAACGTACATGTGTGTAGCGCGTTATGAAATGTTGGGAACGGCCGTATCGTGCCGTCCGGCACGACCGGACGGCTGCCTGTCCGGTCGCCGTAACAAAAATGCAATGTTGCCGCAGTGCATTCCCTCGCCGGTACGGAGTTGTGAAAAGCCCTTCGCACAAGCAGGGAGCCTGAGCGAAGGGCTTTTGTGTCGGGGTGTCGAAACCGGATGCTATTTCGCCGCGGCGGTTTCAAAAAAGTTGTCGGTAAAAGTAAACAGGTACGCGGCACGGAATTCGTCCTTGCGCTTTGTCAGCGTATAAACCGACGTGTCGAACAGTGTGCCTTCCGGGGCTGCGTAAGGTTGTCGGACATCGGGTTCGGGGGGCGCGAGACCGGGATTCATATCGCCGAGCCAGATACCGAGGTACGTATTCTCGGAATATTCATGATTTTCTTTGTAACAGAAAGGGGCAGGAGCTTTTCCCCGGAGGGTGAGCGTGTCGGATACCTCCTCGCCCGGAGCTATCAGGTGTTTGTAATCGTATATTATACCCTCTCCCGGTTCGTCGACAATCCACAGGGTGATGTCCTGAGCCGTTTCGTTGCGGTAGGTGAATACGGATGTATGGTTCGCTTCGGTGTCTTTGACGATATCCGCCACCCTGTCGTCCGTAAAAACGTATCGGAATACGCTGACCGAGTGGTCGCGGGAGACCGTTTCATAGCCGGAGGTCACCAAAGGGTTGTTTTTGTTTTCGACGTCTTGTTTGTCGAAGACAACTTCCCATACTGCGTCGTTTATGGAAACGACCATGCTGTTCATATGCGGATAGTCCGGAAACGGTTGGAAGAATCCCCAGCTTTTCCGTGGGCCCACATCGGAGAATTCGAACGATTGCTCTTCACCGGCAGCCAGTGCAAAAATTTTTTCTCCTTTCCACGGATGATTGTCCGAAGTCTCTTGATTCACATGGATGGCTATGTCGTAACTCGAATCGTTTTTATATATATAGGTCGTGGTAATGTTTCCATCGACAATGGTGCATCCCGTTAAGAGGAACAGGACGGAAACCATACGGAGATATTTCGTTTTCATGGCAAGGTTTTTAGTATTAAGGGTTATTCAAAATTGGAAACGATTACTTCCGACAGCAACGTTTCCGAAGAACCGTTCACGTGGTAGAATATTTCGATTACATAATCGATGCTTGTATGACCAGGATTGGATGAAAAGTGGTTTATTCAGATTTAAAGATTGGTGTTGTTTGAGATAAAGATAAGTAATATATCGATTTGTTGTTGTATATTGGCATATATTTGAATGTGACTTGTGACGTATTGAAAGTAGCCGGTGTATTGTTGTACAGTAGAGGAGCGT
>DXFY01000044.1 GCA_019114205.1 Candidatus Tidjanibacter gallistercoris | reverse complement strand
GACTTCAAACGAAGTCTGAACCTAAACTATTAAATACCTAAAATTATGAAAAACTTACTTAAGTACGCACTTATCGTTGTTATAAGTGCCTGGATGTTCGGATGTTCTTCCGACAACTACGAAAATGAAGCGGCAGAAATGCCGGAAGTGTCGGTTTCTGCCGAACAACTTGCCGAAGATGCCGCATTTGCCGAATTATTTAAAGAAATTGACGCTCTCAACGCCAAATATCAAGTGGCGAACAACGAACAAGAAGATATAACAAGAGCTAAAGATAAACCGGTAAAAACTATAAAACGAGCAGCCATAGTTATTGCTTGCGATGCATTAGGCGCCGGAACTGGAGCACTGTTAGGAGGCCCATGGATAGGAGGCATAACAGGCGTGGCGGCATCAATTTGGGCAGCATGTCATTGGAAAGAATTGGACGAAAATTTCATTTTACAAATAAAATTCTCTTATTTGGCTTCATGTGATGCCTATTTGTCAAGTTTTTCAAGCGACAATTATGACAAAATCGGTATAGCACATAATGATGCTATCGTCAATCTCTTAAAAACCAACACATTAGAGTCTCTGAATGACATGACAATAAGTCAATTTACACCTAAAATTTATTCTGCATTGCAATCTTCGCAATATATGTCTTTCCCGCCCAATTATAATCCCAGTCAGGTATATATAGCCATGCAAAATATTCAGAATATGTTGCAAAAATACGACTACGATGCTATCAAGATTTTAAATTATCACATTTTATCAAACCCCGCTAACGCAAACTATCTCAACACCATTAAGAAATACATATCTGGGTTGAATACCGTAAGCGATGAAAATATCGCATCTTACAACAGAGACTTCAGAAATACTGTAGAAAATTCATCTATATCAGCTGCACAAAAACAAAACATTCGGACAAGTACGAGTGTCGGTTTTGCAAGTTCTAATTTGTGGTATTACGAAGCACAATAATTATTATCATGAAAAAGTTTATTGTTATATTATTGGCAACCGTATGCACGATGTCCGCTTTCGGACAGGAGACGGCCGGCCCGACGCGGAAAAGAGGATTTCATGCAGTCATACGGTACGAAGGCAGCACGAACAGGCCATATTCGTCGCAGTACGACTTCACTTCGCTGAATCTCGTGGCAGCTCCCGGATACGCATTCAACAACTGGCTGTCGGTACGGATTCCGTTCACTGCCGCATGCGAACTTTACCGAACACCGGTCGAAACATTCGACCGGCCCCTGCTGATAGGCGGAACGGTCGCCTGCGATTTCTTGTCGAACGGTGTGCTGACACTGGGCATCGAAGGAAGCATCGGGGGAACGGTAACCGACAGTCCCCACAAATACACCTATTACGATGCAGGCATCTTTCTCAACATAGGACGTCGGACAAAACTTTCCCTCGGCGCAGGATACCGATACTATCAATCCAACCGAACTGCCCTGAGGAATTTCCATACCATGTACGGCGGCATCGGCATCCGGTTCAACTGATTCCGGAAATGCCGCATCCGCGCAACCGAATCCCGGCGATAGTCATCGCCGGGATTTTTGTCTGTACAGCGCACGGAAACCGATACATATATTATTTGAAACAAGGATTATAACATCTATATTTGTCATTGAAACGAACCTTGTAACCATACAACCGGAACGAACATGAAAACGAAACTGCTCCCGGTGCTGGCGGCATTCCTCTGCATCGCCGCGACAGCCGCCGGGCAAACCAAAGGCTTCATGTACTCCTTATCGACGGAGATAGGAGACAACTTCCGAAAGAATACCGGATTCAGACCCATGGACGTCACCTTCATGCCAGGCTATGCATTCGACGGACGGTTCTTCGCCGGAATCCCCTTCACCGTGTCCAACGAGCTGTTCCGCACGAACGGCGTACAAAACTACGAGAACAATTTCCGGATAGGTATCAGCGCCGGATACAACATCCTGTCGCACGACAACGGCATCGTATCGCTCAGCGCAGCGTTCGGAGGCAGCGTCTATGCCCAACACCACCGGTCGCTCTATTACGACTTGTGCGCGAAATGGGGCACTAAGGCCTACTTCAAACCCCTCGTCGGCCTCGGCGTGCGCTATTACCAGTCGCTCGGCAATACCGGACGCGACCGGTTTTGCGTCTATGCCAGCATCGGCTTCCAGTTCAACTGACCGTTTTCCGTCTCCTGCCCGCAGAGGGTATCGGCATCCGTACCGATACCCCTGCGCACATCATGTGCTCGCACAAGGCAATGCGGCCCCTCGGCGACTCCTGTATGCGGATGGGTGCTAATACTTATTTTCGCGCCGCATCCGTCCCGGTAACCGATTGCATTCCACCCGGTTCCGCATCCCGAAACATCGTCCGTCCGTCGGCGCCGGTATTTTCAGCACGGTATTTTTTATAATTTTGTCGGTCACGGTGCAAAGAACCGCAATTCCGGCAGCGGGAGCAAAATGATACATGCCGGAAGACTTGGCAATACGACATGCGATGAAAGAAAGGCGCCGATTTTGTACCGTGGCTCCGGTATCATTCATGGAGGGAGCAAATATGGAAAATACCCCGTACAGGCTCGGTCTGGATGTCGGTTCCACAACGGCCAAAGTCGTCATACTCGACCCGCAGGGCGAAATAGCTTTCTGCGATTACAGGCGCCATCAGGCAGACATAACCGGTACCGTAAGGGGACTGCTGCGCGATGCCGCCGCCCGCCTGGGCGACGTGCGGACGTCGGTCACGGTAACGGGTTCGGTGGGCATGGGCATCGCGGAACGGTTCGCCGTACCGTTCGTACAGGAAGTCATCGCCGCCGTCCGATACGTCCGGGAACGGGAACAGGGCATAGCGACCATCATCGACATCGGCGGCGAGGATGCGAAAATCGTCTATCTGCGCGAAGACGGGCAAGCCGACTTGCGCATGAACGGCAACTGCGCGGGCGGAACGGGTGCTTTCATCGACCAGATGGCGCTGCTGCTCGACACCGATATCGCCCGGCTCGACGGGCTGGCCGAAGAAGCGGCGCACATCCATCCCATCGCTTCGCGCTGCGGAGTATTCTCCAAGACCGATATCCAAAACCTCATCAGCAAAAACGTTCCCAAATCCGACATCGCCGCCTCGATATTCCATGCGGTCGCGGTACAGACCGTCACGACGCTCTCGCACGGGTGCAACCTGGAGCCGGGCATTCTCTTCTGCGGCGGCCCGCTGACCTTCATTCCCTCCCTGCGGCGGGCCTTCATCCGGCACCTCGGCCTGCCGGAGGAGGCGTTCAGGGTACCCGAACGCGCCAACCTGATTCCCGCATGGGGCGCCGCGCTGCACTGCGACGGAAGCGCAACGATGCGGCTGTCGGAATTCACAACACGGCCGGAAGCCGGTACGGGAGCCGTCTCCGCAACGCCCCGCCTGCCGCGCATTTTCCCTTCGAAGGAAGCATACACCGCATGGAAAGCCTCCAAGACCGGCCACTGCGTGCGGACACGACGGACGGACGGCTACACCGGCGACGCCTACCTCGGCATCGATTCGGGGTCTACGACCACCAAAATCGTAGTCACCGACCCGGAAGGACGGCTGCTTTACCGTTACTACGCTCCCAACGGCGGCGACCCCATCGGCACCGTGCGGAAAGGGCTCGAAAAGTTCGCCACGGAATGCGCCGCGGCTGGAGCGGCGCCGGTCATCCGGGGGAGCTGCTCGACCGGTTACGGCGAAGACCTGATAAGGGCCGCTTTCTCGCTCGACGGCGGCATCATCGAAACCATCGCGCACTACCTCGCCGCGCGCGATATCGACCCGCAGGTGTCGTTCATCCTCGACATCGGCGGACAGGACATGAAAGCCATCTTCGTGGACCACGGTGTCCTCAGCCGCATGGAAATCAACGAAGCGTGCTCGTCCGGATGCGGTTCGTTCATCGAGACGTTCGCCAACTCGCTAAACTATCCGGTAGCGGAGTTCGCCTCGATGGCCTGTCTGGCCGAGGGGCCGTGCGACCTGGGGACGCGCTGCACCGTCTTCATGAACTCCAAGGTGAAACAGGTGCTGCGCGAAGGGGCCACGGTGGCCGACATAGCCGCCGGACTTTCCTATTCGGTGGTCAAGAACTGCCTCTATAAAGTATTGAAACTGAAGAAACGCGAGGAGCTGGGCGACCGCATCGTGGTGCAGGGAGGCACCATGCGCAACGATTCGGTGGTACGCGCACTGGAACTACTGACCGGCGCGGAAGTCTCGCGCAGCGACATGCCGGAGCTGATGGGAGCCTACGGCTGCGCCTTGTACGCCCGCACGACAGCGGACGGCAAATCCGCCGCGAGCCTCGACGACCTGCTCCGTGCGGCGGAATATACCGCCCGCCGCATCACGTGCGGAGGCTGCGAGAACCGTTGCTTCGTCACGAAATATACCTTCGCGGGCGATCACGCCTACTACTCCGGCAACAAATGCGAAAAGGTCTTCACCAACCGCGGTGCCGGGGCGGCGAGGGGACGCAACGTATCGGCCGAGAAGAACGCGCTGCTCTTCGACAGGCCCTGCCCGGCGGGCAGCCGGGGACGTATCGGAATACCGCGCGTACTCAACATGTACGAGGACTATCCCTTCTGGCACGCGCTCCTCACCGAGGCCGGATTCGAAGTCGTGCTCTCCTCCCCCTCCACCTACCGTGCCTACGAAGCGGGCGTCCACTCGGTCATGTCGGACAACATCTGTTTCCCGGCCAAACTCGCCCACAGCCACATATACGAACTCGCCGCCGCGGGGGTAGACCGGATTTTCTATCCGTGGGCGGTATTCGAACAGACAGAAGGCGCCGACACGCGCAACAGTTACAACTGTCCCGTGGTGGCCGGCTACCCGGAGGTAGTGCGGAATGCCATCATGCCGTCCGTACCGGTGGATTCGCCGGTAGTCACGTTCCGGGATGCGAAGAAGCTGCGGCGGGAGTGCCGCCGCTACCTCGCAGGACTGGGAGTAGACGACGCGACAATCCGGCGGGCGCTCCGGGCCGCCTTCGCAGCGCAGGAGGAGTACGGGGAGCGCATCGCGGCCCTCAACCGCGACGCGCTGGCCGAAAGCCGCGCCGCAGGCCGCACCGTCATCATGCTGGCCGGACGCCCCTACCACACCGACCCGCTCGTACAGCATAAGATATCGGACATGATAGCCGACATGGGCGCCACGGTGCTCACCGAGGACATCGTCCGAGGCGACCGCGGCACGGGCATCGCCGACTCGCACTTAGTCACGCAGTGGAGCTACATCAACCGCATCCTGCGGGCGGCGCACTGGACGGCGGCACGGCAGGACGTACACTTCGTACAGACCACTTCGTTCGGCTGCGGGCCCGACGCCTTTCTGCTGGACGAAACGCGCAACGTACTGCAACGCCACGGCAAAAGCTTCACACTGCTGAAGATAGACGACGTGAACAACATCGGTTCCCTGAAACTCCGCGTACGCTCCGTCATCGAAAGCATCCGGTTCGGCAATCCCGCACCGCAGGAGCCGCAGCCATTCGTCACGACGAAACTTTTCACGAAAGCCGAACGGCGGCGGACGCTGCTGGCCCCGTTCTTCACGGACTACGTCTCCCCGCTCGTGCCGGCGGCATTCCGGCAGGCGGGCTACGACCTGGTGCAGTTGCCCGAAAGCGACACCGAATCGGCCGAATACGGCCTGCGCTACGCCAACAACGAAGTATGTTACCCCGCCACGCTCGTGGTGGGCGACCTCGTCAAGGCCCTCGCGTCGGGGCGCTACGACCTCGACAATACCGCGGTAATCATCACCCAGACCGGCGGTCAGTGTCGGGCGACGAACTACGTGGCCCTGCTCAAAAGAGCCATGGTGGAGGCGGGATTCGCACAGGTACCGGTCATCTCGCTCGGCATGGGTTCTTCGGTAAACCCGCAGCCGGGCTTTACGCTCAACTGGACGAAATTCCTACCGCTCGCACTGGCAGCCGTCATCCTCGGCGACTGCATCTCCAAATTCTACCACGCGGCGGCCGTGCGGGAAAAGCGCCCCGGAGAAGCGATGCGCCTGCGCGGGGAATACCTCGAACGGGCGAAGGAGGCCATATCGCGGAACGCGACGGACGAACTGTACGGTCTGGTCGGCGAAGCCGCCCGCAGTTTCGATGCCATCTCCGCGGACAAGGAGGTGCCGAAGGTGGGAATCGTCGGAGAAATATACCTGAAGTTCAACTCATTCGCTCACAAGCACGTCGTCCGGTGGTTCGTGGAACACGGCATCGAGGTCGTTCCGCCCGTGCTGCTGGATTTTTTCATGGAAGCATTCGTGAACCGCACCGTCAAGCACCGTACCGGCGTCCAGCGCTCTCCCGTTCCGCTCTCCCTGCTGCGGCAAATCTACAGCCTGCTGTGGCGGAAAATCGAACAGGTGAACCGCGCTGCCGCAGCCTTCCGCTATTTCACGCCGTTCCACAACATCTACGAGCAGGCCGAACGCGGACGGGAGGTCATTTCGCTCTCGGCGCAGTTCGGCGAAGGATGGCTTCTGCCGGCCGAAATCGTCACCTTCGCCCGCACGAGCGTGAACAACGTCGTCAGCCTGCAACCCTTCGGGTGCATCGCCAACCATATCGTATCCAAAGGAGTGGAAAAAAAGATAAAGACACTCTACCCGCAGATGCATTTGCTCTCGCTCGACTTCGACAGCGGCGTGAGCGACGTGAACGTCCTCAACCGCCTGATGCTTCTCACCGACAGCATCCGGTAATCCGCTGCGGGCAGCACCGAGCAACGGGGACGTCGTCCGACGGCTCCCGCCCGAATACGCAGCAACCGGGCGATGCCGTTCCCATAAGAGCCGCACCGTGCGCAAACGCTCCGGCCGTTACCGGTACTCCTCCCCTTCCGGCACTGCACCGGCCGGTTCCGACGGCATCAACGATTGGTTTCTCTCCCGGCCAACAGCGCCGCCTCCCGACCGCCCCACTTCGCGCGGAAATCGACAAGTCGTTCCGCATCGAGAAAAGCCGGATGCGCCGCCTTGAATGTGAGTCTCTGATAATGATGCACATACACGCCGAGCGCCACGCACATCGGTTTGAATCCCTCTTCCGGCCGTTCCCTGACAAACTGTTTCAGCGTACAGAAATAATCGAAATCGGCAGCCTGTATGCGTTCGTCCCACAACCCTACCCGTTCAATCGCCCGGCGGGTCAGCAGCACGCAGCATCCCGTGAATCCTTCGACGACCCGGTTGCCGAACGCCTCCCGACGCTGCCGGGCGAATCGTTCAAAATCGGGATACATCAACTTTTGCATCCAGCGCAGCACCGTATAGCCCGACCCGAACAGGCGGAGCAGGGGATACTTAATCCATTTCCACCGCGTATTCACGCGACGCTGTACGGCACGCGATTCCATGTCGTCGTTCGACGAAGGGCAGACGGCATCGAGTCCGTTAGCGTGCAGCGCTTCGAGCAGGTATTCGTCCCACCCTTCCGGCACCAACACATCGTTGTTCAGAAAAACCAAATAGTCGTAATGCGCTGCGGCGATGCCCTGGTTCTGACAGTACGGATAGGAATAATTGCCTTGGTTTTCGATTACGACATCGGCGACCCCACGGAAAAACTCGCACGACCCGTCCGTCGAACAGTTATCCACAACAATAAGTTCAAAGGGATTCCGGGTATTCCGCCGGAGGGTCTCATAAAAAAGCCGGTTCATCCCCAGCTGGTTGTGTACCGCAGTAATAATACTGACCATTGATGCAGCAACATTGGTTTTCGATGCTGCAAAGAAAGAAATAAATTTCCAATATTATATATCTTGAACGCAAAACGCTCCCCCGCTCCCGACGGCCCGACGGAACAGCCCCGATACGGAATCGCGACAGCCCGGCGACCACGCCGGGCTGTCGTTCAACGGGGGCCTGAAAAGCGTGCAGAGAGTCAATCCTCCTGCACACAGGTTATCCGGATGTTCCGAAGGTCTGCGACATAGGTATTGCCGTTCTCGACGCTCATATAACGGTAATCGCTTCCCGCAGGAGCCTCGAAGCAATTCACTTCGTTCGTCGTCCCCTGCCGGGTGTATGCGTATTCGCCCGCGGCCGTCCCCATGCTCACTTTGATAAAACGCGATTTAACGGCCTCGGTACATTCCACCTCCACGCTCGTTATGCGGCCGGGGAACGGCGACTCGTTCGCAAGGCTGCCGTTCTTGCCGAACTCGACATGCAGCTCGCCGCCGGAAGACACGCATTTCAGTTTATAGTAACCGAATACGATGCCGTCTTTCGTCCCGGTCATCTTCTCTCCGTTCATGGTCTCCCCGATACCGAGGTCGCCGCCGTCGAGACGGAAGGTACGCGTGACCGTATCGCCGGCACCGAACCGGATACGCTGCCTGCCGATAACGCCCGGCTCTATGACCAGCCCGTCCCGTTCCATGCGCAGCATTGTTCCCGATACGGTATAAATGGAAACCGCAACCCGACCGTACGTTCCCGGCAACAGCGAAAACCAGCAGGACTCCACGTCGCCTACGGTCGTTCCGCTGCCTGCGAAATCGAGCGTTACGGTCGGCAGCGTCTCCCCGCCGGGCTCCAGCGTCCAGTCTCCGGCTGCATCGTCGATAACCGCCTCGAAATTGCCGGACACGGCCTCGCCGTCCATCCGCTCCAGAACGATGCGGTCGATTCGCTCCTCCGACACGGATTCGGGCAGCCCCTCAGGTGCAAGGCACAGATAACCGGTATAATGGGCGAACCGGAACGGAGCGGTATGCACTGTCCCGCTCTGCGGCAGCTCCGCCTCCACGGGCGCCGAAACCAGCAGCACGGCATCGGGGTCGAATGAATCGGGGCTGTACGTCTGCACGGACGGAAACACCAGTTTATCTTCCGTTTCTCCGGCAAGCATCCCGGCCGGCGAAAGGGCATACAACCGCTGCTTCCCGCTGCCGGAGGGCATGAGCGCCGGCCCTGAAAACAACATGTACGAAGCATCGAAACCGTCATCGGTCACCATATCGAAACGACTCCAGCGTTTCCCGCCATCCGAAACACGTACCCCGTCGGCGAATGCGGCCACACGGAGTGCATCCCCTTCCGTCCATACCACCCGGTGGCGGTCGCCGTCGGTCTCGTAGGCGACCCGCGTCTCCTCACCGTCCGGCCACGCACCCGAAACGATGCGTACGCCATCTTTCGCGCCCGTCGCTTCCTTATCTCCGACACATGCCCCGAAGAGTGCGCAACCCGCGAGCAGGGCAAAACCGTACGCCGCCCTGCGGCGAACAATACCTTTACGTTCCATATTTCTACCAGTTCAAGTCCGTATCGTCCACCCTGAGGTCGCTTCCGGCAGCCCCTTCCTCACCATAAGACAAGGCGATTCCCGCCTCGCATCGAACAACGAGCGCCTCGACCTGGGGCGCCACATAATTTCTTTTCACCATAATTCACAAATCGAATGACACAACTACCGGACGGTACACTACACGCCGTCCGACACATATCATGGTTACAAACTTACAAAAAATAATATGAACAGCCCGCAAAATAATGTATTTCCAGCACATCAATCCGCAGAAATCCGACCGGATATCCGGTACGGTCGGGCATGGCAGCAACCATGCCGTGAGGGAAAAAACGGCGGCACGAAGGATTTTGCTCGCGGATTTGTGGTAATTTTGTAGCGGCATACCGGCCTGCCGCTATACATACGCGGCGAAAAAAGCCGGGGCTGTTTGCACGATTATTGAACGCTCGCAGCAGAGAAGGATTCGCTTAAAAATAAAAAACATGCTCGGTATTAACTGCATAGGCATACTGACCTCCGGAGGAGACGCCCCCGGAATGAATGCCGCAATCAGAGCGGTGACACGCACGGCCCTGTACAACGGTTTCGAGGTGAAAGGCATTTACCACGGTTACAGAGGGCTTCTGAACGGGGAAATCGAAACGTTCCGCACGGAAAACGTGAGCAACATCATACAGCTCGGCGGAACCATCCTGAAAACAGCACGCAGCAAGGAGTTTCAGACGCCCGAAGGACGCCGCCGGGCATTCGAGAACATGCAGCGCGAACACATCGACGCGCTCGTGGTCATCGGCGGCGACGGTTCGCTGGCCGGTGCGCGGGAGTTCGCCGCGGAATTCAACCTCCCCATCGTAGGGTTGCCGGGAACCATCGACAACGACCTTTCGGGCACCGACACGACGATAGGATACGACACGGCGCTGAACACCATCATGGAGGCCGTGGACAAGATACGCGATACGGCCATGTCGCACGAAAGGCTCTTTTTCATCGAGGTAATGGGACGCAACGCGGGGTTCCTCGCCCTGAACGGTGCGATAGCCACCGGTGCCGAAGCAGCCATCATCCCGGAAATCGCCACCGAAGTGGACCAGCTCGCCGAACTCATCCAGAACGGTTTCCGCAAAAGCAAGAACAGCAGCATCGTGCTCGTTGCCGAAAGCGAGGTGACGGGGGGCGCCATGGGGCTGGCCGAACGGGTGAAGCAGGAATATCCGGAATACGAAGTGCGCGTCACCATCCTGGGCCACATCCAGCGCGGAGGTTCTCCCACCGCGGCGGACAGGATACTCGCCACCCGCATGGGCGAGGCGGCGGTAGACGCTATCATCGAGGGGCAGCGGAACGTCATGGTGGGCATACAGGACGACAAACTCATCTACGTCCCCTTCTCGAAAGCCATCCGCGACGACAAGCCGATAAACCGCGACCTCATCCAGACCATCAAAATGCTCTCCATATAAACCCGGAGCAGGCACCTGCGAAAACAAGCACCTCCGTACCTTGCCGGCACGGAGGTGTTTTCATACATCCCGGCAACCGCATGCCGGCAAAGCGATTCTACCGCGCCCGTCCCTCCCAAAGCTGGGACTGCCAGGTGCCCGTTTCGCGCAGCCGTTTTTCGAGCATGGCCAGCAGCTGCTCGTTGCGGACGAGCCCCCAAGTCGGCCCGCAATGGAAACGCGGAGGAGCTTCTCCGGCGAACCGCTCCACGACCAGGTCGGGCCGCAGACGGCGGAGGATGCCGATGAAAAGCTCCAGGTATTCGTCGAGCGTCCGGAAACGGTACCGCTCCGGATGGGCCTGCCAGTCGGCCTCCATGGGCGTACCGCGGAATATCTGGAGCTGGTGGAACTTGACCGTCGTGAGCGGCAGCGCATTAATCAGCGCCGTCTGGTCCGTCATCATTTCGTCCGTTTCACCCGGCAGTCCGAGAATGAAATGCGCCCCGGTATGAATGCCCCGCACAGCGGTCGCCTCGACCGCCCGCCGCGCACAGGCGAAATCGTGTCCCCGATTGACGGCCCGGAGCGTCGCATCGTAACACGATTCGATGCCGTATTCGATTGCCACATAGCACCGGCGGGCCAGCTCCGCGAAATAATCGAGCACCGTGTCGTCCACACAGTCGGGACGGGTGCCCACCACGATGCCGACGACGAGCGGATTGGCCAACGCTTCGTCGTAAACGTCCCGCAGCCGCTCCAAGGGCGCATAAGTATTGGAAAACGATTGGAAATAGACGAGGTAACGCTCCGCCGAACGGTAGCGCCTGCGGTGGAATTCGATGCCCTCCTCTATCTGGCGTGCGACGCTCTTGGAAGGCGTGCAGTACGACGGCGTAAAAGCTTCGTTGTTGCAGAACGTGCATCCGCCCGCAGCGATGCGGCCGTCGCGGTTGGGACACGTAAACCCCGCATTGACGGCCAGCTTCTGCACCCGGCCGCCGAACAGCCTCCGAAAATAACCCGAATAGCTGTTGAAAGGTCTTTCGTCACCCCATGGATAGGTCATAACTGTCTTGGTAGGGAAACCCGCGGTTCTGAAAAAACCGTGTTCCCGGCTTACGCGCGACCGAGCGCCTCCACGAAGCCCGGAAACAACGTCCACAAATGCTCGGTCTGAAGCCACAACTCCCGTGCGAGCGCCTCTTTCGACGGGTGCTCGGAACGTATGTCCGCCAGGTACGCATCGCTCACGGGGTGTTCCGCGGCGAGAAATTCGTCGTAATAGGGACGGAAACGGCTCCGCAGCCGTACCATCTCGCCGTGCGGCAGCACGCCCGTCCGCCGGTATTCGCTCCACAACGTCAGGACGACCTTATCTATATATTTGTCGTTCACATCGTTTATGATGTCGTCGAACGATTCGTACTCCTCCATGGCGACATAGGTATATGCCAGAGGTACGGTCGCCTCGGTATGGTCTTCGGGGTCGATGTCGAGCAGCATCTCGAAGATGGCGGCGGCCATCTCCCAGTCCCCGGCCAGGAAGTGGTCGATACCGGAACAGTAACCGGTAAGGACGGCGGCCTGCGTATTCCCGTCCTCCCATTCCAGCACGGTCTCCCCTTCGTCCGGAATGATATCCACCAGACGCCGGAACGCATGCAGGCGCGTATTGCAGGCGCCCTCGAAATCGCGTTCCTCCTCCTGCCTTCTCGAACGGGCCAGTTCCTTTCCGAAATCGAAATCGTCGCCGTCCGCGGCAGGGACATACGCTATCACGTAGCTGTCCTCTCCCGTAGGTCTCAGTACCGGTTTCCCCATCTGCCCAACCTTTTCTGAATAATACGTCGTTTTGCAGGCGCGAATATAGCAATAATGCCCGCAAAAACAGCGTCCTGCGGACACGGCAAAAAATTTCCGCTCCGAAAACTTCGTCATTTAAATGAAAAGTCCTATATTTGCCCCGCGTAAAGAGGCCGCAATAGCTCAGTTGGTAGAGCGTTTCACTCGTAATGAAGAGGTCCCGAGTTCAAGTCTCGGTTGCGGCTCGAAAGAAACGGAACGGCTGCAGGGAATCGTACCTTGCAGCCGTTCTGTTTTCCGACGACCGTTCCGCATTTACGACCGCATCCGTACCGGGTCAGCGGTAATTGGAAACGAACAACCAGGCTTTCTTCAATTCATCGGAATTATCCACTCTGTAAAATATGGTCAGCACATAATCCATATAAGCGTTATGCTTCGGAATGGAAAAAGAAAGGACTCCGCTGCTCTTATCGAAACTCCACGAATCATCGAAATAGACATAAAAAAGTTTACGCAGGTGGTCGCACTCAATCCGTTCAATTTCCGTTATCGTTTCCCCGACGACACCGTACATCGCCCGATAAGTCGTATCGTAGTCGAAGAGTTCCGGAGGATTGAGTATGTAAAATATTTCATCGGATTCAGGGTCGCGTACCAGCGTTTTCATTGCATAATCCACCGATTCCTGTAATTCCGGATAATATACCGAAACATTCACGGTCCGCTCTCCCTTTTCGTCAAACCGGAAAGTCCCGCGCTGCGTGTTGAAAGACACTAATTTCGTTTTGCTGTCGCCGCTCTTCCATCGTTGCGTTTTGACTTGAGCCTCCACTAAAGAAGGCTGCAAAACGAACTTGATGTCCCGGCCGACAATCGGTTCGGTCTCCGGTACGATGATATCTTCGGACCGTACATATACCGTCTTTTCATAGGTTCTTTCCGTTTGGAACACTTTCGCTTTCATCCGTACGGTCTTCCTCCCCGGCTTCGTGAAATAGACGAACAGGGAATTGTCCATAAATTGATGGGGTACCTCCACACCGTCGCTATCGACGATTTCCCACTCTTCAATGGAAAGAAGCCTGTCGCTTTTCGACCTCAGTTTGCTCGCGTCTTTATTCAGTTTGAACCGTACGGGCTGATGTATGTATATTTTTTCGGCCGACGCCTCCACAATATCGCGCATGTCCAATGCGGCATCATTGGGATTACTGAAAATGATGTTCACTATTTCGCACAACCGTTCCTTTTCATCGTCAGTCATATCCGCCCTGCCCGTCACGATGCGTCTCATCTCTATTTGCCAAGAGTCCCAGCCTCCGCTCTCGTGAAAACCGTGCTGGATGTCGCCCATCGAGAATCCGTTCTTCAGCAGACATTCGACCACGCGGGTATATTTATCATCTCTGTAAGCGGAATACACGTCACCAGGGTCGGTGTAGTCCGGGAAAAAAGCCTTCATATAGGCATATTCCACACCGGTCGCCCAAGATTCGCCGTCTTTTCCCCAGCCTCTGATAATGAACTTCAACGGTTCCAGTTTATGATGCGAAATGTGTCCCAATTCGTGGAACATCGTGTTCATCGCCTCTTCCGGTGTATTGTATTGGGAGGCACCCTTATCCTTACCGTAAAAATATATTTCTCGGAAAGGCCGGACAGGAGCCCCGCTGCTTCTTCCGCCTTTCGTCATCGTCGCTATGTTGAGGGTATAATCGCCTTTTATCAGGTCGCGCAGCTGCGGATAATCTTGGTAGAAATAGGAGTACAGGGCCGTGTGCATTCCGGACATTACTCCCTCCCAGGTTCCGTCGGCGAAAATGACATCCACCGGCCCCGTATGGGTGCCGTCCAGAATGCTTATCCTTTTCCTGTTCTTATTGGCTATGTATACATTCCAACGGTTACTGCCCCAATGCACTTCGTAACGTACCGGCGTATTGGTGGTACATATCGGTCCCGTCTCGCCGTTGGCATCGGTAACGCGCCACGAAACATCGGTATAATAGAATGCCAGCACCTTCGCCCCGACCAAAGGAAGCGTGTCATGCTTTAAATTAAAATTATCATTCTCCGTAACTTCAAACCGGAGCCTCGCCGAAGGCTGGAACGACGGTACGGCACTCCTCGTAAGCTCCCCGTTGCCCGTCAGTTGAAGCGACGCATTCAATACGCTGTTGTACACGGCGTCGGGCAACTGGTTTTCCTCCGATGCGGCGAGTCCTTTCTTCTGAATGAATACGCCGTAAATGAGCTCGTAATCCACCTCTTCCGGAAAAACGAAATCGGCAGGAACGACGGCATAAAGGGGTTCGTAAACGAGGGGAGTATCCTCTGTTACCTCATCGGGTTCGGTTTCGGGATAAATCCCGTTGTCGAGGGGATGACCGAACAACTCGATACCGAGCCCGTCGAGCGTCGCCATCTGCACGCTGTCCTGCGGATTGAACTTTACATAATAACCGGTCGGCTGCAGGGTAACGTGCGGTACCGACGCATCATCGGCCGCCACGAGCTCCAGTGCCTGCTGCATGGCATCGATGGCAAAAGGGTCGCTGGCTTCCTGCGACGCACGGGTAAGCGCAGCCTCTTCTTCTGTCCGCTCCCCTTCCCTGTAAAAAATCTCTCCTTCCTTATTGCAGGATACGGCAAACAATGCTGCCAATAGCAACAATCCGATGTGTCTCTTCATCATTTCAAGTTTTAAAGTTAGTAATCGATTTCTGTCTCTTCCGTTACCGGAATACCGTCTTCAAAATCCCTGTCCGTAAAATCGTAACGATACCATCTTTCGTATTTTTTAGATTTGACTAACCGATAGGATTCCACGTCATACAAATAAGTCTTTTGGTCTGCCTGATCCGGACGGGAAACAAACGTAACTTCCCGCTCCCCGTCGGAAATCCTAACATATCTTCTATTAAAAGGGCCTGGAAAACCTCCCATAGCAGTATCTTTAATTTCATATTCTTCTCCAGGAGCAAGCCCGAACGAATGTTCTATATCAACCAGTTTGCCACTACTGTCTAAATGAGAATACGATACCACATGAACAACTTTGTTCGTTTTATTCCCA
>DXFY01000043.1 GCA_019114205.1 Candidatus Tidjanibacter gallistercoris | reverse complement strand
TGTTTTTGGTAAAACTAAAGAAAATAAATATATCGGACAATATATATTGTATCGGGCAAAACGCCTTGCCGTAATCCGAAATTCGGATAAAAGGAGCTGCGCCCGAAACGAAGGAACACGGAGCATTGCGTCTTCAGAGCGGAACGCAAGAGCGAATCGGCGACCGCAACACAGATATAACAAAAGGGAGTGAATTTACTGTCGGTTTTATTGTTGAATAGGGAATTATTTGTAGTCTTGAAATAACGACTATAGTACAAGGTTCACTTCCTTTTTTTTTCGGGAAATCGAAAATAGCTTTGGACGGTTGTAATTTTTCGTTTGTTCTATGTTTTGGTGAGATAGTGACAGTAACGATAGTTTTATATGTTCCTTTTTCGGGAACCAGGTTGGGGAATCCATAACGCGCAAGGATTCGCACGCCGCGACCAGCGGAATTGCTACCCGCGTATTCTCTCATTGGCAAGACCTCGATACGGGTGAAAAACTCTCTACGAGCAGCGCATATACTTTTTCCATCAAACGCGATATGCGTGTGCGGGCCGTATTCAAGTCTTCTTGGTAGTAAGCGACCCAGGCGGCATTATGCCGCCTGGGTTATGCTATGGTTCTGCAAAGGAATCTTTTTTTTGTTTTGAGAAGGTCGCTTTCCAATGCGCCGTATTGAACATGCGACTGTAAAAATCCATCCAAATCTCTTCGGCGACCTCTATTTTATATTCATATCCTTTTTCATAATCGAAGTCATAAATAGGACGGTCGTATAGCCGCCACTCGGCGTTCGGGGTATCCCGCACCTGAAAACCCCAGGCGGACTCGTAAAGGTCTTCCCCTTCGGGCATGTCGGGATGCTGTCGTTTGTCGGAGGCTACATATAGGAACTGCTCCTCCGAATCAAGTAAAATAGGGGCTGGAAGCGGTTCCGGTTCGGGCAGCATTTGTGAATCTGCCCGCTCTTTGGAGAGTATCTCCTGGCATACGAACGAGCAGGCCGGTCCGTGCTCGAACACAAAGTGATCGACCATTAGTCCCCGAATCTTATATTCATATCCCTTCTCATACGGAAAATCGTAAACCGTAAATTTGCCAAATTCCCAATCAAGGTTTTGGGCATATTTGACGATAAAATATCCATCCGTGTATTTGTTATACAAGTCGTCCTCGGAAATCTCTCTATCCGTATAAGGATACATTTTGACCGATGCCACGTAAAGAGTCATCTCTTCGATGTTGACAATCGATTCTCTATTAATGTAGGTATTCTTCAACGGGTCTTCTTTTTCGTTTCCGGTACAAGCCCACATACTGCAAGCGGCCCACAGAATGAAAACTAAGTGTAAAAACTTTTTCATGGTCTCTGTTCGTGTTAAGGTATCGGATATATCGTTACCTATCGCAAACTTAAGAATTTTTACATATATAATTGGGACTTATGCCTACTGTTTTGACACATAGTCTGCCGCCCCATCATTCGAGGTTCTGAAGCACGGCCTACTTGTTATCCTTATCGGTAAACCAATACGTCCATTGCACCGTACGGGGACGGTCGGGGAACTCTTCGAATATCCAGGCCGAGTGGTTCGGCTGTTCGGCATGCATGAAAACTACCGACTGAAATCCTCGCACGTCTCGGTGCGGAAATCTTCGGTTACCTGCTTGCCGAATAACTCCCGCACCGACATGCTTCTTCAACCGGATGTTTCCCTGTCAATCGATGATTTCCGCCCCGGCAAAATCATCATCCGTGAAACGATACTCATACACACGGGTGAGGCGGTCTCCTTCGAGCCGTTCATACGCGGTCGAATCGAGCAGGAAAGCCGTCTCCTCGCCCGCCCGCTGCACGAACTGCCGCTCCCCCTGCGATACCTTCACCCATGTATCGTATCCGAGGCAGAACGGTTCGGGAAAGAGACCGAAACCGGCAAAACGGATTTCATGCCGTCCGCCCGCGGCGACCGTAAAAGCCTCCTCCACGGGCGGGGGCGTCAAATCGTACTGCGCGGAATGAAATTCCACGCTTACAGGCTCGGATGTCCCGTTCACATAGCGATAGCAGGATGTGCAGATATAATCGACATATTCAGGCCGTTCGTCCTCTTCTTCCTGCGACGCAGGCTGCTTGTCGCAACTCACAACGAGCGCCGCCGTGCACAGCACCGCCCACAACAAAAATAGATTTCGTTTCGTTCTCATAACGCACTGTTTTTTAATTCATCTCTGGGAAAGTACGCACCGGACCGATAGTGTCTATAATATGTCTACACACAAATATAACACATTCGGACAAACCAAGCACAATCGAACCGCAGAAATCCACACAAAACGACACACGAATCATATCCCGCCGTACCTACAATACATCCCGACATTTCTGCCCCTCCCGAAAAATTCGATTTATCCCCCCCTTACTTTAAGGTTTAAAATAAAACCGCTAAATTTGGAGGCTTATTGAAACCAATATTACAAAAACGAATAACGCACTGACATTATGAACAAAAGACTTGTGGAATGCGTTCCCAACTTCAGCGAGGGGCGCGACATGGGTATCATCAGGGAGATAACCGACGCCATCACTTCCGTGGAAGGCATCAAATTGCTGGACGTAGACCCCGGACAGGCTACCAACCGGACGGTGGTGACGTTTGTGGGCGAACCCGAAGCTGTGGCCGAAGCGGCTTTCCGCGGCGTAAAAAAGGCTTCCGAGGTAATCGACATGCGCCATCACAAAGGAGCGCACCCGCGTATCGGTGCGACGGACGTGCTGCCGATTATTCCGGTGGCGGGCATTACCCTCGAAGAGTGCGCCGAAATAGCCCGCACGCTGGCCAAAAGGATATACGACGAACTCGGCATCCCGACCTATAATTACGAAGCGGCGGCACAGCGCCCCGAAAGGCGCAACCTCGCCGTATGCCGCAAGGGCGAATACGAAGGGCTGGAAAAACGGATTTCCGACCCGAACGAGGCGCCCGACTTCGGCCCCGGCAGGTTCACCGAACAGGCCGCCCGCAGCGGCGCCACGGTCGTGGGCGCACGCGACTTCCTCATCGCCGTGAACTTCAACCTCAACACCACCTCCACCCGCCGCGCCAACGCCATCGCATACGACGTGCGCGAGAAGGGACGCCCGATGCGCGAAGGCGGTTCGCCCGTGGGCAAGCCGATGAAAGACGCCGAAGGCAACACGATTATGATACCCGGCACGCTCAAGGGAACGAAGGCCATCGGATGGTTCATCCCCGAATACGGCGTGGCCCAAGTTTCGATGAACATCACCGACATCAAACAGACGCCGCTCCATGTGGCGTTCGATGAGGTGGTTCGCGCGGCCGCCGCACGCGGCGTGCGTGTGACAGGAACGGAAATCGTCGGGCTCGTTCCGAGAAATTCGCTCATCGAAGCGGGCAAATATTTCCTGCGCAAGCAGCAGCGCTCGACCGGCGTATCGGAAAGCGAACTGCTCAAAATTGCCATCCACAGCATGGGACTGAACGACCTGGCTCCCTTCAAACCCGAAGAGAAGGTCATCGAATACCTGCTCGAAGCGGAGAACAAGAAAAACCGGCTGATAGACCTGACCTGCAAGGGCTTCGCGGAAGAGACCGCAAGCGAATCGCCCGCACCGGGCGGCGGCTCCATCTCCGCATACGCCGGTGCGCTGGGCGCCGCACTGGGCACCATGGTCGCCAACCTCTCCTCGCACAAGGCCGGTTGGGATGCTCGCTGGGAAGAGTTCTCCGAATGGGCCGACAAGGGGCAGGCGCTTATGAGCGAACTGCTCATGCTCGTGGATGAAGACACCGAGGCATTCAACCGCATCATGGACGTCTTCGCCATGCCCAAAGGAACCGACGCCGAAAAGGCCGCCCGTGCCAAAGCCCTCCAGGAAGCCACGCTCTATGCGACGCAGGTACCGCTGCGGACGATGAAGGCATCGGTGAAGGTCTTCGATATCGTGAAGGCGATGGCCGACCAAGGCAATCCCAATTCGGTTTCCGACGCAGGCGTCGGCGCCCTTATGGCCCGTTCGGCCGTACTCGGCGCCATGCTCAACGTAAAAATCAACGCCGCCGGCCTCAAGGACCGCAGCGTTGCGGAGGAGCTCATCGGCGAGGCGGAACGCATCGCACGCGAAGCCGAAAAACTCGAAAAAGAAGTACTGGAAATCGTACACAGAAAAATAGACTGACAAACCGGCCCCTCTCCCGACTTTCCCGTCGGGAGAGGGAGCTCCAAAAACAGATACACCCATGACGTTAAAAGAATTTCAGGACGACATCAGGGCCGGCATTCCGGATGTCCTGCCTGCCCCGAAACCTTACGATGCGGCCATCAACCATGCGCCCAAACGCAAGGACATACTCACCCCGGAAGAGAAGAAACTCGCCATAAAGAATGCACTGAGGTACTTTCCGGCCAAGCACCACAAGGAGCTGGCCGCCGAATTCGCCGACGAGCTGAAACGTTACGGCCGGATTTACATGTACCGTCTGCGGCCCGACTACGAGATGTACGCACGTCCGATAGACGAGTACCCCGCCCGCAGCCGCCAGGCAGCCGCCATCATGCTGATGATTAACAACAACCTCGACAAGGCGGTCGCACAGCATCCGCACGAGCTGATTACCTACGGAGGCAACGGTGCCGTATTCCAGAACTGGGCGCAGTACCGCCTCGCCATGAAATACCTTTCGGAAATGACCGACGAGCAGACGCTCGTCATGTACTCCGGCCACCCGATGGGGCTGTTCCCCTCGCACAAGGATGCGCCGCGGGTCATCGTCACCAACGGCATGATGATTCCCAACTACTCCAAGCAGGACGACTGGGAGCGTTACAATGCGATGGGCGTCACGCAGTACGGTCAGATGACGGCCGGCTCGTACATGTACATCGGCCCGCAGGGCATCGTACACGGGACGACCATCACCGTGCTCAACGCCGCACGCAAGCAGCTCCAGAAGCGCGGCGGCGGGGAGATTCCCGGCATGCTCTTCGTATCGTCGGGTCTGGGCGGCATGTCGGGCGCTCAGCCCAAAGCGGGCGTCATCTCCGGCGTGGTGAGCGTCATCGCCGAAATCAACCCGAAGGCGGTGCACACGCGCCATTCGCAGGGCTGGGTAGACGAAGTGCACACTTCGCTGGACGAGCTCATCCCCCGCATCCGCAGGGCACGCGAACAGAAAGAGGCCGTATCGCTCGCCTACCAGGGCAACATCGTCGACCTGTGGGAACGCCTCGCCGCGGAGGGCATCGACGTGGACCTGGGCTCCGACCAGACTTCGCTCCACAACCCGTGGGCGGGCGGCTACTACCCCGCAGGGCTTACCTACGAAGAGTCGAACCGGATGATGGCCGAACAGCCCGAAGAGTTCCGCAAACGCGTACAGGAGTCGCTGCGCAGGCAGGTGGCCGCCATCAACAAGCTGACGGCCAAAGGCATGTATTTCTTCGACTACGGCAATGCCTTCCTGCTCGAAGCCTCCCGCGCCGGTGCCGACTGCATGGCGCCGGACGGCAAACGCTTCCGTTATCCCTCCTACGTGCAGGATATCATGGGCCCGATGTTCTTCGACTACGGCTTCGGCCCGTTCCGCTGGGTATGTACGTCGGGCAGGCCGGAAGACCTCGCCGCAACGGACCGCATCGCACTGGAGGTCATGCAGGAAATACGCAAGACCGCTCCGAAGGAGATTCAGGGCCAGCTGGACGACAACATCCTCTGGATAAGCAAGGCGGGCGAAAACAAGCTCGTCGTGGGTTCGCAGGCACGCATCCTCTATGCCGACGCCGAAGGCCGCACGAAAATCGCCCTCGCCATGAACGAGGCCATCGCCCGCGGCGAAATCAGCGCGCCGGTCGTACTCGGCCGCGACCACCACGACGTGTCGGGCACCGACTCACCCTACCGCGAAACCTCCAACATCTACGACGGCTCCTCCTGCACGGCGGACATGGCCGTACAGAACGTCATCGGCGACTCGTTCCGCGGGGCGACCTGGGTATCGCTCCACAACGGCGGCGGCGTCGGCTGGGGCGAGGTCATCAACGGCGGGTTCGGCATGGTCATCGACGGCTCGGACGACTCGCGCCGCCACATCGAGGAGATGCTTCTGTGGGACGTGAACAACGGCATCGCACGCCGCAGCTGGGCACGCAACGAGGGAGCCATGTTCGCCATCAAACGCGAAATGGAACGCACCCCCGGCCTGAAGGTCACGCTGCCGAACATCGCCGACGACGCGGTGGTGGAAGAAGCGCTGAAAAACCTGTAAGGCTGCCGGTTGCCATTAAATAATATTTACGGTCTGCCCGGCGCATGCGCCGACAGCGGCAGACGAAAAAAGAGAAGAACAAGACATGAAAACGCACAAGATATCATCCGCACACATCACCCCGCAGCAGGCTTACGAAATCGCCCGCGGGGGATACCGCCTCGAACTGTCGGACGAAGCGCGCACGCGCATCCAGCGCTGCCGCGACTATCTCGACAGCAAAACGGGCGAAAAAGACGCCGCACCGATTTACGGCGTAACGACCGGCTTCGGTTCGCTCTGCAACATATCGGTAGATAAGAAACGTCTGGGCGAACTCCAGAAAAACCTCGTCATGTCGCACGCCTGCGGCACGGGCGAACGGGTTCCGTCGGAAATCGTGAAACTGATTCTGTTGCTGAAAATACAGTCGCTCTCCTACGGTCATTCGGGCGTACAGGTTGCGACGGTGGAGCGGCTCATCGACTTTTTCAACAACGGCGTACTGCCGGTCATTTACCAGCAGGGCTCGCTCGGCGCATCGGGCGACCTGGCACCGCTGGCCCACATGTCGCTCCCGCTGCTCGGTCTGGGCGAAGCGGAGTTCGAGGGCCAGGTGCTTCCTGCCGCCGAAATTCTGAAGAAATTCGGCTGGGAGCCCATCGAGCTGCAATCCAAAGAGGGGCTGGCGCTCCTGAACGGCACGCAGTTCATGAGTGCATTCGGCGTATGGTGCGTGGTGAACGCACGCCGCCTGTCCGAGTGCGCCGACAAAATCGGCGCCATGTCGCTCGACGCTTTCGACGGCCGCATCGAACCTTTCTACGAACCGGTACACAAGGTGCGCGCCCACCGCGGACAGCTCGAAACGGCCCGCGTTTTCCGTGAGCTGCTTCAGGGCAGCGAGTTGATTGCACGCCACAAGGAGCATGTACAGGACCCCTACTCCTTCCGCTGCATTCCGCAGGTACACGGCGCATCGAAAGATACCATCGACTACGTGGAGAGCATCATCACCACGGAAATCAACAGCGTGACGGACAACCCCACGGTGTTCCCCGACGAGGACATCGTCATCTCGGCCGGCAACTTCCACGGCCAGCCGATTGCCGTGGCGATGGACTTCCTCGCCATCGCGGTATCCGAGCTGGGCAACATCTCCGAACGCCGTACCTACAAACTCATCTCCGGTTCGCGCGGGCTGCCCTCGTTCCTCGTGGCCAATCCGGGCCTCAACAGCGGTTTCATGATTCCACAGTATACGGCCGCCTCGATTGTCAGCCAGAGCAAGGGGCTGTGCATGCCGGCATCAGCCGACTCGATTCCCTCCTCGCAGGGACAGGAAGACCATGTGAGCATGGGCTCCAATGCAGCGACCAAACTCTACCGCGTGGTGAACAACACCGAACGGGTACTCGCCATCGAACTTTTCAACGCTGCACAGGCGCTGGAGTTCCGCCGTCCCCTCAAGTCGTCGCCCGCAATCGAAGCGATATTCACCGAATACCGCAAACGTGTCCCGTTCATCTCCAACGACGAAATCATGTACCCGCATATCGAAAGTTCGGTACAGTTCGTCAGGAGCATGTAACGGCGACGGACGACCGTTTCCACAGGGCCGCCGCCTTCCGTCCGGACGGAAGGCGCGGCCTTATTACGATACCGGGCTCCGGCCCGCAAACAAGCATCCGATGAAACTGACGATTAAAAACATAGGAATACTCGCCGGCATCGACGAGAGCGGCCGCGAACGCATCGCGGGTGCCGATATGAAACGCCTTGACACGGTAACGAACGCCTACGTGACGGCCGAGGAGGGCCTCATCGTGTCCTACGGGCCGATGGAAGAGCTGCCCGAAGGGAGGGCCGACGAAGAAATAGACGCCCGCGGAGGCGTCGTACTGCCCGCCTTCTGCGACTCGCATACGCACATCGTCTACGCCGGCAGCCGCGAAGGAGAGTTCGTGGACAAAATCAACGGCCTCTCCTACGAGGAAATCGCCCGCCGCGGCGGAGGCATCCTCAACTCGGCAGACCGGCTGCACACGGCCACCGAACAGGAGCTCTACGACGAGGCGATGCCGCGCCTGCGCCAGATGATGGAATCCGGAACCGGTGCGGCGGAAATCAAGAGCGGCTACGGACTCTCCACGCAGGACGAGCTGAAGATGCTGCGCGTCATCCGCCGCATGGCCGAAGCATCGCCCATGACCATCCGCGCCACCTTCCTCGGCGCCCATGCCGTGGCACGCGACTACATCGGCAGGCAGGCCGAATACGTGGACCTTATCTGCCGGGAGGTGATACCGGCCGTAGCCGCCGAAGGGCTCGCCGACTTCGTGGATGTATTCTGCGACCGCGGCTTCTTCACTCCGGAGGAAACCGCACGCATGCTCGAATGCGGCGCGAAGTACGGCATGCGTCCGAAAATCCACGCCAACGAGCTCGCCGCATCGGGCGGCATCCAGGTAGGCGTGGCGCACGGTGCGCTGTCTGTAGACCACCTCGAATTTACCGGCGAGGAAGAGATTGCCGCGCTGCTCGGTTCGCAGACCATGCCGACCATCCTGCCCGGCGCCGCCTTCTTCCTCGGCATGAACTATCCGCCGGCCCGCAGGATGATTGACGCCGGACTGGGCGTGGCCATCGCCTCGGACTTCAATCCGGGCTCGTCCCCTTCGGGCAACATGAAGTTCATCGTGTCGCTCGCCTGCATCAAACTGCGCCTGAATCCGCAGGAAGCTTTCAACGCAGCCACCCTGAACGGCGCCTACGCCATGGGATTGCAGGCGTCGCACGGCAGCATCACCAAAGGGAAGCGGGCGAACCTCTGGATTACGCAGCCCGTGTCGTCGCTCGAATTCATCCCGTATGCCTACGGCACGTCCCTCACCGCAGGGCTCGTGCTCGGAGGCAAAAAAATATTGTAAGTCATACGCCATCATCATGACAACGGGGAGGCCAAAGGGCTCCCCGTTGTCGTTTCTCCGGTTCCCGTACCGGCACTGTTATTCTATCGGCAAAAGATGTTCCACCCAATACCGCGGACTGTAGGCTGCTACCGACAAGCTGGAAAACAACGCATCCTTATCGGTTTCACTGAGGGCCGAAGATGCAAAAATATGTTCTGCATAATAATCAATGATAAAATCCACATCCTCTATCTTGCTTGGATACTTGGTATACAAGTCAGAAAAAAGTTTTAAAATTTCTTTTGCAGTAGAAGATGCATACATAGGATTATATGTCGGATTAATTCCATACTCGCCAAACACTTTATCAAACTCGCCGAGATAATACGAGATATTATCTAAAGCTGCCTGATATTGCCTGATATAATCGGGGTGCTGCATGATTCTACTTTCGATTGAACCACCAATTATGGCCGGAGTTACTTTATCACCCACAGGCTCCGATAATTTCTGCAAACAAATATTATGCATCGCCCCAATCCTAACGTACTCAGGATGCTCCTCAAAAAACGAGACATCAACATTCGCCCGCGCTATTTCCTGTTGTATCTCATCTTCCGTAATATCAACCATGGTATCATAAACATATTTCGGGTTTGAATATATGGTCTCCCAATTAAATTCCATAGGAGCACATTCACTTTTATCTTGATTTTGCTCTACGTCCTTTTCATATGCTTCGATTGAACCGGAAACCCCGCACGTGATGCCTCCGGCCACCAATCCCACTCCTGCACCAGCAGCTCCTCCTATCAAATAACCTACTCCTGCACCAGCAGCTCCTCCTTCTGCGGCACCAAGAAGGTCGCCCGATGCAACTTTGACAACACGTTTCGTCACTTTCCACACTGTATGCCAGAATCCATCCTCCCCTTCTCTTGTTGTCACAGCAGCCTGAAGAACGGTTTCATTAAAGTTTTGTAAGGTACTCAATAAAACCAACGCTTCATCTTCTACAATCTCTTCTGAATCTTGTACCATCCCGTTTTGCTGTTCATAAACCTGCGTGCAACTGCCTATACTCATAACAGAAGCTGCCAGCAACATGAACCCCATCCACTTAACAATAAGTTTTGCTTTCATAATAGAAAGAATT
>DXFY01000042.1 GCA_019114205.1 Candidatus Tidjanibacter gallistercoris | reverse complement strand
GTGCATCTTCAGCGCCTCTTCGATATCATAATCCACATAGGATTCGCCGTCCATCGCGACAACACGGCAGCTTTTGCCCTCAGCCCTCAGCGGACATCAATTCGCAAATTTAAGAAACATATTCCAATTTCGCGGAAACGGAGAGCCGGGAAGGTGGCATCGCCCGCGATTTTTCGTCGTTTCCGTCCGCCGTGCCGGAAAGGGAACGCTGCGGACTACTCCGTTTCCGCCGGGCCATCGGCTCGAATATACCGGATATTTTCATATGTGCCGGCCCGCATCCTCTCCGGTGGTCAGTGCGGTCTGCTAATACCGAACCGGTGTCGCTGCGGTATATCGTCGCCTTCCGGTGGCTGTACCGCATGTTCGGAACCGGTCGGAACCGGCTCCGTAGCCATACGTTTTCCGTGTCGCCATAGGGCGTCTGCTGCGGGAAGTTAACCTATGTGACCGTTTGCGGTCGGAAACGGAGCCGTTTTCTTCCGGTACTCCGGTCTTTTCCGCATGGGGACGACTGTCTGCATTACCGTGCGTCCGACGGTATATTTTCTTCAGCAGCGGGGCTGTCCGGTACCGCAGCGGGCGCAGCGCCGTCGGCCGGCATCGTCCCGCCCGCAACTGCTGCGGCGCGTTCCTCCTCTTCGCGGCGTCTTTCCATCTCTTCGCGTATCCTGCGGCGCCGCTCTTCGCTCTCCTCCTTCCGCTGTTCGATGCGGCTCTTGGCCGGTCGGGAAGCGTCCGTGCCGGTATCGGTACCGACTCCGCCATTTGCCGAAGGCGTCTTGCCGTCGTTGCCGGCGGCTTCTTTTGCGGCAACCCGTTCCGCGCGTTTGCGGCGGCGGGCCTCCTTACGGGCCTGCGACTGGCGGATGATGTCCGAGAAGACGTTGAAGTCTTCCTTGTAATAGATACCGATACCGTTCTCCTGCAGGCCCTGGTTCTCGTCGTAGCGGTTGATGGTACGTGTGAACGCCTTGAGGGAAACATTGCCCGAAGGGGTGATAATCCATGTCAGCGAGGCGTCTCCCGTGATGTTGGTGTTGTTCCGCAGGTTGCTGTCGGCGTTGTAGTTGCCTTCCACTTCGAGTATCAGCCGGTCGTTGCCGCCTATGTTGTAGGAGAAACCGAAATCGACCTCTTCCGACGAAGTCTGGTCTTGCGGCCGGTAATTCAGCATGATGCTCAGGTCGTTCGAGGAGATGATGTTGCTGAGTTGGTTGGAAAGGAAATTGAGACCGAGCGCCGCTCCGGCCGAGGAGGCGTCCGTGTCGGCGGCGGTGCTCCCGTTCGGTGCGAACGAACCGAAGCCTACGAGCCACAGGAAGTTGAGGGCCCTGTCCTCATTGGAAGCCAGCGCACCGCTGAGTACGTTCTGTATGTCGGCGTCGGCCGAAGGAATGCGGATGTCGAACGTCAGGTCGGGCTGTTTGAGGCTCTCCCGGATGCGGACGATGCAGTCCACCGGGACGCGCGTGCCGGTATTGATACCGGTCCCCTGGAGCGAAGAGGCGAGCTGTTGCAGCGAGGCGCGTACCCGATATACCGCTTCGATGTTGAGCATGGCGTCCATCGGGTCGCCGCTGAGCTGTATGGTACTTCCCGGCTGCAGGACGAATTTCTTGTTGGAGATTATCGGCTGCATGCTGAACAGAAAGTCTCCTTCGGCTATTTCGTAGGTTCCGAAGGTGGAAAGTTCGCCCGTGCCCGGATTGAGCATGATGTTGAGGGCGGCCGTACCGCGTGCATTGACGGCCATGTTGGTGGACGGGTCGATGATGATGGAGAGCAGCAGTCCCGGATTGACGTTCAGGGCCACGCTGAGGTTCATGTTTATCTTCTCCTTCCGTTTGTTCACCGTGCCGGCTATGGAACGTTCGTATTGCCGCCGCTTTTGTTCGAGGACGTTTTCGGGCGCCGTTTCTTCCACCGAGGGTTTGCTTTGGAATACAATCCAGTCCGCTTCGGACATGTTGGATTTGTTGGAGAGCGGGAGGTAGAATGCAGAACCCGGCTGCGTGGTGACGGCCACGTCCACGTCGATGCCGCTCCTGCTGCCTTGCACATCGACGGCGCCGGAAATGTAGACCTTCCCGTAAAACTGGTCGTTCGACCTGGCTTTCGTGTTGATGGCCATGATGTTCGACGGGACGAGCCGAGCCGAATAGGTAATATTCGACGTGTTGCCGATGTCGGCCGATGCTTCGAGCGTGGCCGTGTTGCCCTCGTTGTCCGCGAGCGTGGTTCGGGGAAGGGAAACCTTTCCGCCGTCTATGTCGATATCGAGCGTCTTCGTACTATACGTGACGTCGGTGATGCCTATGGTCGCGGCGAAATCGCTGACGGATACCGTACCGTTCATCTGCGGCATGCCCTTGCCGCCGCGTATTTCGAGGTAAACGGCCGTATTGCCCTCCAGCGATTCGATTATTTCGGAGGGGAGGAACGGGTTGGCTGCCGCGAGGGGTATGCCGTCGATGTCCACCGTCGCGAAATAGGTGTTCGTGTCGGGGCGGTAGAATCCCCGGACCAGATTCCGGCCGTCGACCGTATTGACGAGCGAGAGGCCCGCGCGTTCGGTGGCGAAATCCCAGGCGCTGCCCAGACGCAGCGGTGGAGCCGTATAACCGTTCATGCTCAGGCTGTCCATCATGATGTCGGCAATCAGCACCGGGTCTTTCATGCCCGATATGAGGGCGGCTGAACCGTCGAGCGACCCTTCCACCGTCCTCGGAGGCAGGCCCGCGATGCTGTTCAGCGGTCGGATGCTGAACCGGTCGAGCGACAGCCGAAGCGTGTCGCTTCGGCTGTCGGAGAGCGCTCCGTCCACGTGCAGCTGCTGCGGGCCGCCGCTTATCAGGAAGTCGTCTATGGTGATGCGGCCCGGCGTGTAGGCAATCGTGTCGGAGGATATGTCCCAGCGCTGCCGTCCGGTCATGATGTGGGAGGCGGGGTTGAACTTGAGGCCTACGCGGAGTTCGCTGTCCTCTTCGGTGCGCGAGAGGAAGGAGGAAAGGTCGATGACCGCGTTCAGGTCCGTAGTGCCGTTGCTTATGTTGGCCTGCACGTCGATTCGGTCGTCGGCCACGCGCGCCGACAGGTCGTTGGAGGGCATCGAGAAACTCGGCAGGTAGAGGTCTTCGGTCGTGAAGCGTACCGTGACGGCGTCGCTTTCGGTCGTGTTGTCCGCGCTCAGTCCGAGTTTCGTTGCGAAGAATCCCGAATACTCGATGTAATCGCTGTTGGCCTCGACGGAGAACCTTTCGGTCATGGGGTTGAACTCGGCATCCACTCGCGTGCCTTCGGCGATGCTGAATCCCGGCAGGAAGATGGCCGCTATATTGTTGGCTTCCTTGATGTTCAGATGCAATTCCGAACGGCTGTCGGAGCGGCGGAGCGTTACCGGTATGCGGTGTCCGTCGCGGTCGGTGCGTACCCAGCGGACGGGCGCGGGCTGTACGGGGCGCAGCGTTCCGCCGGCAGGGGCCGAGGGTGCGTTTCCGCCGGCCACGACACCTTCTGCGCGGTGCCTGTGCGAGACGAGCGCCTCGCCCGTGGGGTCGAGCGCGGGCAGGTAGTCGTAGAGGATATGGTTTAAATAGTTGAAAATATCCTTGTAGCTGATGCCGCTTTTGAATTCGACATCGGCGAACGACGAGTTCATCGCCAGGTATTTGCTGGTTGCATCGTTGCGTCCCGTGAAGCGTATCGTATCGGCCCGGACGTCGTCCGTCGAGGAGGTGTAGCGCAGGTCCGAGAGCAATACCTGTCCGTTGATGTTGTCGAGGTTCGTTCCGCTGCCTTTCGCCGCGACCTTCCCGCTGAGGATGGCAAGGCTGTCTTTTCGGTTGATGTCGAGGCTGTGCAGGTCGGCCCTGCGCAGGTTGATTTCCGCATCGTATGCGGGGATGCTGTCGCGCAGGTCGACCGAACCGTTCAGCGTGAAGAGCAGTTTCGGGTCGCCGGACATGACGCTGAGGACGGTCTGCCGGTCGGCGTAGCTGCCCGAAGCCATCAGCTGGCTGTACGTATAGCCGTTGAATTCCGCCATCGGGACGAACAGGCTGCCGCTGATGTCCGCACCGTTCGTTCCCGTGCGGCCCCGTGCCTTGATGTCTGCGATGATGCGGCCCAGCAATTCGTTTCCGGTGAGCCGGCCCGCATCCAGGCCGGCTATGGTCACACGGCCGTCGAAATTCGTGACGCCTGCTCCGTGCAGGCCGCCGCGTCCGCCGGCGGCGATGTTTCCCGCGTCGGTTTGCAGTTCCAGCTGCGCCGAGAAGTCCGTCGTTTTTCCGGAGGCTTTCGTCGTGAGGGAGATGGCCCCGGCCCGTTCCAATATGTCGGCCGCCTGTCGGGGCAGGGAGTCGGCAAGGAATACTCCCGCGATGTTTTCGATGCCCCGGCCGCTGGCGGCCAGCCGCACGATGTCGATGTCGAATGACGCATCGGCCGGCGAAACGATGCCCTTCAGTGCCGCATTGAGTGCAATATCCGCGTCCCCCTGGCCGGCCGTCAGCGACAGCTGCAGCAGGAAGTCGTTGATGGGGCCGGTGAAGGCGATATCCGTATTGTGCAGCAGGATGCCCTCGTCCGTGCCGAGCGACGGCACGAAATAGGCGAGCGTGCGGGTGGCGAGCGTGGAGCGTTCGAGGCGTACGTCGAACCGGACGCTGTCGAGGAAATCGGCCATCGCCTCCCAACTGCCCCCGTCCATGCGGAATGCGGGCATGTGCAGGTCGGAGCGGGGCGTGACGATGTGCGCGTCGTCTAAGGCTATCAGCCCATCGTCTACGGTGAGTTTTTCGGCGGACAGTCCGGTGACGGTGAAGCCGCTGATGTCGCGGAAAGACAGGGCGGCGATATCCATCGAGATGGCGCCCCCGTCGATGTCGAGCGCGTCGCTCCGGATATTCAGGTCATTGAAAACCATGTTGCCGAAATCGATTCCCTGCGTGAGGGAGTCGGGGGCCTTCGTGCGGAGCATGAAACGCGAGTCCGAAACCCGCAGGTCGCGGAAGGCGAGTTTCGTGGAGCTTTCCTTTTTGGTGGTGTCGCTGCTCAGCCGCGCCAGTACCTGTGCGAGGTTGAGTTCCCCGTCTTCGGATGCGCGGAGGTATATTTTGGCTTCGTCCAAAAATGCGCCGCCGATGACGATTCTTTTTTTCAGCAGGGCGCTTTTGTCGATGGCGGCACCGAGCCTCTTCGCGTACAGCATCGTGTCGCCTGCATAATCCTCGATATACAGCCCTTCGGCGGTCAGCCTGCTGAACCCCCGGATTCGGATGCGGTCGATGGAAACGGTGGTTTCGAGTTTGCGCGATATGTATTCCGTGGCTTTGCGGACGACGAAGTTCTGTACGGTGCCCGTGTTCAGCAGCAGGGCCGCCGCCACGGGCAGGCATACAATCGCGACGACTGTCCATGCCAGCGCTTTTCCCAATATTTTTATAACTTTGCGCATCGGTTACCGGTACTTCCCTCGAAACTCGCGGATTGAACCGCAATTTTACTAATTTTTAGCGAGATTGCCAGTCGTTATCCGTTTTAAAGAGCCTCTGAGGGCATTTTTTACTGAATTAAAAATTCCTGCTTTGGACAGTCCGTTCCGTTCCGACGCGTTGATTCTCGGCATCGAATCTTCCTGCGACGATACTTCGGCCGCCGTGCTGCGCGGCACCCGGATGCTTTCCAATGTCATCGCTTCTCAGGCGGTGCACATGAAGTACGGCGGCGTGATACCCGAACTGGCTTCGCGCGCCCATCAGCAGAATATCGTGCCCGTAGTGGACACGGCGCTGAAAAATGCGGGGGTCGGGGTCGCCGACCTGGATGCCGTAGCCTTCACGCGCGGGCCCGGACTGCTCGGTTCCCTGCTCGTCGGGGTGTCGTTCTCCAAAGGGTTGGCGGTCGCAAATAATATACCGCTCGTCGAGGTGAATCATTTGCAGGGCCACATTTTATCGCATTTCATCGACATGCCGGACGAGGAGCTGCCCCATCCCTCCTTCCCGTTCCTGTGCCTGCTCGTATCGGGCGGCCACACGCAAATCGTGAAGGTGACGGCTCCGCTGGAAATGGAAATCGTCGGTACCACGATAGACGACGCCGCAGGAGAGGCTTTCGACAAGTGCGCCAAGGTCATGGGCCTGCCTTATCCCGGCGGCCCGGTCATCGACAGGCTGGCGGCGCAGGGCGATGCCGGACGGTTCCGTTTCGCCCGACCGTCCGTTTCCGGTTTCGATTACAGCTTCAGCGGGCTGAAGACCTCGTTCCTTTATTTCCTGCGCGACCGGATGCGGGAAGACCCCGGTTTCATCGAGGCGAACAGGGCAGACTTGTGCGCGTCGTTGCAGAAGACCATCGTGGATATCCTGTTGGACAAGCTGGTGAAGGCGGCCGGCAAGTTCCGGATAAGGGACATCGCGATAGCCGGCGGTGTGTCGGCCAATTCGGGATTGCGCGGCGGCGTGACGGCGGAAGGGGAACGCCGCGGCTGGCGCACGTTCCTGCCGCCGCTGAAGTTTACGACCGACAATGCCGCGATGATTGCCGTCACCGGTTATTTCCGTTACCAGAAAGGGGAGTTCAGCTCCCTGTCCTTAGCGCCTGAAGCCCGTATCGAAAACATGCTGACCGGAGCGTAGCCTCCTCGTTCGCGGGGGGACGGGTGCGGCATGCTGTTGCTGAATGTGAAGCGTCGTGGCCGGGTTTCGCAATGGCTGGCAAAAAAATAAAACGCCTGCTGCCATCGGGCAGCAGGCGATTAGGGGGATTACTGTCAGGCTGCCGTCGGTTTTCCGTCGAACTGTTTCCACACGAGTGCGGAGAGAGCGGCGCCCGCAAGCGGGGCGACGATGAAGAGCCACAGCTGCGCGAGTGCCGTACCGCCTTGGAACAGTGCCGGACCGATGCTGCGTGCCGGGTTTACCGAGGTGCCCGTCAGCGGGATGCAAACGATGTGGATGAGCGTTAGCGTCAGACCGATTACGAGTCCTGCCATGTTCGGATTCCCCTTGTCGGGGCTCGTCGTGCCGAGGACGACCAGCACGAAGATGAACGTGAAGACCGCTTCGGCGATGAAGGCCTGTACTGCCGTTCCTTCGGTATAGGTGTTGGCTCCTGTCAGGGTCGGCCCTTCGTGGATGCCCGTGGAGACGAGCAGGTAGATGACTGCCGCACCGATGATGGCGCCTATCGTCTGGAACAGCATGTACATGGCGGCTTCTTTGCCTTTCATCCGCCCGGAGAGCCAGACGCCGAGCGTGATGGCCGGGTTGATATGGCAGCCCGATATGCCGCCTATGGTGTAGGCCATCGCCACTACGGCGAGTCCGAATGCGAACGCTACTCCCAGCGTGCCTACTCCGGAACCTACGATTCCCGCGATGTGTCCGGAAAATACGGCACTGCCGCATCCCATGAGCACGAGCACCATCGTGCCGAGCATTTCTGCCAGATACTTTTTCATCGTTTTATGTGTTAGTGAGTTTTATGGGAAAATCCCCTTGTTCGTTTTTACGGTTTTGTCGGTCGGAGATAGCGGAATGTATCTTTTCGCATGATGTATTCGATTCCTAAATATAGGTTTTTTCGCCGTTTTCGCCAAGATAAAAATGCAGCATTTCGTTTCGGAAAGGAATCGGATAGGCGGCAGTCGGTCGTTCTGTTTGTTGCGTGAGTGTAGTTTTGTTGTATGGTATATCGTTGCATACGTTCGCTATTCTGACTGCGGGAATAGCGAGGCCGCCCAGTTCGGATTGTTGCTGCGTGTTTTCGGAGGCGTTCGGGAGGTGCGTTATGTTGCTCGCGAAAGGGGAGGGTTCGGTCGTTTCATGCGTTGCGTTGGTGTAGTTTTGTTGTATTGTGCATCGCTGCATGCGTCCGCTATTCTGACTACGGGAATAGCGAGGCCGGCCAGTCCGGATTGTGGCTGCGTGTTTTCGGAAGCGTTCGGGAGGTGCGGTATGTTGCTCGCGAAAGGGGATGGGGGTAGTCGGTTGTTGCGTCCGTTGCGTTGGTGTAGGTTTGTTGTATTGTGCATCGCTGCATGCGTCCGCTATTCTGACTACGGGAATAGCGAGGCCGCCCGGTCCGGATTGTGGCTGCGTGTTTTCGGAGGCGGCGGAATATGCAGCGTGTAGCGCCGCGAGGAAGATGCCGGCGCAGAGGGCAGGGAACGGATATGGGACAAAAAAAGCGCAGGTATTCGGTTCGACCGATACCTGCGCTTTGTCGATAGGTTTGCGCATCCGCCGCAGCGGATGCAGACCCTTACAGCTTGCGTTTTTCTTCCACGATTTCGTAGCCTTCGATGAAGTCGCCGACGCGGACATCGTTGTAGCTTTCGATGTTGAGGCCGCATTCCATGCCCGCCGTCACTTCCTTCACGTCGTCCTTGAAACGTTTGAGCGAACCCAGACGGCCCGTATGGATGACGATACCGTCGCGGATGACGCGGATGGGGGTGTTCCGGGTGATTTTGCCCTCCCGCACCACGCAGCCCGCCACGACGCCGACCTTGGTGATTTTGAACGTTTCGAGTACCTCGACCGAACATACGATTTCCTCCTTCTTCACCGGTTCGAGCATGCCTTCGATGGCGTCCTTGATGTCGTTGATGGCATCGTAGATAATGGAGTAGAGCCTTATTTCTATCTCCTCCTTCTCGGCCATGCGGCGGGCGCCCCCGCTCGGACGTACCTGGAAGCCCACGATGATGGCGTTGGAGGCCATGGCCAGCATGACGTCCGATTCGGAAATTTGGCCGACGGCCTTGTGGATGACATTCACCTGCACCTCTTCGGTGGAGAGCTTGATGAGCGAGTCGGTCATCGCCTCTATCGAACCGTCCACGTCGCCCTTGACGATGATGTTCAGTTCCTTGAAGTTGCCGATGGCGATGCGGCGGCCGATTTCGTCGAGCGTGACGTGTTTCTGCGTCTTGAGGCCCTGGATGCGCTGGAGCTGTTCGCGCTTGTTGGCGACTTCCCTGGCGCTGCGTTCGTCCTCCATCACGTTGAATGTGTCGCCCGCTTGGGGGGCGCCGTTGAGACCGAGCACGAGTACGGGCGTGGCGGGAGGTGCGGCCTGCACCTTCTGGCCGCGCTCGTTGAACATGGCCTTCACCTTACCCGAATAGGTTCCCGCCACCATCGGGTCGCCCACGCGCAGGGTGCCGTTCTGGACGAGGAGCGTTGCCACGTAGCCGCGCCCCTTGTCGAGCGTGGACTCGATGACGGTTCCCGTCGCCTTGCGGTCGGGGTTGGCCTTCAGTTCGAGCAGTTCCGCTTCGAGCAGCACCTTTTCGAGCAGCTTGTCGAGATTGATGCCCTTCTTGGCCGAAATCTCCTGCGACTGGTATTTGCCGCCCCAGTCCTCTACGAGGTAATTCATCTGGGCCAACTGCTCCTTGATGGCTTCCGGATTGGCTCCTGGCTTGTCTATCTTGTTGATGGCGAATACTATCGGTACTCCGGCGGCCGAGGCATGGTTGATGGCTTCCACCGTCTGGGGCATGACGCTGTCGTCTGCCGCCACGATGATGATGGCCACGTCCGTCACCTTCGCTCCGCGGGCACGCATGGCCGTGAAGGCTTCGTGGCCCGGCGTGTCGAGGAAGGTGATTTTCTTGCCGTTCAGGTCTACGCTGTATGCACCGATGTGCTGTGTGATACCGCCCGCTTCGCCTTCGATGACGTTGGTTTTGCGGATGTTGTCCAGCAGCGACGTCTTGCCGTGGTCTACGTGTCCCATGACGGCGACGATGGGGGGCCGTTCCACGAGGTCGGCCTCGTCGTCGTGGCCGTCGTCGATAGCCTCCTGAATATCCACCGTGACGAATTCGACCTTGAAGCCGAATTCCTCGGCGACGATGACCAGCGCTTCCGCGTCGAGCCGCTGGTTGATGGAGACCATCAGTCCGAGGTTCATGCACGCCGTGATGACTTCCGTCACGGGAACGTCCATCATGGTGGCGAGTTCGCTGACGGTGACGAATTCGGTGACCTTCAGGATGGATTCTTCCATGTGCGCCCTTTCCATCGCCTCGTCCATGCGCGCACGCGCATCGAGCCGTTTTTCCTTGCGGTACTGGGCACCCTTGTTTTTGTTCCCCTTCGAGGTGAGGCGGGCGAGCGTGTCCTTTATCTGCTTCGAAACTTCTTCGTCGCTCACTTCGGGACGTACGACGGGTTTCGGAGCGCTCTTCTTTTTCCGGTCCTTTCTGGATTGCGGGCCCTGCGAGGAGCCGCGTCCGCCGCCCTGACCGTCGCGGCCGCCCTGTCCTCCGCGGGAACCGGGGCCGGCGGGCTGCTGTTTGGTCACGTCCACCTTGTCCTTGCCGATACGTTTGCGCTTTTCGCGCCGTCCTCCGGCCGGGCCGAGGTGTTGCACATCCATCTTGCCGAGCACCTTGGGGCCGGTGAGTTTCGCCTCATCGCTCGGACGGAACACATCGTCGCGGTTTTCGGCCATGCGCTGGTCGTAAGTCTTTTCCTGTATGACGATTTCGGGCTTCGGTGTCGGTGCGGGGACCGGTTTCGATTCGGCTCTGGGCTCCGTTGTAGGCCGTTCCGTAGCCGCAGGCGTATCCGCCGGACGTTCGGCAGGACGCTGCGGTGCCGGCTGTTTCGGTTTCGTTTCCGCTTCCGGTTTCGGCTGCGGGGCCGTGCGTGCTTCGGCCGCCGTCTGCCGCGCCGGTGCGGGTTTGGGTTCTTCCTTCGCAGGTGCGGCCGGTTGCGGGGCCGCATGCTTTCTGGAACCGCCCGAAAGGTCCATCTTGCCGATGATTTTCGGGCCGGTGCGAATCTCGTCCCTCGTGCTAATAACGCCGCTCTTGATAACTACTTCTTCCTCGAATTCGCTCTCGTGCGCACGCGGCGAATCCTTCTTGTCGTGCAGCGATACGCTCTCAGGTTTCAGGTTTATCCGTTCTCGGACATTTATCCTGTCGTTGGAAGCACGGTTGCCGCCGAATTCCTTTTCGAGGACAGCATAGACGTCCGGTTCGACCAGCGTATTGGGCGAACTCTCTATGTGAATGTCCTTTTTCGCGAGGAAATCCGTAATGGTGGCAATGCCTACCTTGAACTCTTTCGCAACCTGTAAGAGCCTGAGTTTTCTTTCATTTGACATATATAAATCTGTTTTCGGCGTTATGTTTCTGTATTCTGTCTGTTCGCGGCCGTACCGCCGCCGGAGCACCGCGCCGTACCGTTCGTGCCGGCTGGCCTGCGGAGCGCCCCGCTATTCGAACTCCGACTTGAGGATGCCGATGACCTCGCGGATGGTTTCCTCCTCCAGGTCGGTACGGCGCACGAGGTCTTCGGGCGATATTTCGAGTACGCTCTTGGCCGTATCGCAGCCGATACCCTTCAGTGCGTCGATAATCCACTGGTCTATCTCGTCGGAGAACTCCTGCAAATCCACGTCTTCTTCCTCCACGTCGCGGTAGACGTCGATATCGTAGCCGGTCAGCATGCTGGCCAGCCGGATGTTGAGGCCTCCCTTGCCGATGGCGAGCGATACCTCGCTCGGCTTCAGGTACACCGATGCCGTCTTTTTCTCCTCGTCGATGGAGATGGACGAAATCTTGGCCGGGTTGAGCGCGCGCTGGATGAGCAGCTGCGTGTTGGCGGTCCAGTTCACCACGTCGATGTTCTCGTTGCGCAGCTCCTTCACGATGGAGTAGATGCGCGACCCCTTCATGCCGACGCAGGCGCCCACCGGGTCGATGCGTTCGTCGTAGGATTCCACCGCCACTTTGGCCCTTTCGCCCGGAATCCGGACGATTTTCTTGATGGTGATGAGGCCGTCGAATATTTCGGGCACCTCCTGTTCGAAAAGCCTTTCGAGAAATTCGGGCGCCGTGCGCGAGAGGATGATTACCGGACTGTTGTTGCGCATCTCCACCTTGGATACGATGGCCCGGATGGTATCGCCCTTGCGGAAAAAGTCGCTCGGTATCTGTTCGCTCTTGGGCAGGATGAGTTCGTTGTCCTCGTCGTCGAGCACGAGAATCTCCTTTTTCCATACCTGATAGACTTCGCCCGTGATGATTTCTCCCACACGTTCGCTGTACTTCTCGAACAGGTTGGCCTTTTCGAGGTCGAGAATGCGCGAGGCGAGGTTCTGGCGGAGCGAGAGCACCGCCCGGCGTCCGAACGAGTCGAGTTTGATTTCGTCCGCCACCTCTTCGCCTACTTCGTAGGTTTCGTCGAGCTTGCGGGCATCCGAGATGGATATCTGCTGGTTGGGGTTCTCCACCTGGCCGTCCTCCACGATGATGCGGTTGCGCCAGATTTCCAGGTCGCCCTTGTCGGCGTTTATGATGATGTCGAAATTCTCATCCGTCTCGTACATCTTTATCAACAGATGGCGGAAAACATCCTCCAGTACGCCTATCATCGTACTCTTGTCGATATTCTTAAGCTCCTTGAACTCGGCGAAGTTGCTTATCAGATTGAGGTTGTCCATGGTTTTGTTCGTGAATTTTATATTTCCCTGTATTGTTTTCCTGTACTGCTGCCGGATGTCATTTGAAATCCAGGTATTCCTTCGTGCTTTTGATTTCCGACAGGGGATAGGTGCGCACCACATCGGTCGCCTGCCTGCGCTTTTTGCCTTCCACGGGGCGCATCTCCGTATATGCCAGCGTGAGGGACTGTGCGTCTGCGTCGCGCAGTTCGGCGATTATCTTCGTACCGTCGTGCAGCAGCACCTCCACGGGCCGGCCGATGAGTTTCCGGTACTGGCGCAGGAGCTTCAGCGGCCGGCCGATACCGGCCGAAGTCACCGTCAGCTCGAAATCCTCCTCATCGCGGTCGAGCCGCTCTTCGATGGCGCGGCTCAAGGCGACGCAGTCGTCGATGTCCACCGACCCGTCGCTGTCTATCACCACTTCGATTTCGTTGCCCGGCGTTACGTTCACTTCCACCAGAAACAGGCTTCCGCCTGCGAGTTCGCTCTCTGCGATGGCTTTTATCTTTTCCGTATCCGTCATGTCGCTTGTGCATTGGGGCCGGGCTCCGCGTCCCGTCCGTCGTGTATGTTCCGGTCGTTTCGTGCGGCACGGAACCTGTTCCGTACCATAGGGTTATGCCGTATCCGATTACGAAATTTGGGGACTCTCGTCCCCAAATCCGTGTTTGTTGCCAACCCGTAACGGGTGCAAATATAGCACGATATATTTTATTTTCCTAATATTCTGTGCTTAAAAACGGACTTTACTCCTCTTCCGCCGCGATGGTGGCGTTGTAGGGTTTCAGGATGCCCCGTTTCGAGGAGCGGATGAATTCCACGATTTCGTCGCGCACCTCGCTCTGCGGGAACTGGGCCATGACGATGTCGCATGCGCGGCTGTAATTGTGGCCGTCCTGGAAAAGCACGCGGAAAATGTCCTGTATTTCGCCTATCTGTTCGGCCGTGAACCCGCGCCGGCGCAGTCCGATGAAGTTGGCACCCACGAAGGTAATCGGGAACCGTGCGGCCTTCACGAACGGGGGGACGTCTTTCGCCACGAGGGAGCCGCCGCTTATCATGGCGTGCCGGCCGATGCGGACGAACTGGTGGACGGCCGAAGCGCCGCCGACGATTGCCCAGTCGCCCACTTCCACCTCCCCGGCCAGCAGGACGTTGTTCACGATGACGCAGTGGCTGCCCACCACGCAGTCGTGCGCCACATGGGCGCAGGCCATGATGAGGTTGTGGTCGCCGATGACCGTCTTTCCTTTGGCGGCGGTGCCGCGGTTCACCGTGGCCGATTCCCGCACGGTGTTGTAGTCGCCCATCTCGACCGTGGTGTATTCTCCCTTGAATTTGAGGTCCTGCGGAACTCCGGCTATCACTGCGCCGGAATGTATCCTGCATCCCTTGCCCATTCGTGCTCCGTCGAGTACTACGGCGTTGGGCCCTATCCACGAACCGTCGCCTATCACTACGTCGCCCGCTATGTATGCGAACGGTTCGACCACTACGTCTTTACCGAGCCTCGCGTCCGGATGGACATAAGCTAAATTACTTATCATTACGTAAATTTTTGGTTTGTCTTCGATTTATCTGTCCGGGCGGAGCGTTTCGGTTCCGTTGCGCAGGCCCCGGCAACGCTCCCGACCTGGGGCACGGCGGACTTTCCCCGTGCGAAAAACGCCGTCCGTCCCGTCAGGGGCGTGCGGCGTTTTCCGCATTCATGCCTTGTTGCGGACCACCTGCGCCATCAGCGACGCTTCGGTGGTCAGCCTGCCGCCCACGTATGCTTTCGCCTCCATCGATACGATGCCCCGCCGAATGGGTTCCGTCAGTTTCAGCTCGAACTGGAGCGTGTCTCCCGGTACGACCTTGTTTTTGAACCGCACGCCGTCTATCCGCAGGAAATAGGTGGAGTAGTTTTCCGGGTCGGGCACGCTGTTCAGGGCGAGGATGCCCCCGCACTGCGCCATGGCTTCGATGATGAGGACGCCGGGCATTACGGGTTCTTCCGGGAAATGCCCCACGAAAAACGGTTCGTTCATGGTGACGTTCTTGATGCCTGCCACGCTCGTTTCGTCGATGTGGAAAATTCGGTCCACGAGCAGGAACGGCGGGCGGTGGGGCAGCGTGCGCCGGATGCGGTTGATGTCGTAGACGGGTTCGGCCGCCGGGTCGTAGACGAACGAGGGACGGTTGGCGTCGCGCCGGACGTTCTTCCGCAGCGCCCTGGCCGTTTCCGTATTGACGAAATGTCCCGGCCGGACGGCCATCACGCGGCCTTTGATGCGTATTCCCAGCAGTGCCAGGTCGCCCAGCACGTCGAGCAGTTTGTGGCGGGCTATTTCATTGACGAACCGCAGCCGGAGGTTGTTCACGTACCCGTCGGTAATCCGGATGTCCTTCTTGTCGAAAACCCGTGCAAGCCGTTCGAGTTCGGCATCGGAGACGCAGCGCTCGGCCACCACGATGGCATTGTCCAGGTCGCCGCCCTTGATGAGGTTGGCGGCCAGCAGCGGTTCCAGTTCGTGCAGGAACACGAAGGTGCGGCACGGGGCTATCTCTTTCGCGTAGTCCTCCTCTTCGGAGTACGTGGCGTACTGGTTGCCTACTACGCGCGAGTCGTAATCCACGTGCACGGTCACGCTGAATTTGCTGTCGGGATATATGACTATCGATGAATTTTTTTCCGGATATTCGAATTCCGCGGTTTCGCGTATTTCGTAATATTGTCTTTCCGCGTCCTGTTCTTCGAGCCCCGTCCGTACGACGGCATCGGCGAAATCCCGCGCCGAACCGTCCATGATGGGAGTTTCCGGGGCGTCAATTTCGACCGTTGCGTTATCCACGCCGAGCGACCAGAGAGCGGACATGATGTGTTCGATGGTGCATACCTTCGCGCCGCCCTTCTCGATGGTGGTACCCCGCGAGGTATCGGTCACGTAGTCGGCCAGGGCGGGTATTTCGGGCCGGCCTTCGAGGTCCGTGCGGCGGAACACGATACCGCTCCCTGCCGGGGCGGGCAGTACGGTCATGTGCGATGCCATGCCCGTGTGCAGCCCCTTGCCGCTGAATGACACCGGAGCTTTCAGTGTCTTTTGGTTATCAGCCATAAAACGTTAAGTAACGGTTAATTTTCGATTGCAAAGATATGATTATTTTCCGACATACGGCAATCGGCCTTCCGTCCGGCAAATCCCGCTCCGCATTCGCGGCGTGGGATTTGCGGAAGGGAGCGCGGTTCGGCGCGGACGGGAATGGGGTGCGGGGTGTTTCCTTTTTTGAATAAATACGTACATTTGTGTGCGGATTCGCGGCCGCGGCGCGTCTTTTGCCGAACCGGTCGCGGAGGAACATCGGGTGCGCAGGCAGGCGTGCCGCCGCATGGTTTCGGATTGGGAGAAGGCTGTCCTTATGGAGCACAGACGGGATAACGGCGAGGAGGAATACGAATGGGGGGTGCCCGAAGGGCCGCCGCCCGAACTCGACCTGCCTTTTGCGAAAAAGCGCAGGAAGGAGGCCGGAGAGTGGATATACGACAACAGGCAAACCATCTGCATCACCGTTATCGTCTATCTGGCGGTCGCCGTCGTGCTGCTTTCGTCGCGGATTGTTTTGCAGGCGCGGGAGGCGGATTCCGTCATCGTGATGGATTTCGAAAGCATGGAGGAGTTGCAGCGCCTGGAAGAGGAGCTCGAACGGGCGCAGCGGTTGAACGACATGCTTGCAGGAGGAGAGGCGCCGCAGTACGAGGAGGTGAGGAATGCCGTCTCGAACGAACATGCTCAGGAGCAGGAGGATGCGTTGAGCGAAGAGACGCGCGAAATATTCGAGCGTTCCGAAGAGGTGATGCAGGAGATGGACCGCAACAGTGCCGAATACGAACAGATGCTGGGTATGCTCGCGCAGGAACCGCTGTCCCGCGAGGTACCCGCCGAGCAGCGCGACGCCCGTCTTTCGGGCGGAGTGACCGTTTCCTTTTCGCTGGCCCGTCCGGTACGGCATGCCGTCAGACTGCCCGTGCCTTCCTACAAGTGTTCCGGCGGCGGAACGGTGGTGGTGGATATCCTCGTCAGCCGCAACGGCGACGTGCTCTCGGCCCGTATCGACCGGGAGCGTTCTTCGGACGATGCGTGCATGACTTCGGCGGCGCTGGAAGTCGCCATGCGTTCGCGGTTCAACGTGGACTCCTCGGCACCCGGCAGACATTCGGGTACCATTACCTACGTTTTCGTTCCGCAATAGTTCTGCACGTGGGGCGGCTCGGTACCGCCGGTGCCGTATCGATTCGCACGGATGTCATCGGGCGATGCCGGAAGGCTTTTCTGCTGCGACCCGGCCGCACGGCACCGACAGGGCTGTCCGGGTTTTCGGAACCGGACGGAAACGGAATCCGCTGTCATTATTGTATGGTACCGTTCCCTGCACGGACGTTTTTCCGTTCGGTGCCTGCGACGGTTGTCGTTTCCCGGAACCGCGCTTGGGAAAAGGAGGGAACGTTCTGCGAATCCGGGCATGGCGTTTTCACGATTTGTTTGTTTTGCCGTCCCTTGCGGTTGAAGTGCGACGGCTGTTGGGATTTGTTCGGGAATTATTTTTATGTTCCGCAGATTGTTTTAATTTTGCAAAAATCGTGTGCGGAGGGTATTCGACGGAGTGGAGGACTGCCGGAACGGTCGGGTAGGGGATATTTAAGATTCGGAATGCGTCATGGGAGTGGTTGAATTTTTACTGAACAGCGGTAATATCGTCCTGCTGTTCTCCCTCATATTGATAATTGCGATATTCGCTGCCAAGTCCGGCGCGAAGTTCGGTACTCCGACGCTGCTCCTCTTCCTTTTCATCGGCATGCTGTTCGGCAGCGACGGACTCGGCATCCAGTTCAACAATCCCAATACCGCACAGTTCATCGGCATGCTCGCGCTGAGTGTCATCCTCTTTTCGGGCGGTATGGATACCAAGTATTCCGAAATAAAACCCGTGGTGGCCGAAGGTGTCGTGCTCGCTACGGCAGGGGTGTTCCTCACGGCGATGCTGACCGGCTTTTTCATCTATTGCATCAGCGGCGTGTTCCGGGTGAGCCTGTCGCTGACCGAATCGTTCCTGCTCGCGGCGGTGATGTCCTCCACCGATTCGGCGTCGGTTTTCTCCATTCTCCGTTCCAAGAAACAGGGACTCAAGCAGAACCTGCGCCCGCTGCTGGAACTGGAGAGCGGTAGCAACGACCCGATGGCCTATATACTGACGATTATTCTCGTGCAGGCGGTTTCCCAGGGCGACCTCGACGTGTGGCAGTCGCTGCTGACCTTCGTCGTGCAGATGTCGGTAGGCGCCGTGGCCGGTTACCTGCTCGGCATGCTTACCGTTTACGTGCTCAACCGCATCAATCTCAACAACAAATCGCTTTATTCCGTGCTGCTGCTCGCGCTGGTCTATCTCGTCTTCTCGCTGACCGACCTCGTGCACGGCAACGGATACCTCGCGGTTTACATAGCGGGGCTGGTGGTCGGCAATCATAAAATCGTCTTTCAGAAGAGTCTCACCACCTTTTTCGACGGTTATACGTGGCTGTTCCAGATTGTCATGTTCATCTCGCTCGGCCTGTTGGTGAACCCGCACGAGATGCTGGACGTGGTCGAGATTGGGCTGCTTGTGGCCGTCTTCATGATATTGGTGGCGCGGCCGGCATCGGTACTTCTTTGTCTGGCACCGTTCCGCAGGATTACGGCAAAGGGCAAGCTTTATGTCTCGTGGGTGGGCCTTCGGGGAGCCGTCCCCATCATTTTCGCCACCTATCCGCTCGTGGCGGGCCTCGACAACGCGGGGATGATTTTCAATACGGTGTTTTTCATCACCATCGTTTCGCTGCTGGTACAGGGGACTACGGTGAGTTCCATGGCCAACGTACTGGGACTCTCCACGCAGCTCAAGGAAGACAGTTTCGGAGTTGATATGCCCGATGAGATAAGTGCGCAGCTTACCGAAAAGGAGGTGCGTCCGGACTGGCTCGTACACGGCAACCGGATGAGGGACATACGGCTCGACGACCATACGCTTGTGATGATGATTCGTCGCGGCGACGACTACATCGTTCCGAAAGGCGACACGGAGCTGCAACCCGGCGACAAGGTGCTTTGCATCACGGGCGAACAGGCGGGCCTGCCTGCCGACTATACCGTGTCGCGCAGGGAAGGGTTCCGGCACAGGGTCGTAAAGACCATCGGCGGTTTCGTGAAGACGGGCCGCGGTGCGGACAGGGGAGCGGTATCCGGCGGAACGTATCCGGAGGCAGGCGGCGACGGCCCCGATTTCGATATAGGAACCGACGAAGTGCGCGACGACGTCCGGTTTTACGAGGAGATTATGGAGGACGAGGAACATGCCGAGCGCGGGGAATGACAGGACGGTGCCGGAGTGGGGCCGTGCGTTCCGGCGGGTAGGGCGGAAATCGGCCCGGAGAGCCGGAGGATGGAATGCGGTGCAACGAACGGCCGGTTCGCGGCCGGCAATTAACCCGATGACAGTCGTATGATACGGACTGCATGCGATGATGATATCAATGCGCTGGGCCTGCCGCGTGCGCGGTGCGCCGCCTTTACGGGGTACCGCCCGGCGAAATTCCGGCTTTCGTTTCCGGCCGGCGATGCGGAAGCGCATGTGCGGCGGCTGCTTCGCCCCGCGGTGAGGGAGCTGTACGACCGCGGCGTGCGGATGTTTCTTTCCGGCATGGCCGAAGGGTTCGACCTGTGGGCGGCCGAGGAGGTGCTGTCGCTGCGCGATGCAGGGCTCTGTCCCGATGCCGGGGTGGTGGCGGTCATTCCCTTCCGGGGGCAGGAACGCCGTTACGATGTTCCGTTCCGGGAAGCCTACCGGCACGTTTGCGAACGCGCTTCGGTCGTTGAAGTATTGGCGGCGCATTATTATCCGGAGTGTTTCTACCGGCGCAACGATTACCTCGTGGATAATTCATCGGTTCTCACAGGGTATTACGACGGGCAGCGGGGCGGGACTGCCTACACCGTGCGCCGGGCCCTCGGCATCGGCATACCTTTCGTCAATCTATGTGTTCGGGAGACGCTTTTCCCTTTGCGTTAGCACCCTTTCGTCTTGCGATGCGGCTGTCTTGATGGCATGGGCCGGCTGGTTTCGGAAAGCATGGATGGGAGCTGTACCGCACGGTTTCCTCACGATTTCCGAATGCTGCGAAGCCCCGACAGGTTTCCGTGCCGCGGAATGCTACTGAATCGCCGTTTTTTGTTGATAAAATGCGAAACGGCTGTTTATAACTCCTTGTTTTGTGTCGATAACTTGTCGGCATTTTGTTCGGAACGCAAAGGATACAAGGAAGTAAAACTTGTCTCGCGGTCAGGCGCGCATCGGGCGGCGAGCAGGGCGTGAATGACCGGACGGAGGCGAAGTACGTCCTTGCAGCGGATAACCGTGGTTCGTGCGGCGGACACGGAGGGGAGATGTGCGCTTGCGTTTTCCGCCCGGCGTAGGGAAAGTACGGTTCGTGCGGAAAACCTGACTATCTGTTTCTTGCAGTACGAAGAGGGAGACGGCGGTACGCTGCGGATGCCGTAACCGGATGAGAAAAAACAGGCGGAGTGCATTCGTGGCACGGTTGTTGTTCGATTATTCGACGTAGAATACTGATAGTGAAAGAAAGCGGGACGTCATGCGTTCCTGCATGCGGAGTGATTTAGTCGGGAGATTGGAAACGTCCGCAAATCTGCGGAGGGTCTGTGCATGCATCGTGTATGCCGGGCCGTGACCGCACGATTGAAAGGCGGAACCCCCCCATCATATTTTGCCCGCCTTTTCAGTCGCAGTCAATCCCTGTTGCAGGGATTCGTGGTTTTAAATAGTTTACGGGAAAGGTGACGTGTGCGCTTTTCCCGTAAATGCTTTTCGGCTGCCGGTGTTTCTCCGGCAGGCAGCCGCAGACGCGGTGCCGGAGCCGGCAGTTCGCGCCCATGCATATGGTTTTCAAATGATTGCTGCCGTATCTTTCAGTGCAACAAATTTCGAATCATGTCGTTTGCTTTCTGTTCGGAACTGCTGCCGGCCGGGTGCGGGCTTTCGTCTTTTGCGCTGCCGGGAGACGGCGTCTGCCGCGCGGAAGTAACGGAAAGAGCCGTGCCGGACAGTCCCGGCCGGCATAGCCTGAATACTGTTGTTGCAACCGTATGGTAATTGTAATACATTTGCAGTGAGATTGCGCATATTCGCGATATGCTGCGGCGGCATGTCCGTCGTTCCGGTGGGCGGTATCCCTGCGGCGGGATACCCGACATGCGACGATTGTGAACAGAACATAATTTTGAGCAAACGATGAAAAGGATTTTCGTGTTCGTACTTGCCCTGGCAGCGGTATTGTCGCTTGCCGGTTGCAAAAGAACCACAGAGGGCGGGAGTACCGAGCCCCTTAATTTCAAGAAGCTGACCAACGGCAAGGCCGTGTATCTGGGTGAAGAGGACGGGCTTCGGCACTATGCGGTGACGCTGTGGACGAACGACCGCAGCACCGCGGCGGCGGACAATTACAAGGAGGCGGATATTTCGCTGGAGCTGGAGCTCGTGACCGCGGCGACGGGGTCGGAGGAGGAGATTGCGTCGGGTACGTACGCGCTTTCCGCATCGGCCCAGGCCGGCGTGCTGCTCGCCTCGTCGCGGAGTGCGCTCAGCGTCATTACGCCGTACAGTTACGGCGGAGACAAGAGGGAGCTTGCCGAAGGCGAGGTGACGGTATCTTCATTCAACGGGAATTATGAAATAAAAGGGCTGGTTACGGACCGGAGCGAGCGGATACTGGATTTCACCTATTACGGCGCGCTGGCCTTCGAAGGTACGGGCCCCGTGGAACCGGAAACGACGGTGATTACCTTCGAGGCCGCGGAGCTTTCCGCATCGACGGGGACTTACTCCGACATTCTGTGGGGCCGCGAGCAGGCAGAAGAGGCTGACGGTTCGCAGGTGTACAACGGATTGCTCTATACCGAAGGTGCGGCTTCGTTCGGCAGTTACTATTCCTTCGACGGGGAGTGGGAATCATGGGGCGGTTTCGCCCTTTCGGCCAACCGCGACCTGGAAGACCTCGGCATGGATTATTCCAATCAGTTCAGCGTTTATGCACCGGATAATACCCAGTTCGCCGTCGGATATGCTTTCGGCGACTGGGGCGGAGCGTACGGCGTACCGATTATCGAATTCTCCGAACCGGTGCGGCCCGTTTCGGCTGACGCGGCCAATGCGAACAAGACCTACCATTACTGCGTGGCGCATCCGCTCGTAGGCGAGGAGGGGAGCGAGGAGGATATCCGCGTGGACCTCGTGGCGGTCGGCTATAACGGCGGGACGGAGACGGGCAGGGCTTCGCTGCGCCTTGCACAGGGAGCAGAAGTGCTCGACACGTGGACGGATTTCGACCTGTCGGGGCTGGGCGAAGTGACGCAGGTGGTCTTTTCCATCGAATCGAACGATACCGGCGAATATGGACTGAATGTGCCCGCCTTTTTCTGCATCGACAACATCGAAATACGATAGTTCCGAAAGGAACCGTAACGGACGGAAGGCATCCTGCATGGGGATGCCTTCTGCGTTTGTTTTCCGAACGGAACTGGTCGGCGATGCCTTCCCTGCCGGGGAGGGATGTCGGGGCGCACATCCGCGGCGAGTTTTTCGGGAGAAATTTTTAACTTTGTGAACCGTAAAACAGACAGGTTCCTATGGCAGGCAAGGAGTGCGAAATGAAGGAAAAGAAATATGTAGAGACGCCCCTGATGAAACAGTATTATTCCATCAAGGCGGTACACGGCGACGCCGTGCTGCTGTTCCGGGTGGGCGACTTTTACGAAACGTTCGGCGAGGATGCCGTGCGGGCGAGCCGCATTCTGGGCATCACGCTCACGCGCCGCGCCAACGGTGCCGCGAGCTATGTGGAACTCGCCGGCTTCCCCTACCACGCGCTGGATACCTATCTGCCGAAACTCGTGCGGGCGGGCGAGCGCGTCGCCGTGTGCGAACAGCTCGAAGACCCGAAGCTCGTCAAGGGTATCGTGAAACGGGGCGTAATCGAACTGGTCACGCCGGGGGTGGTGATGAGCGACAACGTACTCGTCAACAAGGAGAATACGTTCCTCGCGTCGGTACACTTCGGGAAGAAGACCACGGGGGTGGCCTTTCTCGACCTTTCGACCGGAGAGTTTTACGTGGCCGAAGGTCGGGACGATTATGCGGACAAGCTGCTGTCGAACCTCGCCCCGAAGGAAATCATCTACCAGCGCGGCTGGGAGGAACGCTTCGCGCGGGCGTTCGGCACCCGCAACTATACCTACAAACTCGATGAATGGGTATTCGCCGAGGACATCAACCGCGAGAAGCTCTGCAAGCAGTTCGGGACGACTTCGCTCAAGGGATACGGCATCGATTCCATGACGAGCGGCATTTCGGCGGCGGGGGCCATTCTCTATTATCTCGATTTTACGGAGCACAAGAACGTGGGCCACATTACCGGCATCTCGCGCATCGACGAAGACCGGTACGTATGGATAGACCGCTTCACGATACGCAACCTCGAACTCTTTTCGTCCAATTCGATGCGCGAACGGTGCGGTTTCGCGGACGTCATCGACCGGACGGTCACGCCTATGGGCGGCCGGTTGCTCAAGCAGTGGATAGCGCTGCCGATAAAGGATGTCGCGCGGCTCAACCGCAGGCTCGATGTGGTGGAGCGTTTCCGGACGGATGACGGCATGCGCGAGGATGCCGGTTCCGTTCTGGAGCGGATAAGCGACCTGGAGCGGCTTTCGTCGCGCATCGCCACCCAGCGCATCACGCCGCGCGAGTTGATACAGCTCAAACTGTCGCTGGGCGCCGTGGCCGAACTGCGCGAACTGCTCGCGGCATCGGGTGACGAGGCGTTGGTTGCTCTGGCCGAAGCACTCGACCTGTGCGAGGAGCAGCGTGAGCGTATCGGACGGGAGCTGTTTCCCGACCCCCAGAACAATCAGATACAGAAGGGAGGCATCATTGCGGACGGCGTAGACTTGGAGCTGGACGACCTGCGCCGCATTGCGTGCCACGGCAAGGACGTGATTGCCGAAATACAGCGACGCGAAAGCGAGGCGACCGGAATTCCGTCGCTCAAGGTGAGCTTCAACAACGTGTTCGGGTATTACATCGAGGTGCGGAACACCCACCGGGACAAGGTGCCGGCCGACTGGATACGCAAGCAGACGCTGACTTCGGCCGAACGTTATATCACCCAGGAACTCAAGGAATACGAAGAGAAAATCCTCGGTGCGGAGGAGAAGATGCTCGCCATCGAGCAGCGCATCTATGCCGAACTGGTGGAATACCTGTCCCGTTCCATAGCTGCTTTCCAGCGGAATGCCGCTGCGGTGGCGCGGGCCGACTGCCTGCGGTCGTTCGCCGTCATGGCGGCCGAGCGGGGATATTGCCGTCCGGAGCTCTCCGAGGATAAGGTCATCGACATACGCGACGGCCGCCATCCCGTCATCGAAACGCTCATGGACGTGGGGCAGCAATACATTCCCAACGATGTTTATCTCGACGATACGTCGCAGCAAATCATGATGATAACGGGGCCCAACATGGCCGGTAAGTCGGCCCTGTTGCGGCAGACGGCCCTCATCGTGCTGATGGCTCAGATGGGGTCTTTCGTGCCCGCTTCGTCGGCCCGTATCGGCGTGGTGGACAAGATATTCACTCGCGTGGGGGCGAGCGACAACATTTCGCAGGGCGAGAGTACCTTCATGGTGGAGATGCTCGAATCGGCCTCCATCATGAACAACCTGTCCGACCGCAGCCTCATCCTGCTCGACGAAATAGGGCGCGGCACGAGCACCTACGACGGCATGTCGATAGCATGGGCCATGGTAGAGTACATTCACAACCATCCGACCGCGCGGGCCAAGACCATGTTCGCCACCCATTACCACGAACTGAACGAACTGGAGGAGCTGCTGCCGCGGGTGAAGAATTACAACGTATCGGTCAAGGAGGTCAATCGGACCATCCTTTTCCTGCGCAAACTGGTACGCGGAGGGACGGAGCATTCGTTCGGTATCCATGTGGCGAAGATGGCGGGCATGCCCGCCAGGGTCATCGAACGTGCCGAGGCCATCCTCTCCTCGCTCGAAAGGGCGGCGGGTGCTGCCGATGGGGAGGACGGGGACGGAAGCGTTGCCTGTGCGTCCGTACCGTCCGGTGTCCGTGCCGCCGCGAAACCTTCCGGTCGCGGCAAGGGGCGGAAGACGGCAGCCGCAGGAGAACATCTTCCGGGCGTACAGCTCAGCATGTTCCAGTTGGAAGACCCCGTACTTGTCCAGATACGCGACCAGATACGGGGACTGGATATCGATTCGCTCACGCCCATTCAGGCGCTCAACATGCTGAACGACATCAAACGGATAACGGGGCTTTGAACAGCCGCGGCGACGTCCGCCGTTGTCGGGTCGTGGAGGTGAGCGAGGCGCAGTCGGCGGAGGATACGGAGAGGTCGCCTGTGCGTCCGTTCCGTCCGATATACTGCGTTGCAATGCTGTGTGGAAGCGTGCGCGCGGAAAGGGCGTGTATGTTCGGTTCCGGGTTCGTGCGTCGCGGCATTTCGCAGCAATGCGCGGCCGCTTCGTTCGTATCGGCCGGTCTTCGTGCTTTCGTCGGAGCTGCGGTACGGGGAATGGAAGACGGTCGTATCGGTCGCGGCGGCTGCCCGTACTTACGGCGGTCGTCGGCGGTCGCTCTCTTGTCCGCTGTCCGTGCGTTTCCCTGATTTATATTCTTACCGACTCCGTGTCTCGGAGCGGCTTGTTGCGCGGTCTTTTACGGCTATGAACGGGTCTTGCGCCGGCTGCCGGACACGTCCGTCGTTTTCGGTTCGTTTGCGTACATGTCGGTTTGTGCCGAACCGGTGACTGCCGGATGTTCCTGCAGACCGGCGGTGTGTCGTGTCTGAAAGACGATGGCAGCAGACGCAGCGGTTTTCCGTACCTGCGGCGCCCGGTGGGCGGGCGTGGGTGTTCTCGTATCCGAAAGGCGGGCGGTTCGTTTCGGTATCGGTCGGTCGGATTCGGGAGGGTGTCCGGAGTACGGTATCGAGGGGCCGTTCCCGTTTTATGGTCTTGCATTCGCCTGCGCGGAACCTGTTGGCAGAAAGGGCGGCTGGGCGAGTTTTCGGAAGTCGGGAGGAGGCGGAATGTCCGTTCCTCCGTTCGGACTGCCGGTTCCTGAAAAGCCGTTCGGCCCGGTTGCGGGTGGAGCATTCCGAATACCGTTCCGTTGTACGGTGCCAAGCCGGGACGGGCAGTTCCTGCGGATGTCTTGCCGGCGGCCGCCTTCAGTCCGGTCGTTTGCGCATGCGGCAATCCATTCCCTTCGGGTGCCCTCTGCTGTCATTCCTGTTCGTTGCATGTCGGGCGACCTTTCCTCTGGCGGGACGCCGATGCCCGCTGCGGACGGGGGGAAACGGCGGCGGAGGCAATAATGTGCGGTCGCCCCGGCAGCCGATGCGTAGCCTGTGCATCGTGTACCGTTCTTTTCGGACGGCACCGCTTTCCGGGCAGAGGGAGGAGGCGTCCCGGAGGATGGGTGTGCGCCGTTGTACCGTTTCGGATGGTCGTGCGGGGCTGTGCCCGGAGTGCAGGCAGCGTGTCCGGCGAGCTGCGCGCGCAGGATGGAAAGGCGACCGGCCGGCAGGATGTGTTCTGCCGGTCGGTCGCCGTGTTCCGTGATTTTCCGTACGCGGGGTATGCGTATCGTCGTCAGAGACGTTTGTGGATGCGGGCGCCGCTGGAAGCGGAGAAGTCCGTCAGTTGCGGCTCTCCGTAATAGAAGATGTCGGCGCCGCTCGTGGCTTTGGCCTCCAGCAGTTCCTCTGCGAGTATCCGTACCGTTGCGCCGCTCGTGGCCGATGCTTCGGCACGTTTGCTGATGAGTGCGGACAGGTCGGTTTCGGAACCGCTCGTGGCGGAGACCGTACTGTTCGCGCAGCGACCGGTCAGGGTGATGTCCGCACCGCTGGTCGTCGATACGGTGAGCCTTTCGTATCGTACTGCACCTTCGATGCGGGACGCACTCGTAGCGGAAACGGACAGTTTTTCCCCTTCGATGAGGTCGGTGCACGTTATCTCGGCACCGCTGGTCGCCTGAAGATGCGTAAGCTCCGGACACGCGACCTTCACCACCGTAGTGGTGCCGCCGCAGAACGAAAGGTTTTCCCGATAACGGATGCGGAGCGTGCCGTCTGCTGCCGTTTCGGTGAGTACGTATTCGATGATGTTCTTGTCGGCCGTGACTTCGACCGAATGTTCGTCGGCCTGCCGGACGAGTACGACGATTCCGGAAGTCGCGGAAATTCCGTCGAATGCACGTACTTCCCGTGTTTCCGTTACGGTCTTGTGTGCAGGGCGTACCTTACGGTCGGCGTCGCCCGACGCGGCCGTACCGCTTCCGGCTGCCCCGATAAGGGGGGCTGCGCAGAGCGCGAGCAGGACGATGAAGACGAATTTTTTCATGATACAGACTTTTTTATGGATTTCGTGCCGGCTGCCGGGGACTTGCCGTGCCCGTCCCGTATGCCGGTGTTTATATCGAAGACGTTCGACGGCGCTCCGGTGTAACACGTGCCGGCGGTTTTTTCTGTCGGCCGGTCAGCGACTGCCGCGCTGCGACTCTTCGAAAAAGGCCCACAGACTGTCGTCGGCCGGCACGGGCGCCGTTATCGTCAGCGACTCCCGCCGCACGGGATGGACGAACGAGAGGCTGCGCGAGTGGAGCGAGATGCCGCCGCCGGGGTTGGAACGCGGTGCACCGTATTTCAGGTCGCCCTTGATGGGGCAGCCCGCTTTGGACAGTTGGCAGCGTATCTGGTGGTGGCGGCCCGTGATGAGTTCGATTTCCAGCAGACGGTAGTTTTTGCTGCCGCCCAGCAGGCGGTAACGGAGCACGGCTTCCCTGGCGTCGCCTCGCGGCGAGGAGTAGGCGTGGGCCCGGTTGGTTTTGCCGTCGCGCGTCATCCAGTGGCGCAGGGTGCCTTCCTCCTGTTCGGGTACGTTTTCCGTAATCGCCCAGTAGATTTTTTTAACGCTGCGGTCGCGCAGCATTTCGTTCAGCCTCACCAGCGCTTTGCTCGTCTTGGCGAAGAGTACCGCGCCGCTCACCGGGCGGTCGATGCGGTGGGCCACGCCGAGGAAAACGTCGCCCGGCTTGCCGTCGCGCCGTTTGATAAATGCCTTTATCCGGTCTTCGAGGCCCGGTTCGCCTGTCGGGTCGCTCTGGACGAGCTGGCCTGCGCGTTTGTTCACGGCGATGAGGTGGTTGTCCTCGTAAAGGATGTCCTCGGAGGAAAAGCCGACCGTAAGATTTTCATTTGCCATATGCTGTTTTCTGTATTTTGTTTGGGTGTGGCTGCGGGTTGCTGTACGGGGTCAGAGCCCGAAAGGAAAGGGCAGCAGGTCGGCGGGGGAATATACTACCGTGACGCTGCGGCCGCTGCTCATGATGATGCGGTAAGGGGCTCCCTGCCGTTTCATGACATCCAGCATTACCTGACGGCATCCTCCGCACGGATAGCATTCTGCCGTGTCCGGTACGGATGCGATGGCCAGAGCCGTTATCCGGTCTTCCGGCGCGGAGGTCATGTGGGCGAAGAGCAGAATCCGTTCCGCACAGAGCCCTGCCGGAAACGCCTCGCTTTCCTGATTCGCCGCGGTGACGATGCGTCCGCTTTCGAGCCGTGCCGCCGCACCCACGCGATAGCCGGAAAACGGGGCGTGGGCCGCTTCCGCAGCCCGCCGTGCGTGGCCGACGAGTACCGCGTCTTCGGGTGCCGGCTCTTCCGGAAGGCTGTGGGTTTCGTAACTGAAGGAATAGGTCTTTTTCATGATGGAGTATGGTACAGCCGTCGGGCGTACATGCTTCCGGACGGCTTTCAAAGGTACGCAAAATAACGGCAGCCGCCGCATGCCGCCGGGCGAAGAGCGCCCGGAAATGTTTTCGTCCGTCTCCGGGGCGCACCGCGGGGGGAGAGGAATATTCGGGCGGCGCTCTCCGGCTCCCGTGCCGGGCGGCTGCGGCGCCGCGTTTCGGGCGGATGCTCGGTGTCGGCCGGCATACCGCGGTGCGGTACGGGAAGCCCCTGCTGGTTTACTTGGCAGTTGTCGCGGGGAACGTGCCGGTTCCGCCGTCGTTCGGACCGTCCGGTTTTGCGGCACGCAGCATGTGGCGTTTGCCCGGCGCTCCCGCAAGCCTGTGTACCGTGAATCCGGCCACGCGCAGTGCCTGTTTCACCGTTCCTTTGGCGCTGTACGTCACGAGTGCGCCGCCCGGTACGAGTATGTCGTACAGACGCCGGAAGAGCGCTTCCGTCCACAGTTCCGGCTGGGTATCGGGCGCGAAGGCATCGAAATAGACAAGGTCGTATCCGCGGCATTCCCATGCTCCGCCGGGAAGGGTCAGGTCGGCAGCGTATTTCGTCAGCGTGAACCCCTCGATTAAGGTATGGGGTTCCTCCCACGTACAGCGGTGCATCGCACCGAAAAGCGGGTCGTCCGTATAGCCGAGCCCGCAGGCCGTTTCTGCATCGATGGGATAGCGTTCCACGGCGCGGTAGTCGATGCGGACGGCGTGTTTTCTGCCGTAGCGCAGGGACATCCAGGCATTGAGGCCGCTGCCGAACCCTGCTTCGAGGATTCGGACGGCATCCTTCCCGGAGGCGGCCAGCCCGTTGCGTACGAAGACGTGTTCCGATTCACTCGCCGCACCGTGCAGCGAATGATAGGTGTCGCCGAAAACGGGATGACGGAGCGTTGCCGTTCCGTCATCAGTCAGCTCTTTTTCAGGCCGTATGGTCGTCATGCGCTTTGTCGTTTTGCATGTTATTCCAGGATGAACCGCACGTTCACCGAACAGTTGATGCGCATGTCCTGAAATTCGAGCGGAGCGCTCGTGTCGGCGGCCATTGCTTCCATTTTGGCCGAACGCGCTACCGGCATCGCTTCATTGAAATATATCGTACCGTTGCCGTAATAGTTGTTGTCGCTAATCATGAACGCCTTGCCTGCCTTCTGTCCGATGGCTCCGGCGAGGGTTTCGGCAATCTGCCGGGCATTCTTCATGGCTTCGGCACGCAGTTCCATACGGATTTGTTCGAGGTCGCTGCGCGTGGCCTTGATGAGCCGCATCTGCGAGATACCGATACCGCCCAGCGCCTGGAACACCTTGCCGAGCGTGGCCGCGTCGTTCACCTTCAGCACATAGCTTTTCTGCGTTTGCACTCGGTCGCGGCGCAGTACGTAACGCTTCAGGTCGCCCGACATGTCGCCTACCTGCAACGCCTTGTCCGTGTCGATGCCGAGTTTTTTCAGTTCGGCTATCATTTTCCGTTCCTGTTCGGCCACGGTTATCTTTCCGCTGCGGCTGTCGCTCTCGTCGACGGTGATGCCCACGTAGATTTCGTCGGGTGTCACTTCGCGTTCGGCGTTGCCCGTCACCGTGATGTAGCTCGGATAGGTTTCGCTCTGCTGGGCGGAAGCGGCTGTGGACAGCATCAGCAGTCCTGCGGCCATGACAAGTAATCTTTTCATATCGTTTCCTTTTTTGGTTGAACTTTCGATTACAGGATGCATCGCGTGCACGTATTCCATAAATCGCGCCGATTTTTTCCGGCCGGCGTACCCGCCGTAAAGTTGGGAATAATTTTCCTGCGGGTTTTCTCTTCCTCCCGTTTTTCTTACGGGCTCCTTCGCGTCGTTCGGCCGCTTCCCCACCGAAGCCCGCACGTTCCCGAACTTTTCGTACCTTTGCGCAAACCGCAGACAGATTGTGATGACAAAAGCAAAACCCTTTGTCAAATGGGCTGGAGGTAAGGGCCAACTCGTCGAGCAATTCGAAACCCTGCTTCCCGCAGATTTCGACGAGAAACGGAATGTGACTTATATCGAACCGTTCGTGGGAGGAGGAGCGATGCTTTTTTATATGCTTCAGACGCATCATAATATTAGACGTGCGGTGATTAACGATATCAATCCGGATTTGATAGGATGCTATCATGTCGTGCGGGACAATCCTGCTTTGTTGGTGGAGTGGCTTTCCGACATTCAGAAACAATATCGTTCGCTGCCGACGGAAGAAGCCCGAAAGGATTTTTTTTTGCAATGCAGAACGTATTTTAATACATCCGATTTGGATACAGTAGAGAAAACCGGTTATTTTATATTTTTGAATCGTACCTGTTTCAATGGTTTATACAGAGTGAATAAATCGGGAAAATTCAATGTCCCTTTCGGCCGTTATTCGCTGCCGACGATTTGCGATTCCGATACCATTTATGCCGACAGCAGAATTTTGCAGCGGGTCGAAATTCTGACAGGAG
>DXFY01000041.1 GCA_019114205.1 Candidatus Tidjanibacter gallistercoris | reverse complement strand
GCGGCCTGAACGAACTTTATCAACCATGCGGTCAGCGGATGCTGAACGTTTATTCAATACTATTACCTTTTTAATATTTATCCGTATGAAAAGAGTGATTCTGATTTTGTCGTTATGCGTACTGGTATTCAGCCAGACGGCATACTCGCAGACACGCAGCAAAGTAGAGGAACGTTTCGAGCTGACGAGCCTCATGTTCGCCCTTATCGGCGCTCCGGAGTATTCCCAGTGTAGGATTCCGAGTTACAAAGAGGACATAGTCAATACGTTCGCCCGATACGAAAACAGCGAACCTATCGAGTATGTACGCGAACTTCGGGAAAAGTATCATATCAGTTACGATGCCGTATCTACAGCAGCTGAATTACTGGAGTTGAAAGACGGGAAATTTCGTCTTCGGCCACAGTACAAATTAAAAGACATCGAAAAATACGATGATCGTTGGACGGCCGAACAGTTCGACAAATTCATCCGGATGGCCAACCGCTTTTATAAGGAGAGCGATTTTCAGGAATGGTTCGACAGTCACAGAGACCTTTATGCCATAGCCGAACAACGCATGGATTCGTTGGTGAACAGCGTCGATACGGCGTGGTTCGAGGAGTTTTACGGCAAACCTTATGATGAAGACATTAAATTCTATGTCAGTATGATAAACGGTCCGTCCAATTACATGATTTCGGAGGGCGTGTTGATGGGCATAGCGTCCGACGCCGAGGGATTGCCGGATACAACGGGGACTGCGGGATATATACTGATGCACGAGCTATGCCATCATTACAGCAACGATATCATACGAGGGTATTATAGCTTAATGATACCGTATGCCGAAAAGATACTGCCGCATGTCTACGACAAGCAGCGTGCAGCCGGTTACGGTTTTGTTGAGAGCATGATAGGCGAATGGTTCAATGAATTGTGTACCATGATGTATTACAAAGAGAGAGACGATGCGAATGTCCCTGTATATTTGAAAATAGCGGATGACAAGGGCTATATTTGGATGGGGCGCAGCATGGCCTTTATGGAACACTTCTACGAAAACCGCGACAAGTATCCGCATATAGATGATTTTATGCCGCAAATCGTGGCATTCTTCAACTATACCGCAGACAACATCGAGACCGTCGTCAAAGAGTACGAGATGAGGAGTCCGTATATTACGGAGGTATATCCGGCGATGGGTTCGGACATAACCGGTTACGACAAGATAATCATAACGTTTTCGCAGCCGATGTTCGGCGGGTACAGTTTCAGCGGTACTACGGGCAGCGACGACGAGAACGTGAAACTGCTTCCGGCCTGCAGGGCGTATTATATCGACGATTACCGTTTGGCGATAGAGCTGGAACCGGACAAGCTGGAACCGGGGTGTACTTACGGTTTGCAAATGAATCCCATATTTTTCCTCGCCGATAATTGTCATTCTCTTGTCGACAGCTGCAGGAACCTGACATTTACGACCGCTCCGGAGCGGGAATAGTCGAAGGAAAAGCGGACTGAACGGAGGGGGCCGAACAAGAAGCCGGACAGAGAACAATTTACGAGTATATTGTTTGTATTTTATATTGCGTCTTATTAGATTTGAATAGGCAAATTGCCTTTTATCAACCTAAATTAATGAGCCATGTTATTGAGTTTAAGCATTGCCTGTTAGGCAAATGCTTAAAAATATCATATAGTTTATGAAACGAATAATTATTATTTCATTGTGTGTATTATCGGCCGTATTCTCTTCACGAGCGGCCGGCACAGACAACACCCCTGTCGATACATCGGACTACGCGGCTTTCGCCCGCACCTACGGCATCGTGCGCTACTACTCGCCGAATCCTTATACATCGGACTGGAGCGAGGAGGATTGGTTTGCCGTCTGTCTCCACTTCGTGAACCGACTTTCCGAAACGGGCGACCTGCAGCAGGTAATGGCCGATATGGCCGTGCTCGCCCCTAATGCTACGCTTACGGCCGAACCGCAGGCCGGACAAGGGCCGTTGACAGGCGTGCCCGAAGAATATTACTATAAAGAACACACGGGAGGCGGGAAAATAGAAATTCCCAAAGTGGTCCGAATGCTATACAAGGAGTACCGCGACTATGACCCGTTCTATATCACCCTTCGTGCCTGCGACGGTACACCCGATACGCCGCAGGCGGGGAGGGTTTATTCCTACCCCGTAGCCGACGGGTTCTATCTGAACCTGCCGCATGCCGAGCGGCAGGACGCCTTCTCGAAAAAGGAGACCGACCGACTGCTGAAAACCGCAAAGAAAGAGTGGAAAGACATTAGACAGCAGAGCGGGAAATACATTTACCCGTATGACAACAGAAATTTCAGATTGGCGGACATCATTACCCGTTGGAATATCATACAGCATTTCTATCCCTATGCAGAAATCGACATACCCGACTGGAACGAAAAGCTAACGGAAATACTGGGTTCGGTATGGGAAATAGAGAAAACGGAATACATTGAAAAAAATATTCTGCTGCATGCGGAAACCATACTCGAAGCCATGAACGACGTTCGCGACGAACACTTGATATTGCAGATGTCCTGGCCGAAAACGAAACTTCGAGGAATGTATGTGTCGTATTCCTATTTACCGCTTCACCTGAATATCGTAGACAATAACGTAATCATCGAAGCGGTCGCACCCGATTGCGGAGCCGACATACCGGTCAACAGTATATTGCAGAAAGTAGACGGCAGAGACATACACGAACTTCTGGACGATGCCGCGCGGCAGGTAAATTCGAGCAACCGCCGCAGCGCTCTGTATTCGGCATTACCGCGTACCATAGCTTCGTATCTTTATTGCGGTTCCGAGATGACAGTCACCTACAGCACTCCGTCGGGCGATATCGTACAGGATACATTGGTGGCATCGTTACCGGCCCCTTACGTTTCACGACCGGAAGAAGGGCCGTTCATCTCCTACACGGACGACGGCATAGCCGTCATACGCCCCTGCCAACGCAACGCGAACTACGAAGAGTTCGCCGCGGCACTCGATACGCTCCATTCGATGCGGGGCATCGTTTTCGACCTGCGCGGTTATCCCATGCTCGACTTCGACAAGGTGCTGGGGCATCTGACCGAGGAACCGCTGCCGACGTCCTTCATTTCCACACCCGTAACGTGTTTTCCGAACCGCGAGAAGGTACGTTACGTGCAGAGCAACGAATTTCTCGAACCCGTTGCTCCCCGCCTGAACGTTCCCGTGGTATTCCTCAGCGACTATCATGCGATGAGTTGGGCCGAGACGGTGCTCATACTCGTCAAGGGCTATGAGTTGGGAACCATCGTCGGTTCCGAGTCGTGCGGTACGAACGGCGATGCGACGCAGTACCGCTTGCCGGTATTTCCATTTAATCTGACGGCCAACTACGTCACCAACGCGGACGGCAGCCGACATCACGGTGTCGGCGTCCTGCCGGATATCTACATCGAACCGACCCTGGAAGGCTATCTGGACGGACGGGACGAGGTGTTGGGAAAAGGGTTGGAATACATACGGATGCTGCCTTGATAGACGAAGTATTTCAGGAATTGTTTGTTCTGTACGACGGCAACTGAATTTAAGAGAAGTAATTATATGAAATATTGAAAAACATCGGTAGTTGCTTGTTTTTTTCAGCATTATATTCTTATTTTTAGTGGAGATATAATTGAAAAAAACATAAGTCAATTTTAAAAGCAACTAACCGTGACGAAAAAACGAAGTTGGAATTTCGGAAAGGAGACCATCGAAGTATTGGAACGGAACAGACAGAGCTACGTATTGGGCGGAGGCAAAGTCGTTACGGCAGTAGACCAAACCAATCAACCAGCAAATAATTGTACGGATTTTGCACAATCGCGGGTTACCTACTTTTACTGTTACTAAATAGAATTAGAATTGCAGCGGTTTGAAAACCTGCGAGTTTGCAGCGTGTGTCTGTCTGACTTATAAAGTGTGGCGAGAGCATAGAATATTCGTATCCACCTTGCTAAAAAGGTGGATACAGTTTTGATGTTATGATATAATCATAAGAAAAATAGCTTTGCCGGCTTATCGACTAAAATTGTCTGTATTGTCGTTCACGCAAACAGTCGTATGCTGAATGTTCCGAAACTTAGGGACTGCGCAGGTAATCTTTTTCCGGTAGAAACCGGCGGCATCCGTCCCCGGCCGTTGTGTCCGAATCGTGCGTTGCCGAACCGCATGTTTTCGGGAAAAAGTTTATATTTGCAAGCAATAAAGATATGATGTATGGCTTGTAAGATTTCACCTGCCGAACGCAGTTCGATAATAGCCCTGATGAACAGGGAGATAGTGCCCGCAATAGGGTGTACGGAACCGATTGCCGTGTCGCTTTGTACGGCGCGCGCTGCGGAGGTGCTCGGCCGTCGGCCCGAACGCATTTCCGTTCAGTTGAGCGCCAACATGCTCAAGAATGCGATGGGCGTGGGCATTCCCGGTACGGACGGCATGATAGGGCTTCCCATCGCCGTGGCGCTGGGGGCGCTGTTCGGAAAGTCGGAATACGGCCTCGAAGTGCTGCGCGACGTAAAGCCCGCCGATGTGCAGGAGGGGCGCAAGTACATGGAGAGCACCCCCATCGGGATAGGGCTCAAGCAGGGCGGCTGCGACATCCTGTACATCGAAGTGGAGGCGGCTGCGGGAGACGACCGGGCGCTGGCCATTATCGAGAAGAGCCATACGGGATTTACACGTATCGAACGCAACGGGGAAGTCCTGCTGGAAAAGTGTGCCGGAGCGGGCGCTTCCTGCGCCGGGGGCGAATGTACGCTGAGTTTGAAGAAGGTTTTCGACTTCGCCGATACCGCTCCGCTGGACGAGTTGGAATTCATCCGGAAGGCGGCCGACATGAACAAGCATGCCGCGGAGGTATCCTTCACGGGCGATTACGGCCATTCGCTTGGACGGCTGCTGCGGGGCGACATGGAACGCCGCATCATGGGCGACGGTATCCTGTCGAGCATCCTGTCCTATACTTCGGGTGCCTGCGACGCGCGCATGAGCGGGGCGATGATACCCGTGATGAGCAATTCGGGCAGCGGCAACCAGGGCATATCGTCCACGCTGCCGGTGGTGGTTTATGCCGAGCAGTCCGGAGCGTCGGAGGAACGGAAAATCCGGGCGCTCGTTCTCAGCAGCCTGACGGTCATTTATATCAAACAGAGCCTCGGCCGGCTTTCGGCGCTTTGCGGATGCGTGGTGGCTGCAACGGGTTCGAGCTGCGGCATCACCTACCTGATGGGCGGCGGCTACGATGAGGTGTCGTATGCCGTGAAGAACATGATTGCCAACCTTGCCGGGATGATTTGCGACGGGGCAAAGCCGAGCTGCGCCCTCAAGGTGGCCAGCGGCATTTCCACGTCGGTACTTTCGGCCATGCTCGCCATGGAGCACAGGTGCGTGACCGCCGCCGAGGGCATCATCGACGAGGATGTGGACAAATCCATACTGAATCTTACGAAGATAGGCCGCGAGGGCATGACGCAGACCGACCGGCTTATTCTCGATATCATGACCTCCAAAGGAGCGTAATCTTTTCCAGAACGGGAAACGACAGCAACCGCGGGATTTTCTGACTCCCGCGGTTGCTGTCGTTTCGGCCTTGTTCCGTTGTGAGGCCGATGCGAGATTGTGGCCCTGGAAGCAGATAGGGTGTGCTGCCGGCGAAGGAACGGGGGCCGGCCTCGCGGCGGACGGCTCCCGTTTGGAATCCGTATGGGGCGCGGCGGTACGGAGGTTTCTTTGCTGCCGACCGTTGCGGTTGCCGATACCGTTCCGACGGGGCAGGGAGACGATGCGTTCGGAAATCGTATCCCGGCGGTCGGCACAGCGTCTTTTTTTGTAATTTTACGCTCCGGACGAGAACGGACGGTGCCGGATGCGGTGCGACCCGGTGCGTCCTGTTGAGCGATGCGATGATATGATATGGAACCGAAACATGTCTTTTATTTCCGCTCCCGCGCGGAGCTGCGCCGGTGGCTGGAAGAGAACGGCGAGACGGAACGCGAATGCTGGGTGGCCTGCAAGCGGGGACGCCCGCAGCCGGATGTGCTCGCCTACCTCGACGTGGTGGAGGAAGCGCTGTGTTTCGGATGGATTGATTCGACCTGCAAGGCCGGCGACGGGGGCATCAACCTCCAGCGCATTTCGCCGAGGACGAAGAACGGCCGGTGGTCGGAACTGAACAAGGAACGCTGCCGCCGGTTGGAACGACTGGGCCTGATGACCGACAGGGGGCGGCGTGTGCTGCCGGACATGGATGCGTCGGGATTCCGGATAGACGACGATGTGCGTGCCGCGTTGCAGGAAGACGACGCCGTGTGGCGGAACTTTCAGCGGTTTCCGCCTCTGTATCAACGAGTGCGGGTCAATACCGTTCAGATTAAAAGGGGCACGCAACTGTTCGAGCGGCGACTCCGGAAGCTGGTGGACAGTACCCGGCGGAACGTCATGTACGGAGCATGGGACGACGGAGGGAGGCTTTCCGACCGGGAGCGGCAGGCTGAAGCGCACGGCAGCGACCGGAAGGAATGACCGGCATCCCGTTGCGGGAGGCGGTTGGAAAGAGAAACGATAACGAAAAACCGATAGACTATGTACGAGAAACAGCTCGAGGCCATGGAGCGCCTGTTCGGAGTGATGGACAGGCTGCGGGTGGAATGCCCGTGGGACAGGGAACAGACGTTCGAGTCCCTGCGCAACAATACCATAGAGGAAACGTTCGAACTGACCGATGCGATAACGGACGGCGACATGGACGGCATCCGGGAAGAGTTGGGCGACCTGCTGCTCCATATCGTTTTTTACTCCCGCATGGGGGCCGAACAGGGACGCTTCGATATAGGCGATGTGGCCAATGCGTTGTGCGATAAGTTGATATACAGGCATCCCCATGTCTACGGCAATGTCGAGGCGGACAGTGCCGGGCAGGTGATTCATAATTGGGAGGAGCTGAAGCTGGCCGAAAAACGCAAGAAAGACCGCAAGGCCCGCAAGGGGGTACTGTCGGGCGTACCGCGCAGCCTTCCGGCCATGGTGAAGGCGTTCCGCATCGGGCAGAAGGCTGCTGCTGCCGGTTTCGACTGGGGCAGACGCGAGGATGTGTGGGAGAAGGTGCAGGAGGAGACGGACGAACTCCGGCAGGAAATCGGACGGATGGACCGCGACCGGACGGAAGAGGAGCTGGGCGACCTGTTGTTCGCTTTGGTCAATATGGCGCGTCTGTACGGTATCGACCCCGAAAATGCGCTCGAACGGAGCAATAAGAAATTCATCCGCCGTTTCGAACATATCGAAAGGCGGGCTGACGAGCAGGGTGTGGAACTGACGAAGATGCCCCTCGAAGAGATGGAAGCGTATTGGCAGGAGGCCAAGCGCGCGGAACGCTGACCCGGCGCCGCAGGTCGCCGCGGTGTTCGATGCTCCTTTCGGGTGCCGTGTTCTTTGCCTCCTGCGGCATGGAGGTACTGTGCAGCGCCCCTGTCTGGGGCTGGTTCACCCGGTGTTGCGGCAGGGTATTTGTCGCCGGGTCGGGGGCGGTGCCGTCGTCGGTCGGAACGGCTTTCCGATGCGTACCGATTGGGCGGCTGGAGCGGCAGCGCACGATTAGAGACGTTTCGTATGTGCGGTCGGTTGCGATGTTCCCGCATCCTGTCGGCTGCCCTCCGGGGCGGTTGCGGAAAAGCCGTTCGGATTCGTTGCATCCGGTCTCCCAGCCGCGTTGTTCGGGTGTCGCAAGGAATGCATTCGGGCGATGTCATCGTCTCGTGCGACGGGGGGCGGACGGTGGAGCACGCTGCTGCGGATATGCTTTGGAAGGCCCCCGGAGACCATGTGCTCGGCTTGCTCCGCGCCGGAGTGCCTGCGGTTTGTACGGCCACAACGAAAGAAATTCTATAACGGAACAGCAATATGGCAATTATCAAGGAAGTGCGCGGGCATGTGCCCGTAGTGGGAGAAGGGACGTTTCTGGCCGAAACGGCCGTACTGATAGGCGACGTGACCGTGGGCCGGGATTGCAGCATCTGGTACGGTGCGGTGCTGCGCGGCGACGTGAACAGCATCCGCATCGGCGACCGGACGAACATTCAGGACGGTGCGGTGATACACACCCTTTACGACGGTTCGCCGCATCCGTCGCAAGCCGTAATCGGCAGCGACGTGTCGATAGGGCATAACGCCATTGTGCATGGAGGCATCATCGAGGACGGGTGCCTGATTGGGATGGGGGCCACGATACTCGACAATGCCGTGGTCGGAAGCGGCTGTATCGTGGCCGCCAATGCGCTGGTGCTGGCCGGGAGTCGGCTGGAACCCGGCGGAGTTTATGCCGGAGTACCGGCACGGCGGGTGAAGGAGGTGACGCCGCAGCAACGCAAGGAAATCGTCGAACGTACCGCACGGGATTACATGCTCTATGCCTCGTGGTACGGCGAGCCGGAGCGGTAGCATCCGGCCGGACGTTGCGTGTACGGATTCGGAAGGCACACGGTGATGCGGACTGAGGCGGAGGGCTGAAGTCCGTTCACCCCCCTGTTTTTCCGTTTCGACCGGCGCGCTCGTACCGCTGACGTTCCGTACCTTATATTTGTGCCGGATTCCTTCCGATTGATTGCTCGATACTATGTTCAGGACCAAGTTCAAAACCGGCGGTGTGGTGATTAACGTGCTGATTGCCGTAGCCATCAGCCTCATCGTGAATTTCTCGTATTTCGTCTTCATGATTTTGCAGCGAACCGCGCAGCTCCGACCCGAACATCCCGTATCGGAAAACAGTACGGCTTTCGCGGTGCTCGAAGTGCTGTTTTACATGGTCGTGTCGTTCGTCTTGCTGACCGTCTTCACGCACAACCTGAACGAGAACAAGATACGGTCGCACAGCTTTCCCAAAAGGCTGCTGGCCGCCATTCTCCTGTCGGTGGCCGTCTATTTCCTCGCTCCCTACATGAACCGCGTGGGCGACATACACATCATGTTCACGGCCAAGCGACTGTTCAACCCGATGGTGCTCCTGAAATGTTCGTTCACCCTCGTGGTGGTGACGCTCTACGGGAAGATATACGAACTCATCGTGCTGCAACAGCGGATGACGGTCGAGAACGAGCGCCTGAAAACCGAGAACCTGCGGTCGCGATACGACGTGCTCATCAACCAGATGAACCCCCATTTCTTCTTCAATTCGCTCAATTCGCTCGCCATGCTCGTGCGGGAGAACAAGAACGACGATGCGCTCGTCTATATCGACCGTCTGTCCGATACGTTCCGTTATATCATCCAGTCGGGAAAGACCAGCATGACGACTCTGCGGGACGAGATGGGATTTCTGGATGCCTACAAATACCTGCTGGAACTGCGTTACGAGGGGAAGCTGTTCATCGAGGCGGATATTCCCGAACATTATCTCGACCGGACGCTGCCTTCGCTCACGCTCCAGCCTTTAGTGGAGAATGCCGTGAAACACAATACCATCACGCGCACCAGGCCCCTTACCGTTACCATATCGGCTTCGGGCGACTGGCTGCTGGTAAGCAATCCCCTTCAGCCCAAGATAGACGATTCGGAACGGGGAACGGGCATCGGACTCAAAAATATCGCCAGCCGTTACAGGCTGCTGACCGATAAGGATGTCAATATAATAGACGACGGAAAGACGTTTACGGTACGTCTGCCCCTGGGGGCCGTCGAATCAAAATGAACGGGACGGTATGAGAGTGGTAATCGTGGAAGACGAAACGGCGGCCGCACTGAACCTTTCGTCGCTTCTGAGGCGGGAATTCCCCTACATGGAAGTGGCGGCGCAGCTGGAGAGCGTGACCGATACGGTGGAGTGGTTCTCGGAAAACCCGGCACCGGAGCTGGTCTTCATGGACATACACCTTGCGGACGGTTCGGCTTTTTCGGTATTCGAGAAGGTCGAAATCAAGTGTCCCGTGATATTCACGACCGCCTACGACCAGTATGCGCTCGATGCTTTCCGGGTGAACAGCATCGATTACCTGCTCAAGCCCATCAAGGAAAGCGACCTGCACCGGGCGGTGGAGAAGCTGGAAAACCTTTCGCGGGCCGGTGCGGGCGACTATGCGCGGCGCATCGGAGAACTGGTGCGGGCGCAGCGCGGAGCGCAGGCATTTCTCGTGTATGTCAGAGACCGTATCATACCGCTGCGGACAGAGGACATCGCCTACCTTTATTCCAGCAACGAACGGGTGGTGGCCTGCACGCTGAAGGGCGAGCGGTTTCCCTTCGACCGGCCCCTCGACTCGGTGATGGTCCAACTGCCCGAAGAGGGTTTTTTCCGGGCCAACAGGCAGTTCGTCATCTCGCGCGAGGCGATAGAGGACATCACGGTATGGTTCGGCAACAGGCTGTCGGTGAACCTTTCGGTCGAAGTACCGGAAAAGGTGGTTATCAGCAAGGCACGGGTGCCGGAATTTAAGAAATGGATTTCGGGTATGCGTTAGGCGGGACGCACACGGCGGAATGTTTTTTGCGTGCGTTGCCGACGCCGCAGGAGGCCGTGCAGGTGCGATTCGGGGAGTAAGGACAGATACAGGGACATAAACACGAAAAATGAAAGGAATTACAGGTTTGTTGGGTTTGATGATGTTGGCAGCCGTGGAGGCATCCGCCGCGTCGCCGGGACGTATTACCGGCCGGGTGGTGGATGCAGCCGACGGCGAGTCGCTGCCGGGGGCGGTCGTCGAGGCGGTGCCCGCCGACGGAGATGCGGCGAAAAACGTGATGAGCGATGTGGACGGCCGGTTCAGTATCGCGTCCGTACCCTACGGGGAATACACCGTCAGGGTATCGTTTCTCGGATATGCCGATTACGAGAAGCTGGTTACGGTAGATGCTTCGGTCGCGGACCTCGGCACGATAGCGATGAAGCTCGACGACAACGAAATCGATGCCGTGGTGCTGGAAGCGCCGGCCATGCGTACTTCGCAGAAGGGGGACACGGTCGTGTATAATGCGTCGGCATTCAAGGTGGCGGTCGATGCCGATACCGAAAGCCTGCTGGCCAAGATGCCCGGTATCATGATTTCTGCCGACGGTACGGTAGAGGCGCAGGGCGAAGAGATTAAGAGGGTGCTGGTGGACGGCAAGGAGTTTTTCGGCGACGACGTAAGTACGGCCATCAAGAACCTGCCGGCCGAGGTGGTGGAGAGCGTCGAGGTGTTCAACAAGCTGAGCGACCAGGCGGAATTCACCGGCCTCGATGACGGCGAAGGATACAAGGCGCTGAATATCGTCACCTCGGAGAGCAAGCGCCGCGGTCAGTTCGGCAAGCTCTACGCCGCATACGGTTATCCGGAATACTATACGGCGGGAGGCAACGTGAACATCTTCGAGGGTGACAGCCGGATTTCCATCATCGGACTCGCCAACAACCTGAACCAGCAGAATTTCTCTTTCGAGGATATTCTCGGCGTGGTCAATACGGGAGGCAGCTCTTCGAGCGGCGGAGGTATGGGCCGCGGCGGGGGCCGGGGCGTAGGAGGATTCCTCGTCCGGCCGATGGACGGCATATCCACCGTGCAGGCCATCGGTGTCAATTACAGCGATACGTGGGGCAGACGGGACAACCTGGACCTGACGGCGAGCTACTTCTTCAACCACAGCAGGAACCGGAACGAATTCGTGAACGAGACGTGGCTGCAGCCCGGTACACAGTATGAGTACGAAAAGGGAACGTCCGGTGCGGAGAACTACAATCATCGTTTCGACGCCCGAATCGACTATAAGATAAACGAGAACCAGAACCTCATGGTGCGTCCTTTTTTCCGGTACCAGAAATATACGAGTACGGAACAGACGCAGACGGACATGTCCGAACTGGACGGCGACCTCGCCACGGCAATCCGGAGCATCCTCGGCGGCGAGGACGATTCCCGGTCTGGATTCCATACCGGGTTGAACGCGCTTTACCGCCTGAAGCTCGGCAGGCAGGGACGCACGCTGACATTCAACATTGATGGAAGTTACAGCAAGAACAGGGAACTGGAACTCATCGAAGAATATTACTACCTGCCGCAGTATGTCGCGGGCGCAGCGGCCGATTCCGTGGCCAACCAGCGCATCACGGGCAATTCGTACAGTTACCGTTTGGGCGGCGGGGCGACCTATACCGAACCGCTCGGCAAAAAATCGCAGCTCAACCTCGAATACCGCATCAGTTACGAATATTCCGATGCCGAAAAGCTCACCTATCTCTGGGACCCGGTGCTGGAGGTCATTTCGCCCGACTTGAGCGAAAAGCTTTCGACACTGAACAACAGCGGGTATCTTACTCAGCGGGTAGGACCGGGGTACCGGTTCTCCGACGGCAAGACCAACCTGTCGGCATCGCTGATGTACCAGTATTCCACGCTCGACAACGATACCGCCTATCCTACGACGGCCGTGCCCAACGTGCGCTATGCGTTCAACAACCTCGTTTATTCGGCGATGGCCAACGTCAACTTCGATGCGCAGAACACGCTCAGGATACACGCCCATTCCAGGACGGACAATCCGTCGGTCACCCAGCTGCAGGATGTGCCCGACTTTTCTTCGAGCACGTACGTGCGCAGCGGTAATTCGGCTCTGCGTCCGGCCTACACCAACCGGCTGCACGCCTTCTATGTCAATTCCAATGTCGCTAAGGGACAGACCTTTACCGTGATGCTCGGTGCGGAATACACTTCGGACTACATCGGCGATTCGATAGTGACGTACAGTTCATCGAACCCCTTCCCGATACCCGGTTCGGACAACGTGTTGCAGCCCGGCCAGCGTTATGCGCGGTATGCCAACATAGGAAACAGCTGGGCCGTGCGTGCCGGTCTCAGTTACGGCCTGCCGGTGAAGTTTCTGGGCAGCAACCTCAATTTCAACATAGGAACCATGTTCGCCCAGACGCCCAACATCGTGGACGGGGAGCGGTTCATGCGGAGCGAAAAATATTTCGACGGAGGCATACAGCTCAGCAGCAACATCAGCGAGAACATCGACTTCACGCTCATGTACAACGGCAGCTACAACATCGCCAGCGGCATTTCCGGCGGCGTGAAGACCGACGACCGCTTTATCAACCAGTATGCCTCGGCGAGCGTCAAGTGGGTGATATGGAAGGGAATTACCTTTACCGGGAATGCCTCCTATACCCAGTACCGGGGCATCACCAGCAGTTACGACGAGCAGTACGTGCTGTGTAACCTCTACATCGGCAAGAAGATTTTCCGTAACCAGCTCGGCGAAATCAGCATCGGCGTGAACGACCTGTTCAACCAGAATACGAGTTTCCGCCGTACCGTACAGAGTTCATACATCCAGAACAGCAGCAACCTGGCCATCGGCCGGTATTTTTCCCTGCAGTTCGTGTACAACCTGCGCAACTTCGGCAAGAAGGCATCGCGCGAAGCCAGTCGGTACGATAATTTCGAGACGGGCGGCAGCAGTGTGGGCGTGCAGCGTTCGGGAGGCATGCACCATCCGGGCGGTCCCCCTCCCAGGAGGTGATACGGTGACGGAACGGGCCCCGCTTGCGGGGCCCGTTCCGTGTTTCGGGACCTTCCCTTTTCGTGTGGGATGTACGCCTGTATTTCCGGCGGACTGCGTGTACGCACGGACAGTTTCGGTTTCGTGGCGGGAGTGCCTGTCTCTGCGGCGGTATTCCCGCATGCTGCGTTTACGGCGGGAAGCACCGGATTCCGTCCCCGTGCCGTCCTTTTCCGATTGGCGCGCCTTTTGCTGGTTTGTCCGGGACAGCCATCGGGTTCCGGGAGCGTCCTGTACGGAAAATCGGCCGAGACTATTCCGCACGAAGCGTGTCGCATGCGGACAGAAAAGCAGCGGCATGCTGCTGAAGGAAAACGGTTTTTCTCTTTGAATGCGCCCGTCTTTTGTTATCTTTGCCGCTGCCGAAAGCGCAGACCTGAGAGTGAACCTTGTAGTATGGTATGTACCTTATTGACAACCAATAAAACACAAGTGTATGGACATTGCAAAGAGGTTCCCGGTAAATCCGCTCCTTAGGCCATCGGACTTGCGTCCCGGTATCGAGGGGATGGAAATCGTCTGCCTGCTCAATCCCGGCGTATTCCGTCTGGGGGGCCGTATCGGGCTGCTGCTCCGGGTGGCCGAGAGGCCGCGTCAGCAGGAAGGGCGCATCAGTTTTCCGATATACAACGAGCAAGACGAGATTGAAGTGTTGTCGTTCGACAGGGACGACCCCCGACTCGACGCTTCCGACCCGCGGGTCATCCGGTTCGAGGGACGGAATTATCTGACGACGCTTTCCTACCTGCGGCCCGTGTTCAGCGACGACGGCGTGAATTTCTACGAAGATGCCGACTACAAGCCGATTTTCGGCAAGGGCTCCCTCGAATCGTTCGGCATCGAGGATTGCCGCGTAGCTACCATGGAGGACGGTTATTACCTCACCTTCACGGAGGTTTCGCCCGTCGCGGTAGGGGTGGGCCTCATCGTAACGCGCGACTTCAAATCCCTCGACCGCAAGGGGATGATATTCCCTCCTCACAACAAGGACTGCGCCCTGTTCGAATCGCGCGTCGGCGGTAGGTACTATGCGTTCCACCGTCCGAGCAGTCCGGAACTCGGCGGCAACTACATTTGGCTCGCCGAGTCGCCCGACCGGCTGCATTGGGGCAACCACAAGTGCATCGCCGTCACGCGCGAGGGCATGTGGGACTCGGCCCGTGTCGGCGCAGGCGCTGCGCCCGTGCGTACAGAAAAAGGGTGGCTCGAAATCTATCACGGTGCCGACGCCGATAACCGCTACTGCCTCGGTGCGCTGCTGCTCGACCTCGATGACCCGTCGAAGGTGCTCGCACGGAGCGAAGAACCCATTATGGAACCGACGGCTCCCTACGAACGGGCCGGTTTCTTCGGGAATGTGGTATTCTCCAACGGGCAGTACGTGGATGGGGATACCATCCGCATCTATTACGGTGCGAGCGACGAGGTGATTTGCGGAGCGACATTTTCCATACGGGAAATACTCGAAACCCTCGGTGTGTGACCCTCGCCGGTGGGCGGTACTGCTGCCCGCATCGGGCCGGCGTGCCCTTCGAGGGGCGTATCGTGTTTTCCCTTCATGCCAACATCGAAAAAAACTCAGTTTGGACTTATGGCAAAATTCGTCAGCGAATTCCAGTATTTCCGTCGACAGCCCCACAACATGAAGGTGCTGCTCATTACGAATCTCTGTTTCGCATTCGTACTGCCCGTAATCGAGATTTTCGTCGGGGCGTACATCATGCGCAATACGAACAACCCTTCGTTCGTGGCCGTGTATCAGCTCGCGCAGTACACGGGCATCGTTCTTTCGTCGCTCATCAACGGCTTCCTGCTCAAACGGATTAACGTCCGGACGCTTTACATGTTCGGTATCCTCGTGAGCGGGATTTCCCTGCTGGTGATGATGACCGTGCGGGCCGTGGGGCTCTGGGAACTCGTCCTGTCGGGCTTGCTGCTCGGCGTATCGGTCGGATTCTTCTGGACGAACCGCTACCTGCTCGCCCTCAATTCGACTACGGACGACAACCGGAACTATTTCTACGGTCTCGAATCGTTCTTCTTTTCGGTATGCTCCATCCTCGTCCCCCTGGCCGTGGGCGGATTTCTCGCCAAAGCCTCCGGCACGGGAGTGTTCGGAAACACGCTGGACATCAACCGCGCGTACCAGATAGTTACGTTCGTGACGCTGGGCATCTGCATCCTTGCCTGCGTCGCGCTCTCCCGCGGCAAATTTACCAACCCCGTACAGAAGAAATTCCTGTACTTCCAGTTCAATAGACTTTGGCACAAGATGATAGGACTCGCGGCACTCAAAGGGCTGATTCAGGGCTTCCTCGTCACGGCTCCCGCCATACTGATTCTCCGCCTTGTCGGGAGCGAGGGCGAACTCGGACTCATACAGGGAATCGGCGGACTGATAACGGCCGTCATCGTCTATGTACTGGGACGTGTGACCAAACCGAAAGACCGTATCGCGGTTTTCGCCGTGGGTATCGTCATCTTCTTTCTCGGTACGCTCGTCAATGCCGTTCTCTTCTCGGCCGTCGGAGTCATCGTCTTCGTACTGTGCAAGATTTTCTTTCAGCCTTTGCACGACCTGGCCTATAACCCGATACAGCTCCGTACGATAGACGTGGTGTCGCACCAGGAGCATCGCAACGAGTATGCCTACATCATGAACCACGAGCTGGGGCTCTATGCGGGGCGTGCGGTGGGACTGGTGCTTTTCATCGTGCTCGCGACATACGTGTCGGAAGATTTCGCACTCAAATTCGCGCTCGTCATCGTCGGCGCGGTGGAGCTGTTCAGCATACCGCTGGCGAAAAACATTACGGGGAATACGGACAAGGCACCGAAATACACGGAACCCGACATACAGGGTTCGTAACAAGGTTAGGAATATGGTTATGAGAATCGAATTGTTTTTGACGGCGGCCTTCGCCGCCGCCGTGCTCGCGGGCTGCCGCGAGAAGGTACCGGGTGCACCGGCGCCCGACTTCGGGAAGGGCGTGGCGCAGACGGCCATACCGAGGATAGAGAAAATGGACAATATGCCCGTACCGTACGAAATCATCGACTGGAAACGCAAGTCGCTCGAATTCGACAACTATGCCTTCGATTTCGATGCGACCATGCCGGCCGGTCCCATTATCTGGCTGGACGATGCGCAGCGCAACGTACCGCAGGAAACCTTCGGACAATACACGGCGATACACGACGTGCGCCAGGGGCCGGATGCGAACGGCGGCGAGTTTCACGAAAGCCTCACCTCGCTGGCGGCCATCCTCGGCGGAGGGCTGAACGGAATAGACAAGACCAATCAGAACGGGTATAATTTCGTGAAGATGGTTCAGAACTATTTCAACAGCGACAACGGGTGGAACATCGTGATGAACAATACCAATCCCGATGTGGCCGGCCTCGGCGGGGGCTATGGGCGCGACTGGTGGTACGACGTCCTGCCCAACTGCCTCTTTTATGCGGTATCGGACGTTTTTCCGGGCGTCGCCGGGGCAGACGAGATACAGCGTACCGTGGCCGACCAGTTCTACCGTGCCGGCGAAGTGCTCGGTACGAATTACGATTATTCCTATTTCGATTACGGTACCATGACGCCCCATGTCAATCATATCCCCTTGCAGCAGGATGCTGCGGGCGGTCATGGATACGTGCTTTATTCCGCTTATAAGAAGTTCGGCGACGAGCGGTATCTCGAAGGGGCGAAGCAGGCGATAAGTGCGCTCGACGGACAGAAGGAGAGCCGTTTCTACGAGATTCTGCTCCCCCTGGGCATCTATACCGCCGCCCGGCTGAATGCCGAACAGGGTACGGATTACGATACGGAGAAGATGCTCAACTGGGTGTTCGACGGGGTGACCGACCCAAGCGGCCGTTACGGTTGGGGCGTGATACAGGACCGCTGGGGGCCGTACGATGTCAGCGGTCTACAGGGAAGCATCACCGACGGGGGCGGATATGCATTCTTCATGAATAGCGTGAAGATGGTGTGGCCGCTGCTGCCGATGGTGAAGTACGAACCCCGGTATGCACGCGCTATAGGCAAGTGGATGAACAACAACGTCAGCGCCTGCCGTCTGTTCTATCCCGACCAGATTCCCGCGATATACCAGTGGCTGCCCGAACAGAGGGATATTACGCGCGGTGTCATCGCCTACGAAGGCCTGCGCAAAACGGACGATTACGGCAAACCGGAACTGAAGGGTATATCGCCCGTGGCCCTCGGCGACGGCCCGAAATGGGACGAGGCCAATCCGCCGGAAAGCATGTTCAGCGTGTACAGCACCGCTCCGGTGGGCATTCTCGGTGCGACCGTACATACGACCGATGTGGAGGGGGTGCTGAAGCTCGATGTCAATGCGACCGACTTCTATGCCGACAAGCCCTTTCCGGCATGGCTGATATACAATCCGTACGGGAAAGAGGTGAAGATAACCTACGACGCGGGCGAGGGGGCCGACCTGTTCGATGTGGTCGCCAAGGAATACGTGGCACGCGATGCACGGGGCCGCATCAAGATAACCGTACCGGCCGATGCGGCACGTCTTGTGTACGAACTGCCTGCCGGAACCGTACTGACCGAATCGGACGGACGGATAACCACCCAGGACGGCCACGTGCTGCTGTACCGCTGAGAGCGGAGGAAAAGCGTGCGGCAGGAGGTTCGTCCGGCCGCATGCCTCCCGCCCTCCTGAAGGGAGGAGGGAAATACGGAGAAAACAACTTAAAATATATTGGGTATGAAGAAAAAGTTACTGTTTCTTTTGTGTCTCGCCCTGGCGGTGCCCCTCACGCATGTCGCGGGGCAGCAGGCCGGGACGGTGAAGGGTATCGTCACCGATGCCGAGACGGGCGAACCGCTCATCGGCGTGAGCGTGGTCGTACCCGGTACGACGCGCGGCATAGCGACCGATATAGACGGGTCTTATACATTGGGCGACGTTCCCCCGGACGGGTCGCTCGAATTTTCCTATCTGGGATATGAAACGAAGACCGTGGCCGTGGGCGGACGTACCGTCATCGATGTGGAGCTCGCTATGGCTTCCGACCAGATAGAGGAACTGGTGGTGACCGGATATGCCGTACAGCGCAAACGCGACGTGCTCGGTGCCGTGAACAAGGTGGAGGGTGCCGAGCTGGCACAGCTTCCCGTTCCTTCGGCACAGCTCGCGCTTCAGGGACGAGTGCCCGGCGTACAGGTGTCTGCGGCGAGCGGTGCTCCCGGCGCCGACGTGTCGGTGCGCGTGCGCGGCGTGGGTTCCATCAACTCCAGCAACGAACCGCTCTACATCATCGACGGAATCCAGATAGAGGGCGGACTGAATACCGTATCGCCCAACGATATCGAGGACATCACCGTACTGAAGGATGCGGCTTCGACGTCCATATACGGTTCGAGGGGCAGCAACGGTATCGTCATCATCACGACCAAGAAGGGGCGTTCGGGCGACGCTACCGTGTCGTTCAACGCCGAAGCGGGCGTACAGACGCACGGATACCTCACCCCGATGGTCAACACGGCCGATTACATTACGATTTATAACGAAGCGGCACGCAACGACAATGCGATGGGCGGCGTACAGCGCGACCTCATCGATGGCAGTTACCTCGACGGACTGGCCGACGTGAACCATGTCGAGGAACTCTTCCGCGTGGCGCCGCTCCAGCGTTACGAACTTTCCGTCACGGGCGGCGGCGAACGCACCACCTATGCGGTGTCCGGTTCGTTTTTCGACCAGGACGGTATTATCAAGAACAGCGGTTACAAGAAGATATCGTTCCGCTCCAACGTGCAGTCCGATGTCAAGCCGTGGCTCAACGTCGGAATGAATGTCATCGGGAGCATGGCCGAAACGCAGAGTATTCCGAGTTCGGGCGACGGTTATCAGAACAACGAGGGGGGCAGCGCGATACGCTACGCCCTGTTCCGCACGCCGGCGATACCCACCTACGATGCCGAAGGAAATTACGTAGACCTGCCGAGCGCTTATTTCGGACAGGGAATTTACAACACCTTCTTCGGAGACGGCTACAACCCGATAGGGGTTATCAACGAAACCGACCGCGTGCGCAATGAAAAGGCGGTCATCGCGGCTGCCAACATGCTCGTCAAACTGCCGTTCAACATCACTTCCCGGACGGTTGCCGGCGTGGACTACATGTCGGGACGCTACCGTCAGTTCAACCAGACGTGGGGTACGGGCGGCAGGATAAACAACCCGAACAGTCTGCTCGTGGAAAATTACGACAATTTCAACTGGACGTTCAATACGGTACTCAACTGGGGCGAAACGTTCGGCGACCACAACGTATCGGCCATGGCCGGTTTCGAGGCGGTGCGCACCACGACGTACAGCATGCAGAATACCGACCAGAACTTTGCCGACGACCTGATTTTCATAGGCAAGGGACTCGACGAACAGCGGCGTACTTCCTATGAGAACCAGCAGGCCTTTACGCTCGCTTCGTTCTTCGGCTCGGTGAACTACAACTACAAGCAGAAATATTATGCGGCGGCCACCGTGCGTCAGGACGGTACCTCCCGTTTCGTGGGACGCAATCGCTGGGGTACGTTCTATTCCGTGTCGGGCGGCTGGAATATCGAGCAGGAAAACTTCATGCAGGACGTGGAGTTCATCGACATCCTCAAGCTGCGTGCGGGATGGGGTACCGCCGGAAACCAGAATGTGACGGCCTATGCTACCGAAGACCGCTACATGCCCAATTACAACGCTACGTTCGGCGGTGTGGTGGCGCCCGGATACGTGCAGACGCAGATTGGCAATGAAAACCTGAAATGGGAGACCAGCAGCCAGCTGAACGTGGGCATCGATGTGGCCATGTTCCGCCAGACTTTCGGCTTCTCGGTCGATTATTTTTATAAAAGGAGCGACAACATGCTGATGCTTCAGACCATGCCGATTTCTGCTGGCGATGCGCAGCCCGCATGGGTGAACAACGGAAGCATGCTCAATACGGGCATCGACTTCGAGGTTTACTACCGGCGCAATTTCGCCGATGCCGGTTTCGAGGTCAATGTGAACGGTGGCTGGTTGAAAAACAAAGTGCTTTCCATCAACGGCAGCGTACCCGGAGGGCGGGTGGACAACGGCGTGTACGTCACCTTGACCGAAGCCGGTTATCCGGTAGGCTCGTTCTACATGCTCGTGATGGACGGTATCTTCCAGGACCGTATGGAGATACTGACTTCGCCGTCGCAGTCCACTAACCCCGACGACATCCAGCCGGGTGACGTGAAATTCGTTAATCAGAACGGCGACCTGGTCATCGACCAGAACGACCGCGTACACGTCGGTTCCTCGATACCGAAATTCACGGCGGGAATCAACCTGGCGGGCTACTGGAAGAATTTCGACCTCTCGTGTTTCTTCCAGGGAGCGTTCGGACACAAGATATACATGCAGGTGGCACAGGACATCGAAGGCTTCTACCGTGCGTTCAACGTCACCCAGAACTATTTCGACAACCACTGGACAGGCCCCGGTACGTCGAACACGCAGCCGCGGGCGTCGTGGAAGGCGAAGTTCAACAACGCACGCGTATCCACCCGGTTCCTTTACGACGCTTCCTATCTGCGTCTGAAAAACCTTCAATTGGGTTATACCATTCCGGGAACGGAGAAGATAGGCATCAGCAAGCTGCGCGTCTATTTCGCGGCAACCAACCTCTTTACGATTACCCGTTATCCCGGCATGGACCCGGAAATGACCGTGAGCGCCAACTCCGCGTCGGAAGGCGACCGTGCCGCAGGCATCGACTGGGGTACCTACCCGATAGCGCGGTCGTTCACTTTCGGTATCAACCTCACCTTCTAAAACGAGTACACGATGAAACGTAACATATCATACATGCTGGCTGCGGCGTTGTGCTGTTCGTCGGCCGTCGCCTGCAGCGATTTTCTGACCGAGGAACTGCAAGGCGATTACAGCAGCAAGACTTTCTACACTTCTGCCGCCAATGCGGAACGGGCCGTGAACGGCATCTACAACAACATCATGTTCACCAGCGACCAGAACATGCTCTGGGTGTTCGGCGACGTCGCTTCGGACGACTCCGAAAAGGGCGGCAGCGCGGGCGACAAGTCCGACATAGACTACATCGACAACTTCTCCGCCATGGCCGACAACGGTATTCTCAGTGATTATTGGACGTACCTTTACGAAGGGGTCGCGCGGGCCAACAACGCCATCGCGTACATACCGGGAATCGAGATGGACGAAGAGCTGCAAAGCCGGCTCATCGGCGAGGCCAAATTCCTGCGTGCGCTCAACTATTTCCATATCGTGAACATCTGGGGTGCGGTGCCGCTGCGTACCGCACCCAATACCGCCGATAACGGCAACCTCGCCCTGAGCGACGTGGCTACCGTTTATGCGCATATCGAGCGCGACCTGACCGAGTCCATCGAGTCGGCCGTGCCCGTGTCGTATTCCGGCGAGGATGTCGGGCGCGTTACGAAAGGCGCCGCCTATGCGCTTCGGGCCAAGGTACGGCTTTTCCGCGAGGACTGGGGCGGTTGTCTGAGCGACATCGAGAGCCTCGATGCTCTGCAGCAGTACGAACTTGCCGATAATTACCAGGATTTGTTCGTCCCCGGTGCCGAGGACAACAAGGAGGTCATCTTTGCGGCCCGTCATCTGTCCGGACAGAATCCCGGACTGGGAAACATACTGAACGTCTATTTCGCTCCTTCGGTCGAAACGGGCTATTACTTCAATGCCCCCACGCAGAGTTTCGTGGATTGCTTCAGCGAGCAGACCGTCGAAGGGGCCGTAGACCCGCGTCTGGACATATCCATCGGGCGGCCGGGCGAACCGTGGGTCAACGGCGATATTTTCGATGCGAGCTGGTCGCCGACGGGCTATCTGGTGAAGAAGTACGAACAGCCGCTTTCGGAAGTACCCATAGGTACCAAGAGCGACGGTTATCTGCCCTATATTTACCTGCGTTACGCCGACGTACTGTTGATGAAGGCGGAAGCGCTGGCCAACCGTAATACGGGTACCGACCTCGACGATGCCCTCGATGCGCTCGACCTGGTGCGCGGTCGTGCCGGACTGGCACCCGCGTCGGCCGAAACCCAGGAAGAGGTACTGGCGGCTATACGTCTCGAACGCCGGCGCGAACTCGGCTTCGAAGCGCACCGTTTTTTCGACCTGATGCGCTGGGGCCGGGAAATCGCCGTGGAAGCGCTTGGCCCGGAACTTGCAGCGGTGTGGACCGGCGAGCGGTATTATTTTCCCATACCCCAGGCGGAACTCGACTCGAATAAGGGTATCGAGACGGATGAGGCTCCCCGCGGATGAGCGACGGAGCGGTTTTGCAAAAACGGATATTTTCCAGGTATCAGTCAATATTAACCAATTTAAAAAACGAACAACTATGAAGACTTTTTTGAAGAGTGCATCTGCGTTCGCCCTGCTGCTCGGCGCGACGGTGCTGTTGCTTGCTTCCTGCGATAAGAAAGGCGGCAATTCGGGCAGCGGCAATGATGTGGACAAAACCAAGCTCGAAGCGATGATTATCGAGTGCGAGACCCTGCTGCAGGCGGCTACCGCCGACGAATATCCGGAAGCCAACATCGAGGCTTTCTCCAATGCCGTCAGCGATGCCAAAGCCGTCCGCGACAACCAGAACGCTACGCAGTCGCAGGTCGACCTGATGACCAACAACCTCAAGCTGGCCAAGGACGTGTTCATCGGCAGCAAATATGAGAGCATACCCGATTCGAGCGTTATCGCTTTCTTCAACTTCGACGAGATAAACGATAACACCGTCGTCTCGACCGGTACCAAGCCGGTAGTCGGCGTTCTGACTGCGGGGCCGACGGAAATATTCGGTACCGACACCGGACTCCCCACGCTGGTGGACGGCGTACAGGGCAAGGCCATTTATTTGAGCCGCGGCAACTATGTCGCCGTCGAGAATTACAATCCGGCCGACTTCCTGATGAACAACATGTCGTGGGCGGCATGGGTGAAGGTGGACGATGCGAGCCGTGCGAACAACTACATCGTTTCCCTCAACTACTGGAACAACTGGAAACTGAACGTGGAGAACAGCGGCAAGCCCTTCTTCACCGTCAAGACCACGACCGCGACGGTCGATATGGACAACGAAACGGTAGGTACCGTGAAGGACGGCGTTTGGGTGCACCTGGCCGTTACGATGGACCTCAATACGCATACGGTCGTATTCTACGTGAACGGTGTCGCCACGAAGACGTGGGATTCCGCGACCAAGGAGAATTTGACCGGTTCCATCGCGGCTGCTTATACCTCTACCATAGGACGCCAGCTTCCGCTGCTCATCGGTGCGGCTACCGTTTACGACGAGGCCCTGACGTGGGAGTGGGATACCTGGAAGACGCCTGACGGTTGGGATTCCATGCGCGGTGCCATAGACAACCTCGGTATTTACAATACCACGCTGACCGCCGGTCAGGTGGCACGTCTGTACCAGACACAGAAACCCCAGTAGGCCTTTCCTTTGCTGAAGGCCGATGCGTACGGGCCGCCGGTATTCGATTCCGGCGGCCCTTTTTCGTATTCGTTCCGTTCTTTCCGGCTTCATATCCGCCCGTCGTTCCCGTGTCCGTTTTCCCTTCGTGCGGTTTTGCAGGGCCGGGGCTGCCGGTGGAGCCGACCGAGCAGCAGATACGGGAAGGGGAGGAACGGAAGCGCGCGGCGGGAGGACTCTGTTCGGGGGTGCGGTCGCCGGCCTCCGGACGTATGGGGCGCGGGGAAACGTAACGGTACGGGAATGCAGGAACAGGCTGTTCCCGGAAGCGGTGCGCTGCATGCGCTGCGTGTGTCGGGGTAGTGACCTTTCCCGGAGGAATGTTCCGCCGCGGTTACCGCCGCCGGTGCACCGGATAATGGAAAAGCCGCCGGACACTTCCGTGTCCGGCGGCTCCTGCGTGTACCTGTGTGGGTGGTTATTCCGTCATTCTCTTGACTTTGTTCTTGATGCTGAAGAGCTGGAACGCGAATACTACCAGCGAAATACCGGCGACGAGGAACGAGATGCCTACCCATACGACCACGGCGGCGATGCCGAACAGCGGCTGGAAGAGTATCATCAGCGAGCAGATGATGAGCAGGATGCCGAGAACGATGGTCCACACCATACCCTGTACCTTGTAGTGGCTCATTTCGCTCGCCACGCCTATCATACCGATGCCGCGGAACAGCAGCCAAAGACCGAGTACGATGGGGAGCAGGGTCGCGGTGATGCCGGGACTGCAAATGAGGATGATGCCGAGAATGATTTCCAATACGCCCAGCACCGCTGCCCAGCCGCGTCCTACCATGTATTTCTCGGTGAATGCCATCACCGTTTCGATGATACCCGATACGAGCATCAGGACGGCGAACAATGCGGCCATGCCCATGTAACTCTCGCCCGGATAGATGAAGATGAGGATACCTACGACGAAGATGGCTACGCCGAGTATCAGCGTCGCCCACCAATAACGGGTAAGGCTTGCGAAACGTTCCATTAATGTTTCCATACGAACAATTTTTAAACGGTTAAGAAAAACATAATCTGGCCTAATCGATTACAAGAACCGTGCAAAAGGGCGGGAGGTTTCCTGCCGTGCAGTGGGTTGGCGTATTCCGGAGCAGGAACGGCATTATGTCCCTGTCCTGTAAAGGATGGATGCGAAGGTCGGATGCGGACCGGTCGCCGTTCCGCAAGGCTGGCGGTCGTTGCCGGCGGTATGCGGCTGTCCCGTACCCATTTGCCGGATGTGCGGCGTTTCCGCAGTTTTGCAGTTCCGTTTTCGGATGTGGTGCACCGTGAGTCTGTGTCGTGGCATCGCCTGATATTCGGAAAGCGTGCTTCCGGAGCAAGATGGCGGGAAGGGAGTCTCCGTCCGGAGGAAAGACGGGACCGGATGGAGCGGTGTGCCCGCATTGCGGCGGCGTTGTCGTTTCGGAAGATGGCTGCACGGGACGGCGCCGTACAGCGAAAGGCCTACCGACGGGTGGGACGTATGCCGGTACTATTTTGCAGAGGAGGCCGGCGAAGAAAGATTTCCTCGCATGGCCGCGACATGCCGCAAGGCCCTCCGCACGTTCGGATTCGGATGCACCGTGCTTGCATGCGGAACGGAAAGTGCGTCCTGTGCATCGTTGCAGCAGATGACGCGAAGAGCGGCCGGATGGATAACGCCGTGGCTTGAAATGTACTTGACATGGTGAACCGGCAGGACGGCCGCATCCGGGCCGGGGGAACTCCGTGCGGGAAAGGTCAGGTCAGGGGCGGACGAATCTCCCGTGCCGGATGGGAAAGGGGGCGTTTGCGCGGGCGGGGCGGTTCGTATTCCATAGGGTTGTCCGTAGCGGGAGCGGGTACTGCCAGACTGACAGTCGCTCCTGTCGTACGGAATGCGACGGGGGCTTCTCCCAACGGGTGGCCTTCCGCTTCCAGCGCGAACCTTCCTTCCGCTGCAATCCGGATATCGTTTCCGCGGAATGTCGGGCTGGACGCACTGTCCGGGCTCGTACCGCGGAGCAGACTGGCCGTGCGGCAAAGCAGCTTCATTCGGTTCGTTCGAGGGGTTACGGAGACGGTCATCCGGGCGGCATCGGAACCGGCCGGCTCTTCCTGTGGGGTTATCGTGACTTTCGCGCCCGTTACACGTCCGGTGAAGACAAGCCTGCCGTCTGCATGGATGCGCACCAGCGGGAAACGGTAAGTCAGTACGGTGCGTACTGCGACAAGAAACCGGCGCAGCCGGTTGTCCGTACCTTCTTCGCGGAGCCTTGCGAGTCTTGCCGTCAGGCAGGCGTACAGTCCCATGCCGGCGCCTGCGACCAACATGCGTTCCTGGCGGTATCGGGATTGATGGTAGGAAACCGTCGCCACGGGGTGCGAAACAACGACACCCGAAGCGATGGCTGTCACCGCTTCGGGTATTGTTGTCGGCACTGCGTCGATACCGCATCCTCCTTCGGACAGGATGCCGAGGGTAACAGCGGCGGCGGGAACCGTCTGTTGGATGAACAGTCCGTTGACGATTTCATGCAGCGTGGTCGCGTCCCCCACGGCGATGATATGCCGTATTCCTTTCCGGACGGCAGCTACGGTCAATTCCACCGCATGATACCGATGCGTGGCGAAAGCCGTTTCGATTTCGATACCTTTTTCGCGGAGCGACCGCTCCGTCAAAGACCACTCCGCGGCGGCACTGTTGTCCGCGGCGGAGTGATTGACGATTGCAAACCACCGGATACGGCTGCATCCGGGTATGTGGTGCATTGCGTTTTCCGACACCGTCTGCCCTTATTTCTCCGGAATGGTCTCCAGCGTGTGGCAGAGGAATTTCCAGAACTTTTCCACCGATGCGATGTTGACCTTCTCGTCGGGGGAGTGCGGGTACTTGATGGTCGGACCGAAGGAAATCATGTCCATGTCGGGATACTTGCCGCCGATGATGCCGCATTCGAGACCGGCATGAATGGCCATGACGGCCGGTTCCTTACCGAACAACTGCCTGTAACCCGCCTTCATCGCCTTGAGGATGGGCGAATCCATGTTCGGGTTCCAGCCGTCGTAGGCGCCCGACAGCCTGACCGTCGCGCTGGTGAGTTCGAATACGGTGCGTATCATGAGGGCGAGGTCGTCCTTTTCGGTATTTACCGAACTGCGCAGCAGGCACATGATTTTGAAGTAGCCGCGTTCGGACACCACCCGTGCGAGGTTCGAGGAGGTCTGTACCAGTCCCGGCATCGACGTGCTCATGCGCATCACTCCGTTCGGACATCCGAATACGGCGTCCACCAGATTGGCCTGGTCGAAGAAATTGATGGCCTTGGAGGGCGTCTTTACCGGTACGGCCCGGAACGAAATGCTGTCTTCGATGCCTTTGTACTCGTCGATGTAGATTTTCTCGAATTTCTTTACGGCGTTCAGGAAGGCTTTTTCGTGTTTCTTCATCACTGCTACCGTGGCGAATGCTTCGCGCGGAATGGCGTTGCGCAGTCCGCCGCCGTCGATATCGCACAGCATGATGCCTAACTTTTCCTGGCAGTTTCGCATGAAGCGTGCGAACAGCTTGTTGGCGTTGGCCCGCTGGAGGATGATTTCCATGCCGGAGTGACCGCCCTTGAGGCCTTTGATTTCCAAGCGGTAGCCTGCGAAGTTCTCCCGGTCGAGGCGGACCGTGTCGTACTTCATGGTAGCCGTCAGGTCGAGACCGCCTGCGCAGCCGACGTAGAGTTCCCCTTCGGTTTCCGAATCGAGGTTGAGGAGAATGTCTCCCCTGAGTTCGCCCGGACGCAGTGCGAAGGCTCCGTCCATACCCGTTTCTTCCGTAGCGGTGAACAGGGCTTCTATCGGGCCGTGTTTGATGTTCTTGTCTTCGAGTACGGCGAGAATGGCCGATACGCCGATGCCGTTGTCGGCACCGAGCGTCGTGCCGTTGGCCGTCACCCAGTCGCCGTCGATGTATGCCTCGATGCCGTCCTTCTCGAAGTCGAACTCCTTATCGGAATTCTTCTGCGGTACCATGTCGAGGTGGGCCTGCAGTACGACGGTTTTGCGGTTCTCCATGCCGGGAGTGGCCGGTTTGCGGATGATGATGTTGGGGCCGGCGTCCACGGTATAGTCCAGCTTGTGCTTCTTGGCGAAGCCGACGATGTATTCCCTGATTTTCTCCTCGTGGTGCGAGGGGCGCGGAACGTCGCATATTTCCGAGAACCGGGTCCACAACAGTTCCGGTTTCAATGTCTTCAGATTCTTGTCCATGGCTTTATGTATTTTGTAATTTCGTGTCGTAATCGTTGCCGGCATGCACCGCACCTTTGCGGCTGCGCAACCGACAGGTAAATATAGTAAAAATTGCTGCAAACCGTATATGCCGGGCCTATATTCTTCCGCAGCATGTCTGCGCAGCCGCTCTCCCGGCCTGTGGGCAGGCACCTGAAATGCCGTCGGACGTATGCCCGGCGGCGCGTTTGCGCTTCGGTTCGACCGAAGCAACGTTTTCGCTGAGTGGCGCAAACGTTTGTCGGGCGTGAGCCCGGTACGTGTTTGCACAGCAATTCGACCGAAGCAAATATGCGCATTAATTGCGGAAAAAACCTTATAGAATTGCCCGGAAGATTTATATTATTGCGTGTTTGCGTCCGTCCGTTCCGGGCCGCCGACAGGCAGGGTACCGCAGGAAACGTACCGCGCGGGCACGGGGCGCAGCGTTCGGGCTATCGGTTTTTCTCTGCGGCCGGAGGCTCTTGATGCTCCTGTTCGAAGGCTTTGACGATGTGCTTGACGAGCCGGTGGCGGATGATGTCCCGCTGGTCGAACTCCACGATGCCAATGCCTTCTATTTCCCGGAGCAGCTCCATGGCCCGGACGAGTCCCGAATCCGAACGGCGCGGGAGGTCGATTTGCGTGATGTCGCCCGTGACGATAAACTTCGCATTGCGGCCCATGCGCGTGAGGAACATCTTGAGCTGCGACAGTGTGGTGTTCTGCGCTTCGTCGAGAATGACGAACGCATTGTCCAGCGTCCGGCCGCGCATATAGGCGAGGGGAGCAATCTGGACGGTGCCTTCGTCGATGTATTTCCGGAGTTTGGCGGCCGGTATCATGTCGTTCAGCGCGTCGTAGAGTGGCTGGAGATAGGGGTCGAGCTTCTCTTTGAGGTCGCCGGGCAGGAAGCCGAGTTTTTCGCCCGCCTCTACGGCCGGCCGCGTCAGGATGATGCGTTTCACCTCTTTGTTGCGGAGCGCCCGGACGGCCAGCGCGATGGCCGTGTAGGTCTTGCCGCTGCCTGCCGGCCCTACGGCGAACAGCAGGTCGTTGTCGTCGTACAGCTGCACGAGGCGTTGTTGATTGACCGTGCGGGCCTTTACGATGAGGCCGCCGTTGCCGTACACGATGGTATCCTTGCCCTGCGCCTCCTCCGCACCGTGCAGCCCTTCGGAGAATACCTGACCGATGACTTCGGGGGAAATGTGTCCGTACTTTGTCGCGTAGGCTACGAGGGCTTTCATCTTCTCCTCGAAACGGTCCAGTTCCGCTTCGTCGCCGAGGACCTTCAGCACCGAACCGCGGGCGACGATTTTCAATTTAGGAAACAGGTCGCAAATCCTGTTCAGGTTGGAATTTGCGACCCCGTAAAATTCGAGCGGTTCGATACCGTCGAGCGTGATTGTCCTTTCAGGCATCCGTGCGTGATTTGGTTCAGAAAAGGTAGCCGATGGTGAACGTCCAGCTGGTGGGGCGTGTGTTCACCGACATGAGGTCTCCGATTTTGGCTATGTCCTTTTTGGAGAACACGCCGTTGTAGCGGACGTCCACCATGATTTTGAAAAGGTCTATGCCGATTCCCGCGGTCCACGTCACGGTCTGTTTCCGGAACATGTTCTCCAGGTTGGCCACGTTGTCCGTGTTCGAGAATTTGGCGGTGGAAACGAGGTTGAAGACCGGGCCGAGATTGGCGCGTATCTTGACGAAATTGGAGGAACCGATGCCCACACCCACTAGTACGGGCACGCTGAAGTTGTTGGTCGTCACGTTCGTGGTGAAGCCCGACAGCGGAACATCTTTGTATTTGCCCCAGTCGTAGAGCAGTTCGCCCTGTACGTAGATGGGAAGCAGCGGGAAGTCCACGCGGGCGACAATTCCCGCATTGAAACCGCTCGCGTTTCTTTTGATGGATTCGGCGTTCAGCAGCGTCTTGTAGTCGATTTTCTGCTGGTTGGTGGTATAACCGGCCTTGATACCGAACGATACGAACGGAAGTTTGTAGTTGTTGCCGGCCATGGCCGAAACCGAAATCAGGAGTGCCGCGGCGAAAACGGTAATCTTTTTCATAATCCTATTTATTTAGTCCGTCCGCAAATATAATGATATATTCGCTGAAATACGAAAGTGCAAATCGGCCCTTTGGCCCGGTGCACGGTTGCCAAACAATTCGTTCGAAGCAAATATACGGAAATATCCGTATTCCGTTCCCCGGTCTGTACGACGTTGCTGCACCGTCGCGGTCCCGGTACGCGTTGGGACAGTCCGACCGGTGGACATGCTGCGGGGAAACAACATCCGTACCATTCGGCGTTTTTGCGGCTTCCCGAACCGGTCTCAGGCAGGTGGCCGCAATCCTTCCGCCATGCCGTGTCCGGGATGCGCTGCGGAGGGAGGCGCTGCCGCGGCGGGGGCCGTCCGTATTTTAGCGGGGAGCGCAGGCATGGAAGTTGCCGGATTCTGCCTATCTTTACAGAAGATAGGATGCGGCTCGGCAAAGGCAAAACCGAAAACTCCGTTTTCCTTTGCCTCTGCGCTCGCCTTTCACTATCTTTGCGGCATCGTAAAAAGGAAGGGTTATGGGTATAGTAGCTATCGTCGGACGCCCCAATGTGGGTAAAAGCACCCTGTTCAACCGGCTGGTGGGGATGCGGCAGGCCATCGTGGATTCCACAGCGGGCACCACGCGCGACCGGCACTACGGCCGGACGGACTGGAACGGCCGCGAGTTTTCGGTCATCGACACGGGCGGTTACACCGTGAACGGCGACGACGTGTTCGAGGACGAGATACGCCGCCAGGTAATGCTCGCCATCGACGAGGCGGACGTAATCCTGTTCATGACCGAGGTGAGCACCGGTATCACCGACCTGGACATGTTCATGGCCAACATCCTGCGGCGTACGGACAAGAAGGTAATCCTCGTGGTCAACAAGGTGGACAACAGCGAACAGCTGTACGGTACTCCGGAATTCTTCGCCCTCGGTCTGGGCGAGCCCTTTGCCATCAGTTCCATGAGCGGAAGCGGTACGGGCGACCTGATGGACGAAATCGTGGCTTCGCTGCCGGACGACACGAAGAGCGATTACGAAGAGGGATTGCCGCGCATTACGATTGTAGGGCGTCCGAACGTGGGGAAATCCTCCATGACCAATGCCCTGCTCGGCCAGGAGCGCAACATCGTGACGCCGGTGGCCGGCACCACGCGCGATTCCATCCGTACACGCTACAACAAGTACGACATGGATTTCTACCTGATTGATACGGCCGGACTCCGCAAGAAGGGCAAGGTGACCGAAGACCTCGAATTCTATTCGGTGATGCGTTCCATACGGGCCATCGAAAGTTCGGATGTCTGCATCCTGATGCTTGATGCCTCGCAGGGAATCGAATCCCAGGACATGAACATTTTCAACCTGATAATCCGGAACAAAAAGGGCTGCGTCATCGTGGTGAACAAGTGGGACCTCATTCAGAAGGACAGCAATACCATGAAGCAGTGGCGCGAGGCGATTCGGTCGAAACTCGCCCCCTTCAGCGACGTACCGGTCGTCTTCACCTCCGTGCCCGACAAGCAGCGCATCCTGGAGGTGCTTCAGACGGCCATCCGGGTTTACCGGTCGCGGGTACGCCGCATTCCGACGTCGGAGTTCAACGACTACATCCTTCCCATCATCGAGGAGACGCCGCCCCCTTCGATAAAGGGCAAGTACATCCGCATCAAGTATGCCGCGCAGCTGCCCAATCCGACGCCCGTATTCGCGTTTTTCGTCAACCTGCCGCAGTACATCAAGGATACGTACCGGCGTTTTCTGGAAAACAAGATACGCGAGCACTGGGATTTTTCCGGAGTCCCCATTCAGATATATTTCCGGCAGAAATAACGGTTCGCCGCCGCGCGTTCCGAAGGGGAGTTCCCGACCGGAACATGCGGGTACGGATTTTAAAACGCTTCCGATAACATGTCACATCAACAACGGCGTACCATTGCATTGCCTCTGGCGATGTTGGTCGGTGCCGTATTCCACGGATTTTTCGCCAGGCTTTCGTTCCTGCCCCCTTACCTTATCTTCGCGATGCTCTTTGTGACCTACTGCCGCGTCTCGGCCGGGGAGGTGCGCTTCCGGGCATTCCACTGGGTACTGCTGGCGGTACAGATGTCGCTGGGGCTCGTCCTTTATCTCGCGCTGTGCCGGGTGAACCCATTGCTGGCGCAGGGTGCCATGATGTGTTCGTTCGTTCCGACGGCGATGGCCGCCACCACGATAGGGGGCATGCTCGGTGCCGATGTGGCGACGATGGCGTCGTTTTGCCTGATGAGCAACATGGGGGTAGCGGTGACGGCGCCGGTACTCTTCGCCGCCATCGGAGCCCATCCGGAACTTTCGTTCGTCCGGTCGGTCGGTATCATTCTGTGGAAAGTGGTGCCGCTGCTCATCCTGCCCTTCGTGTGTGCCGTACTATTGGAACGTTTCGCTCCCCGCTGGCACAAGGCCGTGCGCGACCGACAAATCATTTCGTTCTGGATATGGGCGGCATCGCTGACCGTGGTGCTGGGCCGCACGGTGGAGTTTCTGCTGGCGCAGCCGAAAGAGAATTATACCGTCGAATTACTCCTCGCCGCAGTCGCACTGGTCGTCTGTCTGGGACAGTTCGCGCTCGGCCGGTACATCGGTCGTAGGTTCGGCGATACCGTGGCGGGCGGACAGTCCATAGGACAGAAAAATACGGTGCTGGCCATCTGGATGGCGCAGACATGGCTCGACCCGCTCTCCTCGGTAGCGCCCGCCGCCTATGTCATCTGGCAGAATATCGTGAACAGTTATCAAATCTATAAAAAAGATAGAGAAATGACGAAAAATCAAATATAAATTACTGAAATATAGTGATTTATATTTGGTTATGGGATTTTTTTGGTTGTTTTTGTGATTTTCCCGATAAAACGCATAATTGCTCGATATTTGTTGCTATTTTGTTGCTAAAAATACTGAAGTAACAAAACAAATTCGCTATCCCAACTATATACTTTTGTATACCAAAAAAGCCGCTCAATTCGAGCGGCTTTTTTGGTATGCTTTCGGTGTTTAATTAGTTGCCAATCAAAGGGAATCGGAACATTGGCATTGTGGCAATAATAGACGGTAATTCGATGCTGCT
>DXFY01000040.1 GCA_019114205.1 Candidatus Tidjanibacter gallistercoris | reverse complement strand
GGCAACAGCATGGCTCCGCAATTCGATGCGGAGCCATCGTTTTTTTGAGCGAACTGGCACACTCCGCCACATGTCTTTTCCACCCCGAAGGATGCCCTTTCCTTCGCAGCGCTTCCGAAACTGCAAAATATTTATTGTTTTTCCGCAAACGGCTTTTTCGTATTTTTGTGTTTTCAAAACGGAACAGTGCTTTCTCCGCGTATGAAACCGTTCCGGTTCCTGAACGTGCACGAACAGACGACCGCTCCCGTCCGAACGGTCTCCGTTCCTTACCGGGTGCGGACAGCGGGAGAAGGCTGCGAGCCTGTGCCGATTACGAAGCTCTAAGGAATCCGTCCTGCCGGGAAGGAAGGCGGTTCCGCAGGTGCGGAGGCCGAACCCGAAGGGGGGGGGAGGAATCCGAAGTCGGATTGTCTGCACGCAGTACGTCCGTTCCGGTAGCTGCAAGGAGAATATTCAGAACATGACCACAAGTACGATAAAACCATGAAAAAAACACTATTCTTTCTTTCATTCGCTTTATTGGCGTGCGGCAGCGCTTCCGCACAGAAACACGATTCCCCTTATGCCGCATTCAGTTTCGGCCTGCTCGCTCCGCTGAATACGAACGGTGCGCAGGCCGGCGAATACACAAACGGAGCATCCGTCAATCTACTGATAGGAACTTCGAAGAACGAAGAGAACCTGGTTGTATCCGGGTTGTGCAGCATCGTTTCCGACCGGGCAGCCGGGGTACAGATAGCCGGGATTTCCAACTATATAGGTCATAAAGGCAGGGGAGTGGCACTCGCCGGGCTGACCAACATCACACGGAAAAGCTATAAAGGACTGCAACTCTCCGGTATGGTGAACCGTTCCGGTGAACACAGCCGCGGTGTTATGGTAGGCGGATTGGGCAACGGTACGACAGGGCGTTTCTCCGGGCTCCAGTTCACGGGAATGTGCAACATCGCCGACGGCTTCAAGGGAATGCAATTCTCCGGATTGGTCAATTATTCGGGCGACGACAGCAAGGGCGTCATGTTCGGCGGGTTGAGCAACAGCACGAAAGGCAGCTTCAAGGGGGTGCAGTTCGCCGGTTTGCTGAACACGGCCGGTAACGTAAAAGGAATCCAGTTCGCCGGCCTACTCAATACCGCAAAAGATGTGAAAGGGCTGCAATTCGCCGGGTTGGTCAATGTGGCCGAAGAAGTGAAGGGCGTCCAGTTCGCCGTATTGGTCAACGTGGCCGAAGAGAGCGATTTCCCCATCGGAATCGTCAATATCATCGAAGAAGGGGAAAAAGGCATCGCCCTGACTTACGACATGCTGGGAAATGCTGTCGTATCGTTCCGCTCCGGCGGTAAATATACGTACGGTATCCTGGGTGTCGGTTACAACCACAAAGCCGGAGGCAACGGTATAACGACGGAAGCGGGATACGGCATCCACATTCCGGTCTGCAAATGGTTCGAGCTGAACAACGAATTCAAGGCGACGACCATCGGAGCCTCCTCTTCCCTGCCCGTCCTCAACTTCGGCTACCTTTTCGCCCCCTCCTTCCGAATCGGAAAGCACTACAATCTTTTCGGCGGCGTCAGTTTCAACTACATGATGTCGCAGGGAACGGACGATATCGACCTGTTCCCCGAAAACCATCTCTGGACGGGACATACGGACAAAATTCTGCAACAAACCTACATCGGTTATCAGGCAGGCCTCCAGTTCATCTTCTGACATACGGCGCAGGCCGTTCCCCGAGGAACGGCCTTTTTTCCCTCCGCAGACAACGCACTACAGGCACTCGACCGTATGCCCCTGAACCCGGCAGCCTTTTCCGAATCCTTACGACGAGCAGCACCCGCGGCGGCTCGCTCCGGGATACCGTTCCGCAAGAAAGGTTCTCTTGCCGAAAGCCTGCCCGACGTAATATACCATACATGCACAGCCCGGTCGACGGACTGCCATCACACGAGCCGCGGCACAACCCGCTGATAAAAATGACCGCAGCCCCTTCGGATATTTTCCGTATCTTTAGTTGAACCAGCACTGTATATTTATGGATATTCTCGAACTCCGCGCCTACTGCCTCTCTTTTCCGGAAAGCGAGGAAACCACGCCATTCGATGAAGCGACGCTGGTTTACAAAGTGGCGGGCAAAAATTCGCCATGACGGACATGTTGCATGCCGACCACGTGGCGCTCAAATGCGAACCGTCGCGCGCCTTGGACCTGCGGGATTCTTATCCCGACATCGACGCGGCATGGCATATGAACAAGAAACACTGGAATTCCGTCCTGCTCGACGGCGACCTGTCTTCCGCCTTCATCCGGCAGCTGATACGCGATTCGTGCCTGCTGGTCATCGGCGGCATGCCCCGCCAGCCGAGAGAACGGCTGACCTGGCAATTCACCGAAGCGGAAAACGTTCTGAGCCGATGATTACGGCGACCGTCATTTCTCCTCCCCTCCATCGACGACATTGCGCTGACTGCGTGTCCATTCCCGAATCGGACAGGATACGGCACATCCCTCTACGACCGCAGCACCGACGGCCCCTTCCTGCCACAGGATACCGACGCGGCGATAACGCGGTCAGCGGACGGTTCCGTGCGCCTCTACCCAGCGGGTAAGCTCCACGAATTCCGTGACGGAAAGCGTTTCGGCACGGCGGGTAAACCACGGATGTTCCGCTCCGCCGAAGTCGCCGAATACGGTTCTCAGAGGATTTTTCAGCATCTTGCGCCGCTGCGAGAAGGCCGCCTTCACTACCCGGACGAACAGCGCCTCGTCGCATCCGAGTTCCCGCACTCCGTTGCGGCGCAGGCGTATCACGGCGCTTTTGACCTTGGGCGGCGGGGCGAATACATGTTCGTGAACGGTAAAAAGATATTCGATGTCGTACCACGCCTGCAACAGCACGCTGAGGATGCCGTAATCGCGGCTTCCGGGCGGTTCGGCCAGCCGGACGGCGACCTCCTTCTGTACCATGCCCACGCTTTCGGGCACCAGGTCGCGGCATTCCAGTATCTTGAAAAATATTTGAGAGGAAATATTGTACGGGAAATTGCCGATGACCTTCACCCCGTCGGGAAACATTTCCCGCAAAGGCATCCGGAGGAAATCTTCCCCGTAAAGCCTCGGTGCGAAATCCGGGAAACGACGGTGCAGGCAGGCGATGCTTTCTCCGTCCACCTCGACGCCGTAAAGGGTAATGTCGCGGCGCTCCAGCAGAAACTGCGTGAGCATTCCCGTTCCGCACCCCACTTCCAGTACGTCACCGCCTGCGGACAGCGCATCGGCTATCCGGCGCGCTATGTTCGCATCCGTCAGGAAATGTTGTCCCAACGCCTTTTTCGCCCTTACTTCCTGCATCGTTCCGTGAATTTCCTATAAAGTATATTATTGATGCTGATTATCAGTAGTTTGCTGTTTGGAAAATAGAGGTCTCGAAAATTTACTTGTATTTCTCCGAAAATCGAAGATTTGACATTCTTAATCATCGTTTACCTCGAAACGGAGGGAAAAAGAGAAAAATCGCTCTCTTTTGTTCCGAAACTTCCGGTTCGCAAAGATAGGGCATATCGGTGATTTGTTCGCTGATTAATGTGGCAAAATCAGAGATGAGTTCGTGTATATTTTAGCTGCTTGTTCTAACCAAAAGAGAAAGTTGACAAGTATGGTTCGGCTTTGGCCAGTCATATCTTTTCTCTCCTCCATTTTTGACTTTACTTTAATGACTGTCAAGGGATATGCGAATCATGGTTTATTCAAAC
>DXFY01000039.1 GCA_019114205.1 Candidatus Tidjanibacter gallistercoris | reverse complement strand
ATTACGGTACTGCGTTCGGCTCCGGTTTCGTTGTCTTCTACGGTAACGGTCAGCGTCCGGTCGTCGGTGCGCTCCACTTTTACCCATGTGGCACCCGGCGTCGCTTCCCACGTCGCGGGCGATGCCTTGACTGTGATTGCGAGCGGCTGGCTGCCCTCTCCGAGGAACGAGCACGATACCTGGCTCAGGTTCACATACTGGTAGCTTTCCTCCGTTTTGGTGCAGCCGGCCAGGGAAGCCGCTGCAACGGAAAGCGCCATAATGATTTTTACGGTAACAAACCTTTTCATAAATGCAATTAGTTGTTTATATAGATTACGACCTGCCGAACGCATACTATTTTACGTTCGGCAAACATCATCCAATGATACGAATAAAAATGTTACAATAGATGCCGTATTAATATATTTGCATATTCATTTTTTGGGTTATATTGCAAGGTATCCTTTTGTACTTTATGCGTCTGTCGTGCGTTTAACGGTGTTGTGCAGGTTATTTGTCCGATTTCCCATGCATTTCGTGCCGGTATTCGGGGTATGTTTATGAATTTATATTGTGGTCATTTCTGTATATTCCTTCGTCTTGTGTTATTCTATAAACGGTCTGTTTTCGATATTTATTATTGACAATATGGTGTCGGTACTTTTCGATAAGGCGGATGCATAATTGTGGGGCCGTACGGATTGTTCTGCGGCTTTTCTGCCGATGATGACAAAAAATCGGGCCGTTCCATCGTGGAGCGGCCCGACTGCACAATGGTGCAAGGTTGTTATTTCAGTGCTGCATGTGCCGCCGCGAGCCATGCGATGGGTACGCGGAACGGAGAGCAGGAAACGTAGTTGAGCCCTGCGAAGTGGCAGAATTCCACAGAGGCGGGGTCGCCTCCGTGCTCGCCGCAGATGCCGCATTTGAGCTGCGGTTTTACATCGCGGCCGTTGAATACTCCCTGTTTGACGAGCTGGCCCACGCCGTTCTGGTCAAGCGTCTGGAACGGGTCGGCCTTGATGAGTCCCTTTTCGAGATAGACCGGCAGGAACTTGCCGATGTCGTCGCGCGAGAAGCCGAGCGTCATCTGCGTAAGGTCGTTGGTACCGAACGAGAAGAAGTCGGCTACTTCCGCGATTTGTCCGGCAGTGACGGCGGCGCGCGGTATTTCAATCATCGTTCCCACCATGAACCGGATTTTGTCGTTGCGTTCGGCGAATACCGCTTCCGCGACATTCTCGATGATATCCCGCTGGTAGCGGAGTTCCTTGTGGTTGCCCACGAGCGGTACCATGATTTCCACCTTTACCGGTATGCCGCGTTTTTCGACATTCATCGCCGCTTCGATGATGGCACGAGCCTGCATCTCGGTGATTTCCGGATAGGTGTTACCCAGACGGCATCCGCGGTGGCCCAACATCGGGTTCACCTCGTGCAGCGCATCCACGCGGGCCTTGATTTTTTCGTAGCTGACGTTCATTTCTTCGGCCATCTCCCGCTGTCCCTTTTCATCCTGCGGCACGAATTCGTGCAGCGGCGGGTCGAGCAGGCGGACGGTAACCGGATAGCCGTTCATCACCTCGAAGAGCGATTCGAAGTCGCCGCGCTGCATCGGGAGCAGCTTGGCGAGCGCCACCCGGCGCCCCGCTTCGTCGTCCGCGAGAATCATCTCGCGCATGGCCTTGATGCGGGTGTTCTCGAAGAACATGTGTTCCGTACGGCAGAGGCCGATGCCCTCCGCACCGAACGAGAAGGCCGTTTTGGCATCGTTCGGAGTATCCGCATTGGCCCGGACGCGCATGACGGAATATTTCTTGGCCAGGCCGAGCAGCTTGTTGAAGTCGTCGTTGAGTTCCGCGGCCTTGGTGGCTACCTCGCCGAGGTAAACTTCGCCCGTCGAACCGTTCAGCGAAATCCAGTCGCCTTCCCGGATGACCGTGTCGCCCACCCTGATGGTGCGTGCCTTGTAGTCGATGATGAGTTCCCCGGCGCCCGACACGCAGCATTTGCCCATGCCGCGGGCCACTACGGCCGCATGCGAAGTCATGCCTCCACGGGCCGTCAGAATACCTTCCGCGGCATTCATGCCGCTGAGGTCTTCCGGCGAGGTTTCGATACGGACCAGAATCACCTTCTTGCCGTCGCGGTTCCATTGTGCGGCGTCTTCGGCGAAAAAGACCACTTCGCCCGTCGCCGCACCCGGAGAAGCCGGAAGCCCTTTGGTGAGCACCCGTGCATGCTTCATGGCCGTGGCGTCGAATATCGGGTGGAGCAGTTCGTCGAGCTTGGCCGGCTCGCAGCGGAGAACGGCCGTCTTCTCGTCGATGAGCCCTTCGGCGAGCATGTCCATCGCGATTTTGAGCATGGCGGCGCCGGTTCGTTTGCCGTTGCGCGTCTGGAGCATCCACAGCTTTCCGTCCTGTATGGTGAACTCCAGGTCCTGCATGTCGGTGAAGTAGCGTTCCAGGTGCTCCTGTATCTCGAACAGTTCCTTGTAGGCGGCGGGCATCACCTCTTCGAGCGAGGGATATTTGGCCTTGCGTTCCTCTTCGCTGACGCCCTGTGCGGCGGCCCAACGGCGCGAACCTTCGAGGGTTATCTGCTGCGGGGTGCGGATGCCGGCCACCACGTCTTCGCCCTGCGCATTGACGAGGTATTCCCCGTTGAATATGTTTTCGCCCGTTGCGGCATCGCGCGTGAAGGACACGCCCGTCGCCGACCGGTCGCCCATGTTGCCGAAGACCATGGCCTGTACGTTGACGGCGGTTCCCCATTCGGCCGGGATGTTGTTCAGCTTGCGGTAGAGAATGGCGCGTTCGTTCATCCAGCTCTGGAAGACGGCCATGACTGCGCCCCACAGCTGTTCCCACGGGTCGGTCGGGAAGTCGGAACCCGTACGTTCCTTGACGGCCGCCTTGAAGCGTTTTACCAGTTCGCGCAGGTCATCCGTGGTGAGTTCCGTGTCGAGCCGGACGCCCCGTTCCCGTTTCATTTCGTCGATGATGACTTCGAACGGGTCTTCGTCTTCCTTGCTCTGCGGTTTCATGCCGAGTACCACATCGCCGTACATCTGTACGAAACGGCGGTACGAATCCCATGCGAAACGGTCGTTGCCGGTGCGTTTGGCAAGGGCCTCCACAGCGGTGTCGTTCAGTCCGAGGTTGAGGATGGTGTCCATCATGCCGGGCATCGAGGCGCGGGCCCCGGAACGTACCGATACCAGCAGCGGGGTGGTGTTGCTGCCGAACTTCATGCCCGTCTGTTCCTCTACGCCCCGGATGGCCTTTTCCACTTCGGGACGTATCGTTTCCACTACCGCGTCGCGGCCTTTCTCGTAATATTCCGTACATACCTCGGTGGTTATCGTGAATCCGGGGGGAACGGGGATTCCCACGAGGTTCATCTCCGCCAGGTTGGCGCCTTTCCCTCCGAGAAGTTCCCGCATTTTGCCGTTTCCTTCGGCCTGTTTGTTACCGAACGTGTAGACTCTTTTGATTGTTGACATAGGATGTTAGTTATTATGTGTTTGTAACGTGAAGTGGTGTATCTGACCGGATTGCCGGCGCATCGTCGGACGCATGCGCGCAATGCCTGCGCGACAAAGGGATTGCGAATATAATGATTTTTAATCAAATTGCAAAATTATCGGCATAAAATAATAAAAACCGGTAAATGGTCGCTGTAACCTCCCAAATATCGTGCCCCGGAAAAGGTTCGGAACGGGTATCCGCGCTTTTCGGTGTAGGGCGTTCCGGAACCGTCTCCGGTCAGCAGATAGCGGCGGACGAAGACGCCCGCATCTTCCAGGTGCAGGCCCGTGCCGGCGAGGAACGTTTCCGATACGAGTATGTTGTCGTACAGCAGCCACCGGCCGTTCCAGCAGTAGGAGCCGAAACCGTTCAACCGGGTAGCGTACAGGGCGTCGTAAAGCGTGCCGTCGGCTACGCGGCCTCCGCGGCAGGGGCCGAAGGCATGTCGGAGCGGTGCTTCTTGCAGTTCGCCGTTGAGGTCGCCCAGGATGATGAGCCGGTCGCAGCCTGCCGCGAAACGGAGCGAGTCGGCTACCTCGGCGAGCCTGTCCGCCGCCCGCATGCGGTAGGCGCGGTCGTTGAACTTCGAGGGCATGTGGCAGACCAGAATGCCCGTTTCGCAGCCGATGAGCTCGCCCCGGACGAAAAGGAATTCGCGGGAAGTGCGGGACGCTATCTGGCTGATTTCGTCCGGGAAAAACTTGTCTCCCTTGTAAAGCAGCGCCAGGTCGATGCCGCGGCTGTCCGAGGTGCTGCGGTGGATGAAACTGTAGTCGTCCGAGAGAGTTGCCACCAGGTCGCGTACGGCCGTCTCACTTTCCGTTTCGGCGAGCGCCACCACATCGAATCCGGCGTCGTCGATTGTCCGGGCGATACGGGCAAGTTTCCTTCGGTAGTGTTCCGTGTCCCATCGGTAGCGTCCCGAAGGGGTGAAGTCGCGGTCGTTTCGGAACGGGTCGGGGAGGGTATCGAACAGGTTCTCGACGTTGTAAAAAGCCACCGATACCCGCTTGTATTGGGCCGATGCCCGTCCGGGCAGCAGGAAAATGACGGGCAGCAGGAGCAGCAGCAACCGGTACGGCGCTGTGTATGGTGCGTGGTGCGGCAGCGCCGCGTCGTGCGGACAGGCGGGAACTTCGGTGCGGCGGGCTTTTCCGTGGTGGTGCATCGGGGCGTTTTTGAACTCTTAAAGATACGGATTTTCGGCGGAACGGTTGCGGTGCGGCGACCGGATTCCGAAAAAATGATGGGGATATCGTCTCTTTCGCCGGCTTGCCCGTGCGTGGGTTTCGGAGCCTGCGGCATCCCGCGCCCCGTCCGTTCGCCGGGGCGGGGAACGGTTCCCTCTTCCGGCAGGGATTCCCTTCGGCGTCGGTGGCGGATGCCTGCGGAATATCCGGATTATGTCGTAATTTTGCGGGTATGAAGCACGGAAAAACAAGGGTCGTGGTCGGGCTCTCCGGCGGAGTGGATTCGTCGGTGGCCGCCTACCTGCTGAAGGAGCAGGGATATGATGTCATAGGGCTGTTCATGCGCAACTGGCACGATACGACGGGGACGCTCGAAGGCGACTGTCCCTGGTACGACGACCAGGTGTTCGCCGAGCTGGTGGCCAAGCGGCTCGACATACCGTTCCGTTTCGTGGACCTGAGCGGGCAGTACCGCGAGCGTGTGGTGGAGTACATGTTCGCCGAATACGGGCGCGGGCGGACGCCCAATCCGGACGTGCTCTGCAACCGGGAGATAAAGTTCGACGCCTTTCTGGAGGAGGCGCTGCGGCTCGGCGCCGATTATGTCGCCACGGGCCACTATTGCCGTCGTCTGGACGAAGAGCGGGACGGAAAGGTGTATCACCGGCTGCTGGCGGGTTCCGACCCGAACAAGGACCAGAGTTATTTCCTTTGCCAGTTGTCTCAGGGGCAGCTTGCGCGGGCCCTTTTTCCCATCGGAGGCATGTTGAAGCCCGACGTACGCCGCATCGCGGCCGAACAGAAGCTCGCCACGGCCAAACGCAAGGATTCGCAGGGAATCTGTTTCGTGGGCAAAGTGGACCTGCCCGTGTTCCTGCAGCAGAAGCTCGTTCCGCGGCAGGGCGCCATCGTGGAGATACCGGCCGATTGGCCGGGCTATGCCGCCGCAGCCGCGCGTACGGCTGTCGCGGAACGGGCGCTGCCGTACCGCTACCTTCCCTCGGACGGCAGAACGGTCGGCAGCCACAACGGGGCGCACTATTATACCGTCGGTCAGCGTAAGGGGCTCGGCGTGAGCGGCCGGGCCGAACCGCTCTTCATCATCGCCACCGATACCGTATCGAACACGGTCTATGTCGGTCAGGGGCAAGGGCATCCGGGACTTTACCGGCAGGCGCTCAGAATCCTGCCCGGCGAGGTGCATTGGGTAAGTCCCGACAGGCGGCTCGCGGCGGGGGAGAGCGCCCGCTTTTCTTTCCGGATACGCTATCGGCAGCCGTTGCAGGGCGGTGTGCTGCACCTGCAGCCCGACGGAGCCTACATCGTCTTCGACACGCCGCAGCGCGGCATCACACCCGGTCAGTTCGCCGCATGGTATGCCGGCGAGGAACTGGTCGGTTCCGGCGTCATTTCCGAGTAATTGTCTATTCGTTTTTGCGGTATCGCTGTTGTTCCGGCATGCTGTTTGCTCTTATCTTTTGTATGTTTGATTAAAATTTGAATTATGAAATTTACAAAAGATTGTAGACAAGGGTATGAGGCGCCCGTCGTTGTATACGAATCGTTCGCTGCGGAGCAGGGAATCGCTATTTCCGTCCAGCCTACGGGTAATTCTATCGAGAGCGTCGGCGAGGACACCCTCGGTTCTTCGTCTGCAGATTTCTGGGAATAAAATATTTGATTATGAAGCATCTGAGACATTCTTTTCTGGCTGCGGCAGGCGCGATGGGCGTCCTTGCGTTCGCGGCCTGCAACGAAGCCGGGGAGACAGTATCCGGCGAGGAGGATTTCATATTGCACGCCTCCATCGCGCAACCCGTGGCTGCGGCAGCGCCGGCGACGCTGTTCGGCGCATCCGGTCGGGAAGCAGAGACACAGCGTACCGTCATTCAGGAAGGGACGGAGCCGCATCCGATTGTGTGGAAGACGGACGACGGCATCATCATTCATTTCGATACCGGCGTGCAGGGTGCTATGCGCGTTTTCAATATTCAGAGCGGTATCGGTACGAGCGAGGCGGAGTTCGTTTACAGCGGGTTCGCATATTCGAGCGACCCGGATGTTCAGGTTCCTATGGAATTGCCCGATACCTATCATTCGCTCATTGCCGGTTACCCGGCCATGTTCGTTACCATTACGCCGGAGAACCGGGAAGTGGTGCTCGAAGCGCCGCGCGAAATATATCTCGGCCTTGAAAACGTCGTCGATTACCCGATGTACGGCGCGGCGGGTGCCGATGGCAAGATAAACTTCGTCTGTCCCTTCGGGCTGATATGTTTCCCTGTAACGGGCGATAACATTACGGTCAAAGCCGTTTATATCGACACTACGGCGGCGAACAAGGAAGTGACCGGCCGGTTTCAGATAAACGAAGAGACTTATGAGACGACGTTCCTCAATTCTCCGCACGGTTCCGAATTCGAAATCGTTTGGACGGGAACGGTACAACTGACCGATACTCCTTCGGAGTTCTATGCGATAGTGCCGGCCGGAGAATATGCGGCCGGTACGCAGTTCCGTTTCGCCACCTCCGATGGCGGCGTTATTATCAAACATACCAAACAGCCGTTTACCGTGACGCGTTCGCGGATACTTAATCTTCCCCTGCTGGATGTGGGAAATTGATTCGGCTGTACGGTTTTCCCGTATGCGGTCTATCGGGGGAACGAATCAGCAAAGGGGCGGATGACATCGTTTCATCCGCCCCTTTGCCTTGCGCATGTACCGGCAGGGATTATTCCGCCGGTACTCCGTTGCGTTCGTATTCCTGATAATCCGGTTGCACCTCCGGGCCGAACAGCCAGTCGAAGAGGTTCAAGATTCGGGCCGCCCGGTCGGTACGGCCGTAGTCTTCGGCGATGCGGTGCAGTTCGGCCAGTGCCGTCAGTTTGTCGGTCAGCTGGTTCTCGACGAGGTACTGACGGTTGTCGGGGAAGGACAGGAAGTAATCGACATACTCTTCGAGGTTCTGTTCGTAGCTGTCGAAGAGCGCGTCGCCCTTCTCCACGGCTCCGGCTGCATAGTAGGCCCGGATGTAGGGCAGGTATTGATAGGTGTACTGGAAATGCGCGACGGGCATTTGTTCCAGTCCGTAATCGAGCACTTCGACGGCCTGCTCCTTCTTGCCCTGACGGGCGAGTTCCATGCCCAGTCGGGCGAAAGCCACGCGGATGTTGGTCGCATTGAAATTGTAGTTGACGAACGTGTCCACGTAAACTCTCGGGTCGGAAACGTTTCCGTACCGGTAAACGTGCATCAGGTTGTCGTAGAGGAGGTCCGTGTCGATACGTCCGGTATTCCAGAGGTCGGTATGGGGCGTTTGTATCGGGACGAAACGGTAGGCGTACCCGTCGAGCTGGAGGTAATCCTGAAGGCCCAGGTTTGCCAGCAGGGACGGTGAAGTGAAGTAGAGCGGCCGCTCCCAGTCGAAGTTGGCGAGCAGGTCGAGGAGCATCAGCTCCGATTTGCGCAGGGTAGAACCCTGAAGTTTGATTTCTATCGTATCGACCATCAAGTGGGCATCTTCCGGTTTCACGATGCCGCTTTGCAGGGCATGTTCCTTGTTCACCGGCAGCAGCAGCGTGCGGGTGGGGATGAAGTCGACCGATGTCTTGTCGTCGAGCGGTATCCGGCTGATGGGCTCGTCGCTGCGGACGAAGTCGATTACCTGTCTAATGGGTTTGGGTTCCTGGAACACTTCTTCCACATAGATGAAATCGTTCTCCGACATGGCGTATTTGTGCTGCGGCAGCGAGAAGGGCACCGGAGCCGATTCGTTGTAGCGGTATTTCATCTCGTCGATGTACCAGCTTCCGTCCAGATAGCTCAGGTTCATGATGCGCACGTCGGGCCGCACGCCTTCCACCTCCTGGTTGTACCACAGGGGGAAGGTGTCGTTGTCGCCGTAATTCATGATGATGGAGTTCGGCAGGCAGGTCATCAGGTAGTTGTAACCTATGTCGCGTGCCACGTAGCGGTGGCTGCGGTCGTGGTCGTCCCAGTTCTGTGCCGCCAGCACCGCCGGCACGCAGCAGCATACCGCGGTTGCCAGGACTGCCGTCGCCACGCTGTCCTTTTTGGTGATTTTCTCCACCCAGTCCCGGACGCACATCACGCCCAGTCCTATCCAGATGGAGAAGGCGTAGAACGAACCGGCGTAGATGTAGTCCCGTTCGCGGGGCTCCGACGGAGTCTGGTTAAAATAGAAGACCAGCATGATGCCCATCATGATGAAGAGCCACATCACCGCGGTGAAGTTTTTCGGGTCGCGGTTGAGCTGGTAAATCAGACCGATGATGCCGAGGATGAAGGGCAGGAAATAATATTTGTTGCGGCCCTTGTTGTCCGCCATCTCCGACGGAAGGTCCTCCTGCGGCCCCAGATAGAGCCGGTCGATGGGGCCGATTCCCGAAAGCCACTGCCCGTCGGTGATTTCCCCGTACGACTGGTTGTCGCTCTGCCGCCCCACGAAGTTCCACAGGAAGTAGCGCCAGTACATGAAGTTCAGCTGGTAGCTGAAGAAATAGCGCAGGTTCTGGCTGCTGGTGGGCACTTCGTAGCGTTCCCCGCGATAGAAGACCGGCCGTCCCTTGTCTATCCGGCCCCATTCTTTGTATCCCTCGATGTGTGCGGGACTGGTGGACCACATGCGCGGGAAGAGAGTGACGAACTCGGCGGGATAGGTGTAGTCCGCCACGTATTCGCTCGCCCGGTATTTTCCCTCCGTGTCGAGGTAATATTTCCGGTCGTACTTGATGTCTTCGATTGGTGCGGAATACTGGGCGCCGAAGAGCACCGGTTTCGAACCGTACTGGTCGCGGTTGAGGAGATAGAGCAACCCGTAGGCATTGTCGGGGTCGTTGCTGTTCATCGGCGGATTCGCCGCGGCGCGGATGACCACCGAAGCGTAGCTGCTGTAACCGACCAGAATGACCGTAAGACAGAGCAGTACGGTGTTCCAGACCGCCTTCCCCTTACGGTAGGTGACATAGACGCCCGCGGCGAGCAGGGCGAAGAGCAGCAGCACGAACGTGAGCAGCCCGCTGTTGACCGGCAGTCCGAGTCCGTTGACGAACCAGCGGTCCACGACGGCGCCCGCCGCTACGGTATAGGGGATGACGATGTTGTTGATGAAGAGCAGGATGGCGGCAGCTGTCAGCGTGGCTTTGACCACGCCCCATGCGGTCACTTTCGGCGTTTTCTTGAAATAGTAGATGAATACGATGGCCGGAATGGCGAGCAGGTTGAGCAGGTGCACGCCGATGGAGAGCCCCATCAGATAGGCGATGAGCACGAGCCAGCGGTCGGCATGCGGTTCGTCGGCGACCTCCTCCCATTTGAGAATGGCCCACACGACGACGGCCGTGAACAGCGACGAAAGCGCGTATACCTCGCCTTCGATGGCCGAGAACCAGAACGTGTCGGTAAAGGTGTAGGCCAGGGCTCCGACGATGCCGGCACCCATGACGGTCCATGTGCGGGCCGGCGTGAGTTCCCCGCCCCGTCCGGCGACTATCCGGCGCCCCAGGTGGGTGATGCTCCAGAAAAGAAAGAGGATGGTGAACGCACTGGCCAGCGACGACATGGTGTTCACCATGACCGCCGCATACTCCGCTCCGGGGGCGAAGAGGGTAAAGAAGCGCGAAATCATCATGAAGAGCGGAGCTCCGGGAGGATGGCCCACTTCGAGTTTGTAGGATGTGGCGATGAATTCGGCGCAGTCCCACAGGCTGGCGGTGGGTTCCATGGTCAGGAGGTAAACGGTGGCGGCGATGGCGAACACAATCCACCCCGTTACCCTGTCGTACTTCTTGAAATAGTTCATCTGTCAGCGATGTATATGGTCCGAAAATCGGAACGTGGAAATTCCGGAAAAATATGCCCGGCTCACAAAAGTAAAAAAATAACGGAGGAATACGGCAAATATTCCGGACATACCCTAAAAAGTTGCTATTTTTACCATCGCAAACGGCAGGGCGGGGGATGTACGGCAGCGTGCCGTGCGGGCCGTTCCTGTCCCGTTTCCGTTCCGGCCGCGGGCCGGAGGGAAGTTCCGAACCACTAAGCAATATCCGTATGATGAATCCGAAACCGATGCTCTACAATACCCTTACCCGGCGCAAGGAGCCGTTCGAACCGGTCAGTCCGCCCCATGTGGGTATCTACGTTTGCGGCCCCACCGTATACGGCGACCCGCATCTGGGCCATGCCCGGCCGGCCATTACCTTCGACCTGCTGTTCCGCTACCTGCGCTCGCTCGGCTACAAGGTGCGCTACGTGCGCAACATCACCGACGTGGGCCATCTGGAGAACGACGCCGACGAAGGGGAGGACAAGATAACGAAAAAGGCGCGGCTCGAAGAGCTGGAGCCTATGGAAATCGCCCATTATTATACGGAGCGGTACCACGATGCCATGCGCGCCCTCGGCGTGCTGTCGCCTTCGATAGAGCCGCTCGCTTCGGGGCACATCATCGAACAGATTGCCTTCGTGCAGCGCATACTCGACCGCGGCTATGCCTATGTCAGCAACGGTTCGGTCTATTTCGACGTGGAACGGTACAACCGGGACTACGAGTACGGCATCCTGTCGGGGCGCCGGCTCGACGACATGCTGTGCGGTACGCGCGACCTCGACGGTCAGGGCGACAAGCGTTCTCCGGCCGATTTCGCCCTCTGGAAGAAGGCGGCTCCGGAACACATCATGCGCTGGCCCTCGCCCTGGAGCGACGGGTTCCCCGGCTGGCACATGGAGTGTTCGGCCATGAGTACCAAATACCTCGGCGAAACCTTCGACATACACGGCGGCGGCATGGACCTGATGTTCCCCCACCACGAATGCGAGCTGGCGCAGAACACCGCGGCCGAGGGGCACGGTGCCGCGAAATACTGGGTGCACAACAACATGATAACCATCAACGGGCAGAAGATGGGCAAGTCGCTGGGCAACTTTATTACCCTTGAACAGCTTTTCACGGGCGACCATCCGCTGCTCGCGCAGGCCTATTCGCCGATGACCGTCCGCTTTTTCATCCTCCAGGCGCATTACCGCTCGACGCTCGACTTTTCCAACGAGGCCCTTCAGGCTGCGGGAAAGGGGCTCGACCGGTTGATGAAAGGAATTGAGACGCTCGGCAGGCTCACCCCTTCGGAACGTTCTACCGTGCGGGTGGATGACCTGCGGGAGCGTTACGAGGAGGCGATGAGCGACGACCTGAACTCTCCGCTCGTGATAGCCGCCCTGTTCGACTGGGTGCGCATCATCAATCAGATTTACGAAAAACAGCAGTCCATAACGGCGGAAGACCTCGACCGGCTGCACACGCTGGTGCATGCCGTGGTGTTCGATGTGCTCGGCCTGCGCGACGAGAAGGCCGCCGAAGCCGACGACTTGGTGACGCCGCTGGTGGAAATGCTGCTCGAAGTACGTGCCGAGGCGAAGGCCGCGAAGAATTGGGCCGCTTCCGACCGTATTCGGGACCGGTTGAACGAAATCGGCATCCGTGTCAAAGACCGTAAGGACGGCTGCGACTGGGAAATCGAATAGGCACAGGTACGGTTACCGGTACGGCGGCGGGCGGATATGCGAAATATCCGCCCGCCGTTTACGTTTGGCCTGCATCCGGTTGGCCGGCACTTTTTCCGCTTTCCCGTTCTTGCCCGGCAGCGGACGGAGCGGGGAGTGCCGTCACCTGAACCGGAGCGACGCGGGAAGGTCAAATGACCTTGATTTCGTCCGGATGCCTGCGCATCTTGCGTATCTGGAAGAAGAGGAGCACCCCGGCGAGGAATGCCGCGAGGCAGTCGGCGATGGGCATGCTCGCCCATACGCCCATGGTACCGTACCGGTCGGGCAGGACGGCCAGCAGCGGTACGAGGAACAGGAGCTGGCGCGTGAGCGACAGCAGGATGGCTTTCTGCGGTTTGCCGATATACTGGAAGAAACCGGAGGAGACGATTTGGAAGCCGGCGATGGGGAAGGCGAGCAGGGCTACCTTCAGTCCCATTTCCGCCACGCCCAGCAGCGTCGGGTCGTCGGTGAACATGCCTGCGACCAGGTGCGGGAAGAAGTGGCCCAGAATGAAGCCGAAGGTGGTGACGCAGACGGCGCACATGATGTTCAGTTTCAGCGTCCGGATGACGCGGTCGAACTGACGGGCGCCGTAGTTGTAGCCCACGATGGGCTGCATGCCCTGGTTGAGTCCGTTCACAATCATCACGAAGAGCATCAGCACGCGGTTCACGATGCCGTAGGCTCCGATGGAGATGTCGCCGCCCGTTTTTTTGAGGGCGTTGTTGATGAAGATGACGACGATACTGGCGCAGACGTTGAGCAGGAACGGGGCCAGACCGATGGAGAGCACCTTGCGTACGATGGTTCCGATGAAGCGGAACGTACCGCGCTTGAGGTACAGGAAGTGTTTGCGGTTGAGGAAATGGACGAATTCGAGTACGAGCGCCACGCACTGCCCGGAGATGGTGGCGATAGCCGAACCGCGCACGCCCCAGCCGAACCCGAAGATGAAGAGCGGGTTGAGGCAGACGATGATGAGCACGGCGGTCAGCATGATGCCCATCGCCTTTTTCGGGTAGCCCGAAGCGCGCAGGATTTCGTTCATCCCCATATAGACGTGCGTGACGACGTTGCCGGCGAGAATGATGCGCATGAAGCTGCGGGCGTAGGGAATGGTCTGGTCGCTGGCTCCGAAAAAGTAGAGGATGTCGTCGAGGAAGATGAGCCCCAGCGTGGTGAAGGTAAGGCCTATCACCACGTTCAGCATGATGGCGTTGCTCAGGATGAGGAAGGCCCGCTGTTTGTTCCCCTGTCCGAGCCGGATGGAGATGAGCGACGATGCGCCCACGCCCACCAGCGAACCGAAGGCAGCCATGAGGTTCATCAGCGGCATGGCGATGGCCAGACCGCTGATGGCCATGGCACCCACGCCGTGTCCGATGAAAATGCTGTCGATGATGTTGTAGAGCGATGCCGAGGACATCGCGATGATAGCCGGGAGGGCGTATCGTTTCAGAAGCTTGCCGACGGGTTCCGTCCCCAGCAGCTCAGGGTTGTTTCTCGATATGGTCATAAATGCTTGCGGCCGGAAAGGGGAGTCGGGAGGACGGTGCCGGAGACGCGGCGGCCGGTTTCAGGGTAGCGTTCCCGTCCCTAAGGCGGCGCAAAGGTACGGATTATTCCCGAATATATGTCCTGTATATGATGCGCTTTTTGTGCCGTTCCGTGCGGCAGCGGCGGTCCGAAAGGAAGACGAGTCCGGACAAAACCTTGCAGGACAGATGTTTTCCGGAATGAACGCATCGTTCGTCCGGTGTGGGCGGGTTCCGTAATGCAGGCGTTTTTCCGGCGTCGTTCGTCCGCCGGTCGGCGGGAAACGTTGTCCCGTTTCGTCCTGTTCGTCCTGTCCGTTTCCTACCGTTTGCAGTCCGGACTTCGCCGATGCGGGGAAACGGACGGGAAATACGGGAGGGCATAACCGGGGATACGGGGGATGGAACCTGCCGGCAGCATGCCCGGTTCGGAACCTTCCGATGGCCGTTCTCGTTGTTCCGGGCGGTGCATGCGTCGCCTGCGGTACCTTGCCGGGTTTGCCGGCGGAGCTGCGGATGCGTGGGCGCGTTCCGGCAGCCCGGCGGGAGATTATGCCGCCCGGCGTTCGGAAAGTCCGGCGTCGGGTGTTGTCGGGCGCTGCCGTCCGGCGGCGATGGCGCAGAGGAGCGATGCCGCGGCGCATACGACGAAAACCGTACCGGTGGTTTTGAGGATGTCGCCCGTTCCTACGATGGGCGAAACGATACCGCCGAAGGCGAAGCAGACCGCACCGAGGATGGCCGAAGCGCTGCCCGCATAGCGGCGTTCGCTTTCCATGGCCACCGTAGTGGAGAGGGTGAAGGTGAGGGCCATGGTAAAGAGCAGCAGGAACATGAGGCTTTCGTACACCCAGAAGCCGCAGCCGGCCCACAGGGCCGCGAGTTCGGCGGCCGAAAGCACGCACATGCCGATGCAGCTTGTCATGATGCCGTCCTGCGGGCGGCGGAAACGCAGCGACAGCGGGGCAGCGGCCATGAACGCGAGCGAGTTCACTGCGAAGACGATGCTGAATTCCAGCGGGGAGAAGCCGTAGTGTTCCTGTATGATAAAGGGCGAGGAGGCGATGTTCGAAAAGAGGATGCCCTGAGCGAATCCCAGTTGCAGGATGTACAGGGTAAAGCGTTTGTTGCGCAGGATGGTTCCGAAATTCCCGAACGTGCGCAGCAGGCTCTGGCCCGACCGGCGGTGCGTGGGGAGCGATTCGCGGAACAGCATCGAACCTCCGAGCAGGAGAATGCCGAGTGCCAGCAGGATGCAGAAGATGCCGCGCCAGCCGATGGCTTCCGTGAGCATTCCGCCGAGTACGGGAGCGGCTACGGGGGCGATGCCGTTGATGACGCCGATGACGGCGAGTACTCCTACGAGGTCTCTGCCGCGGTAGCGGTCGGCGGCTACCGAACGGGAGATGACGATGCCGCCCGCCGCGCCGATTCCCTGAAACAGGCGCATCGTGACGAAGACGGCGATTGTCGGGGCGAAAACGCATACTACGGTGGATACGACGAACAGCAGCAGCGAGGCGAGAAGCAGCGGTCGGCGGCCGAACTTGTCGCTCAGCGGGCCGAACAGCAGCTGTCCGAGTGCGAGGCCGGCCATGCTCGTCGTGAGGCCCATCTGCACCATCGACTGCGAGGTGCCGAAATAGACGGTCATGGATGGAAGCGTAGGCAGGTACATGTCCGTTACGAGCGGGCCGAAGGCCGTGAGGATACCCAGCAGTACGATGAGGTAATGGGAATAACGCACGGCCGAAGTCCTGGCGTGCGAATAGGGAATGCCGGTTTTCATAACGTTCGTTTTTGCCTGCAAAGGTACGGCGCATCCGGCTGACACGAAAGGACGATATTTACGTCAGAATATTGCATTTTCGGCACAAATCGGTTGTTTGTTCCCGTAAATCGCCGTACATTCGTGTCAGAAACAGATACGGCGTTTTGTGGGATTCCGTCCGGGAACCCCGCATGCGGACGGGAAGATGTATGGATACGGTGCGGCAGGAAGGAGATACTGAGTCGATGACCTATACGGAAGGGGCGCTGGAGCCTTTCCGCCGTTATCCGGTTCGGATAGGATACGGCGTAAACATACTGTGCATGCGCGGCAGGGCCGATGTTTCGACGGGAATCGAACGCTACCGCATGGAGCCCGGAGCCCAGCTGCTGCTCTTTCCGGGGGCCATTCTGCACGTGACGGAAGCGGAGGAGGAGTTCGGAGTGCGGATGTTCGCTTTTCCCGCCGCCCTGTTCCACGAAGCAGCGATGCCTATCGATGCCGGGCATATCCGCTATCTGCGCGACGAGCCTTTCTACCTGCATCCGGCCGGCTCCGGGTCGGGACGCTCGGCCGTCCTGTGGATGGACATGGCCCGCGATGTGTGCCGCGGGGGAGCATACGGCGAAATAGCCCGGCGCAACTTCATGCAGGGGTTTCTGGTTTCCATGTGTCGGGAAATTCCCGTCAAGACGGCTTCTGCGGCTCCGTCCCGGAGCGAAGCCATCTTCCACCGGTTCCTGTCGCTCGTGCGGAGCCGCTGCGCCGAGCGGCACGACGCAGCGTTCTATGCCGGCGAGCTGTGCATTTCGCTGCGTTACCTGCGCGCGGTCACGGCGGCGTGTGCACCGGGGAAGACGCCCAAACAGCTTATCGACGAACAGCTCGTGGCCGAAATACAGGCCCTGCTGTACGCATCGGACCTTTCCGTCACCCAGATAGCCGACCGGCTCAACTTTCCCGACCAGTCCTGTCTCAGCCGATTTTTCAGGCACAAGACCGGTTTTTCTCCATACCGGTACCGGGTGCACTGTCGCCGGCATTGAAGCCCCGCAGCTGCACCGGTGCGGCCTGCGGGCAGAGCCGAACCGGTGCCTGTCCGTGCAGTACATGAAAAATCCCCGGAGCATAGGCTCCGGGGATGGTTTCGGGGTTTCGTTCCCCCCTATTTTTCGAGGGCGAGGGCGAGTACCTCGTCGTTGGTGCGGACGAAATGGAATTTCAGCCCTTCGATGTAGTCTTCCTTGATTTCTGCGATGTCCTTCGCATTGTCTTCGCTGAGGATGATTTCGGAAATGCCCGCCCGTTTGGCGGCGAGAATTTTCTCCTTGATGCCGCCTACGGGCATCACCCGCCCGCGCAGGGTGGTCTCGCCCGTCATGGCGATGCGGTCTTTCACCCTGCGCCCCGTATAGGTCGATACCAGCGACGTCACCATGGTGATGCCGGCGCTCGGCCCGTCCTTCGGAATGGCCCCTTCGGGAACGTGTACGTTGATGTCGAAATGCTCGAATTTCTCCCGGTCGATGCCGAGTTCCGCATAGTGGGCTTTCGTCCATTCGAGGGCGATGGTGGCCGATTCCTTCATCACGTCGCCGAGGTTCCCCGTCAGGCTCAGCTTGCCCTTGCCGGGGCTGAGTATCGATTCGATGTAGAGGATGTCGCCGCCCACTTCGGTCCATGCAAGTCCGGTAACGACGCCCGTAAGTCCGCTGACCTCGTATTTCTCGTTGCGGAATTTGGGCATGCCCAGGATTTTTTCGAGGTCTTCGACGGCGATTTCCGGATTGAACTCCTGTTCGAAACCGATGTCTTTCGCCCGGTGGCGTGCGATTTTGGCCAGCATCTTGTCCAGTCCGCGCACACCCGCCTCGCGGGTATAGTCCGAGATGATGCGTTCCATCACCTCGCGCGGGACGAGCAGGCTTTCGGCCGGGATGCCGTGCGCTTCGCGCTCTTTGGGGAGCAGGTGGCGCAGCCCGATTTCGATTTTCTCTTCGAGCAGGTAGCCGGCGATGTTAATCATTTCCATACGGTCGCGCAGCGCCGGATGTACGTTTTGTATGTTGTTGGCCGTGGCGATGAAGAGCGTCTTGGAAAGGTCGTATTCCGTGTCGAGGTAGTTGTCGTGGAACGTGGTGTTTTGTTCCGGGTCGAGCACTTCGAGCAGCGCCGACGACGGGTCGCCGTGGTTGCCCACCCCGATTTTGTCCACCTCGTCGAGGATGATGACAGGGTTGGACGAGCCGCACCGCTTGATGGTCTGGATGATGCGCCCCGGCATCGCGCCGATGTAGGTGCGCCTGTGGCCGCGGATTTCCGATTCGTCGTGCAGACCGCCGAGCGAGATGCGCCCGAACTTGCGCCCCAGCGCTCCGGCCACCGATTTGCCGAGCGAGGTCTTGCCCACTCCGGGAGGGCCGTACAGACAGATGATGGGCGATTTCAGGTCGCCCTTCAGCTTGATGACGGCCAGATGTTCCAGAAGCCGTTCCTTTACCTCCTCCAGTCCGAAATGGTCGTTGTCGAGCCTTTCGCGCGCATGTTTCAGGTCGAGGTTGTCCTGCGTGCATTCGCCCCAGGGCAGTTCGAGCATCAGCTGCAGGTAGTTCATCTGTACGGAGTATTCCGCGACGGCGGGGTTCAGCCTTTCGAGCTTGTTGAGCTCCTTGTTGAACAGTTCGCCCACCTCCTTGCTCCATTTCTTTTTGCCGGCCTCCTCGCGCATGCGGGCGATTTCGGCTTCGTCGTCGTTGCCGCCGAGCTCTTCCTGTATGGTGCGTATCTGCTGTTGCAGGTAGTATTCCTTCTGCTGTTGGTCGATGTCCTGTTTGACCTTGCTCTGTATCTTGTTTTTCAGCTCGACGAGCTGCTGTTCGCGCACGAGGATTTCCAGCAGGCGGCGGGCACGCGCCAGCAGCCCCGGCGCTTCGAGCAGCCGTTGCCGGTCGGCATCCTCGAAATCGAGGTTGGAACAGATGAAGTTGATGATGCCGCGCCTGCTGTCGATGTTCTTGATGGCGAACGAGGCTTCCTTCGGTATGCTGGGCGAAACGCTGATGATGTTCAGCGCCACGTCCTTGATGGATTCCACGAGCGCCTCGAACTCGACGTTGCCCGTCGCGGGCGTCGAGTCTTTCAGCGGCGTGACCGTGGCCGTGAAGTAGGGTTCCGAAGAGAGGTATTCGTTGATTTCCACCTTTTCGAGGCCGTGCAGGATGACGGTCAGGTTGCCGTTGGGCATGTCGAGCGTCTTGAGGATGCGGGCCGCCGTGCCGATACGGTACATGTCGTCCGGGGCGGGCTGTTCGACGTCCGATTCCTTTTGCAGCACCGCGCCGAGAATACCCGTGCCCGCTTCCACGTCGCGTATCAGCTTCATGGATTTTTCCCGCCCCACCGTGATGGGGGTTATCGAACCGGGAAAGAGCACCGAGCTGCGCAGCGAGAGGATGGGCAGCGATTCGGGTATCGAATAATTTTCCGCGGGGCCGTCTTCGCCTTCGGAGACAATCGGTATGACCTGGCTGTGTCCTTCCTGAATGTCGGAAATGTCCGACAGTATATCTATTTCTATCTTACTGTTCTTTTTGCTCATTCTTTAAAATCTCCTTTCGATTCGGGTACAAAGATAACGAATCCCTTTCCGTAAATGTTATATGTATTACGAAAACAATCATCAGTTTATTAACAGCCGCGTATGTATCCGAACGGCAAAATCATTATCTTTGCGATTCATTGATTTGGTAAACGGAAAGATGCGTGCGCTTATGAAGATAGCAGACAAATACGTTCCCGCAGAACTCGAAGGCAAATGGTACGACTACTGGCTCAAGGGCGGTTATTTCCATTCGGAACCCGACAGCAGACCGTCTTATACAATAGTCATACCACCCCCGAACGTGACGGGCATGCTCCACATGGGGCACATGCTCAACAACACGCTGCAGGACGTGCTCGTCCGCCGGGCCCGGATGTGCGGGATGAATGCCTGCTGGGTACCGGGTACCGACCATGCCTCGATTGCCACCGAAGCCAAGGTGGTGGCCCGTCTCCGGGAACAGGGCATCGATAAGGCGTCGCTTTCGCGCGAGGAGTTCCTGCGCCATGCCTGGCAGTGGAAGGAGGAGCACGGCGATATCATCCTCAAGCAGTTGCGGCGGCTGGGGGCTTCGTGCGACTGGCAGCGCACGGCCTTCACGATGGATGAAGTGCGTTCGCGCAGCGTTATCCGCGTGTTCGTGGACCTGTACAACAAGGGGCTGATTTACCGCGGGGTACGCATGGTGAACTGGGACCCTGCCGCACAGACCGCACTGTCGGACGAGGAGGTGGTCTTCCGCGAACAGCACGGCAAGCTCTATTACCTGCGTTACATGCTGGAGGAGGGCGAAGGATACCTGACGGTGGCCACGACGCGGCCGGAGACCATTCTGGGCGATGTCGCCCTGTGCGTCAATCCGAACGACCCCCGTTATGCGGGCGTCGTCGGGCGTGCCGTGCGGGTTCCCCTGGTGGGCAGAACCATTCCCGTGATTGCGGACGACTATGTGGATACGGAGTTCGGGACGGGCGTGCTGAAGGTGACGCCGGCGCACGATGTGAACGACTATGCGATAGGGGAAAAATACCGTCTCGAAGTCATCGACATTTTCAATCCGGACGGTACGGTGAACGGCCGGGTGGGCCTGTACGAAGGCATGGACCGTTTCGCCGTGCGCGAGCGGATTGAAAAGGACCTCGATGCGGCCGGTCTGCTGGAAAAGACGGAAGCCTATACCAACAACGTGGGATTTTCGGAGCGGACGCATGTGCCGATTGAGCCGAAGCTATCCATGCAGTGGTTCCTGAAAATGGACAAGCTGGCGGTTCCTGCGCTCGAAGCCGTCATGAGCGACATCATCCGCTTCGTGCCGCCCAAGTTCCGGAACACGTACCGCCATTGGATGGAGAACATCAAGGACTGGTGCATTTCGCGCCAGCTCTGGTGGGGGCACCGCATACCGGCATGGTACCTGCCCGAAGGCGGCTGCGTGGTGGCCGAGACGGAGGAGGAGGCGCTGGAGCTCGCCCGCCGCAAGTGCGGGGACGCATTGCAGGCTTCCGACCTGCGGCAGGACGAGGATGTGCTGGACACGTGGTTCAGTTCGTGGCTGTGGCCCATCGCGCTTTTCGACGGCATCATGAATCCCGGCAATCCTGAAATACGCTATTATTATCCGACCAACGACTTGGTGACGGCGCCCGACATCATTTTCTTCTGGGTGGCGCGCATGATTATGGCCGGTTACGAATACATGCACGAGAAACCGTTCCGGAGCGTCTATTTCACCGGACTCGTGCGCGATAAGCAGGGGCGCAAGATGAGCAAGTCGCTGGGCAATTCGCCCGACCCGCTCGACCTGATAGACCGTTACGGTGCCGACGGGGTGCGAGTGGCCATGCTGCTCTGCTCCACGGCGGGCAACGACATCATGTTCGACGAGGCGATGTGCGAACAGGGCCGCAACTTCGGCAACAAGATATGGAATGCGTTCCGGCTGGTCAGCTCGTGGAACGTGGAGGAGGGGGCGGAACAGCCCGAAAGCAGCCGTCTGGCTGTGGAATGGTTCGGGAACCTGCTCGACCGGACGCTCGCCGGTATCGAGGCCGACTTCGCGGCATACCGCATCTCCGACGCCTTCATGAAACTCTACCGGCTGTTCTGGGACGAATTTTCCGGGTGGTATCTGGAGATGGTGAAGCCCGCATACGGCACTCCGGCCGACGGAAAAACCTTTGCGCAGACCAAGACGTTTTTCGACAGGCTGCTGCGCATGCTCCATCCCTTCATGCCGTTCATCACCGAGGAGTTGTGGCAACACCTCGCGCCGCGTCTCGACGGGCAGAGCATCATGGTGAGCGACATGCCCCGTGCGGGAGCGTGGGACGACGGGCTGCTCGCACGGTTCGAGCTGGTGAAGGAGACCGTAACCGCGGTGCGGAACATCCGCCAGCAGAAGAACATTCCGAACAGGGAACCGCTCGCGCTGAAAGTCATCCGCGACGGGAACTACCACGAAGCGTACAATCCGCTGCTGGTCAAGATGGCGAACCTGTCGGGCGTGGAGTGTGCGGCGGAGAAGAATCCGGCGGCCCCTTCCTTCATCGTGAAGACCACGGAGTATTTCGTGCCGCTCGACGGGATGGTGGACGTGGAGGCCGAACTGCGGAAGCTGTCCGACGAACTCGCCTATCTGGAAGGGTTCCTCGCTTCGGTGGTGAAGAAGCTCTCTAACGAACGGTTCGTCAGCGGGGCTCCGCAAAAGGTGGTGGAGACGGAATACGCCAAGAAGAACGATGCCGAGGCCAAAATCAAGGCCCTGCGCGAACGCATGGCGGCCCTGAAGTAGCGGGCTGGCGAAGCGGAGGCGGCAGGCGGATGTAACCGAATCGTAACGGAAAAGCAGGCGGCGCTGTAATGCCGTTGTGTTTTCATTGCACCGTGAAAAAGCGAATGAACGTATGGAAAGGAAAAAGACGATAGCGCTGGTAGCGCACGACAATATGAAGCCCGAACTGGTGGAGTGGGCCGACTGGAACCGCGAACTGCTGCTGTGCCACAGCCTCGTGTGTACGGGGACGACCGGCAAGATGGTGGCCGACGTGCTCATCGGCAAGCGGGGCGACGGAAAATGCCGACTCGACATCCGGTTGCTCAAGTCGGGCCCTCTCGGCGGCGACCAGCAGTTGGGGGCGATGATAGCCGAGGGCCGAATCGATGCCCTGATTTTCTTCTGGGACCCGATGGAGGCCCAGCCGCACGACGTGGACGTGAAGGCGCTCCTGCGTCTGGCGACGCTGTACAACGTTCCGACCGCGGTGAACCGCTCTTCCGCCGACTTCATGGTCTCCTCGCCCCTCTTCGACGGAGATTACGAACCGGTAGTGAAGGATTACCGCAGTTACGTGGAGCGCACCTTGCGCCGATGAAGCCGCCCCATGCGGGGGACGGAACGGTCGGCGACTGCCCGCCGGGAAGCGGGCGGAGCGTGTCGCGGTTCGGACCGCCGTAGCCGAAAGGACGATATATATCTTCAATCCTGCTGCGAGGGCGGCAGGATTCGTCGTATATAATAGGTGGCTTTTCATGGGGTGACCGTGGGGGAAGTGCGGAGGTTTGGCGGAGGCCTGCTGCGGTGCGGGTGGCAGCTTTTGAGCCCGGTGTACGCTATCGCTTCGCACGTATCCGGTCTGCGAGCATGTTCTGCGGTCGTAGGTGGAATGGAAATTCGAATGCCCTGCTGCGCTGCGGGCGGCAGCTTTTGTGCCCGGTGTGCGGTATCGCTTCGCACGTATCCGGTCTGCGAGCATGTTCTGCGGTCGTAGGTGGAATGGAAATTCGCATGCCCTGCTGCGCTGCGGGCGGCAGCTTTTGCGCCCGGTGTACGTTACCGTTTCGCACGTATCCGGTCTGCGAGCATGTTCTGCGGTCGTAGCTGGAACGGAAATTTGCATGGCTTGCTGCGAAGGTCGGCAGGATTCGTTGTGTATATAGGAGGCTTTTCATGGGGCGACCGTGGGGGAGTGCGGAGGTTTGGCGGAGGCCTGCTGCGTTGCGGGCGGCAGCTTTTGTGTCCGGTGTACGCTACCGTTTCGCACGTATTCGGTCTGCGTGCATGTTCTGCGGTCGTAGCTGGAACGGAAATTTGCATGGCTTGCTGCGAAGGTCGGCAGGATTCGTCGTATATAATAGGAGGCTTTTCATGGGGCGACCGTGGGGGAGTGCGGAGGTTTGGCGGAGGCCTGCTGCGCTGCGGGCGGCAGCTTTTGTGCCCGGTGTACGCTATCGCTTCGCACGTATCCGGTCTGCGAGCATGTTCTGCGGTCGTAGGTGGAACGGAAATTCGCATGCCCTGCTGCGAGGGGGCAGTCGGCAGGTATGATATGTAACGGAGTGTTCGGGTCGGCGTCTTCACGCCGACCCGAATTGTTTTCCGACAGGCGCGATGCCGGATTTCCGGCGGCATTTCCGCAGGGGCTGTGTCGCCGGGAGCGGCTGCCGTCGTATCGGCATTAAGATAATCTTTCCTGCTGAATATTAAAATAATATATTGTATTGGACGATTTTCTGCTCCCTCGCTACCTTTGCGACGAACGGGTGTTCCCGTCGTCGGCGGAATGCAGCCGTCCCCTTGCGGGAGCAGGCGGCGGGGCGTTCCGTCGGACGGGGGCGGCAGTTTCCTGCGGCGGCAGTCGGTCCCGGAGTATTATAAGACGGGAGCGTTAACGGCCAGTGCGGCAGGGGCAGGGACGGAAATACGCCTGCCGTTCGCAGATGCCGGGGGCCGGCAGACGACAGCGCGGTGCGCGGTGACGATTCGTTCTGACGGGACACAGAGAAGCGACCTAAATCTTAATACAGGAATATATGAAGAAAATTTTACCGTTTTGCCTGTGTTTGTGCTGTGCGGGGCTGACGTCCTGTTTCCGCACGAACCTTTATGTGGGGAATGCCCGGCCCGACGGCAGGAATGTCAAGGTGAGTCAGGAGTCGTTCAATCACCATTTCGTCGGCGGACTCATTCCCGGCGGCAATACCACGATGACGGCGTCGGAGTATGTGGACGGCGCCGACAGTTTCGTCGTTCAGACCAGTACAGGTTTTCTGAACGGTCTTGTCGGGGGAGTCACGGGGGGAATCTATACCCCGACCCAAACCAAATTCTACCTGCCGGTAGAGGAGTTGAACAAAACCGCGGCTGCCGACAGGGAGTCCGAAAAGGGGGAGGAGTAGGATGAATATCGTGAAAGGAATCGTCATTGCGGCCGCAGCGGCCGCGGTGGCAGTTTGTGCGACCTCGTGCAGCACGAGCCGTATTCTGGTCGGCGACGTCAAACCTAAAGAGCCGATGATTGAAGTATCCAAGGAACACAACGCCCACTTCCTCGGCGGGTTGGTCAAGACGGGAAAGACCATCGCGCAGGAACATGTCGGCGATGCCGAAAATTACGCTGTGTTAACTCGATACGGGTTCGGAGACATCATGCTGTCGTTCGTGACGGGTTATATTTACACTCCGACGACCACGAAGTATTACATTCCGGTGCGGTACATGGATGATTTCGAATTCGCGGGCGGCCGGCAGCGCAGGGAGCGCGTACACAAGGACAGGGGATTCGTTATCGGAGTCGAGATAGGCGGCGGTGCATGGCCCGGTCCGCATCAAACGGACGCCGGGCGCTGGATGACGGCATGGACAGCCGATGCCGCACTGACGTTCGGCTATCAGGCGAATCCGCACTTTTACGTGGCGGCGGGTTTCGATTTGAGTCAATATAAGGAGTTTGGGGATGATGCCGTTGTACTTGGTTCTGCTGGCGGAGGGCTGCATGCTTTGTTGCAACCTTTTGTGCGGTTTCGCTATACAGTGCTTGACCGGAACAGTTCGCCGTTCGTAAGTCTTGACCTCGGATTTCCTTTGCTTTCTAATGAGGATTATAGCGATGCTGCATGGGCGGTGACACCTACGGTAGGCTATCGCTTCCGTGTGGGGCGTGCCCGTAATGCCGGATTCGACATCGGAATAGGCTACCGGCTGGGCGAGTTTTTCTCCGAAATCGATTCACCTTTCGTACTCAAGGGATGTTCGCTGAACGCACTGCTGCTTAAAATCGGGTTCAGTATCACGCTTTGACGAAACACCGGAACAGGAAAGGGGGGCGGACGAACCGTCCCCCTTTTTGGCGTTGGAGCAAGACCGCCCGTCCGAATGTTTTTCCGGAAGCATCGCTGGTTGTGGGGGAAGTCGTACTCGTTGCGGCTGCCTTCGCTCTTCGTCGTTGTGCGGGCACGGGGCGGGGTATTATGGGTGGATACACGGGTATTCGGACAGGCGTGCGGCATGGCGGCGATTTTCCGATTTGTATTTGGTTTATATGGTATACTTGATTACATTTACCTCGTTCGGAAGAATGAGACCGCTGCCGGACATGCGGGGGTGATTGCCGGATTCCGTGCACCGCAAGGTATCGGGCCGGCCTGTCGGCGGCAGGGCTGTATGTGTGATTTATCATCCGTCGATGCGAATCCCTTGAGGCGGGCGGTATGACCGGGACGGGAAATCGGCGTCGGCAGGAGAATATACGGTTACGGAAATGATGAAGAAGACATTGTTGGCCGTGGCATTGCTGTGGAGCGTATGCACGGCATCGCATGCTCAGAACCGGGCGGAATGCGAACGGATTGTAAACCTTGTGGCGGAGGCTGTCGGGGCGGGTTCGATTGAGGGGGTCGAGCCTTTTCTGGCACCCGGATTCATGTTTTCGGGACAGGAGGGCGACCAAGCCCGGTCGGTGATGAAGCTGCTCGTGGAACAGCTCGACGACCGGGTGGAGCGGATTGAAACGCTCCGGGAGGAACGGACGGAAGAAGGCCTGGAGTTGGTCTGTGCCTTTACTTATGCGGGTGCGCTGGGTCGGAGGGAGGCGACTTTCCTTTTCGATGGCGAAAACCGTCTGAAACGTTTGGAACTGTTTCCGATGCGGGTCGAAACGTTGCCTCAAGAGGAGGACGCCTTCGTAAAGCCATCCTCCTGCCGGCTCGACGTACCGGTTCGTCGGCTCGGCAACCTGCTTGCTGCGACGGCGCTTCTGGACGGGAGGGAATGTACATTCATCATCGACAACGGTGCGCCGAGGCTGATGCTCAACAGCAGCCGCTATGGAGCGGAACGCGATACGGCTGCATTGCGGATTTCGTCCTCGAAGGGTGTGAATTCCTCCATCGGGGGAATGGATGTCGTGAAAGTCTCCGAATTCGATTTTCACGGAATCCGCTCAGAAGGGGGAAAGTTCCTCGCATTCGACATGTCGCATCTGGAGCAGGGAGCGGAAATTTTCGGCCTGCTCGGTTACGAAGTCTATAAGGATTACGACCTGCTGTTCGATTACGAGGGAGGAACGCTGACGCTGCTCGAACCGACCGTTACGGATGCCTATGTGGATTCTTTGGCGGGCGGATGTCCCGTGACGGAAGTGCCTATCGAAATGGAAGGACATATCGCCTGCGTAGAGGCGTGCATCGGAGAACATACGCTGCGTCTCGGCATCGACTGCGGTGCCGGTGCCGATTTGCTGGACGGCCGGTTGTGGGAGTCGCTGCGGCCCGCTCTGGCCGGGCGTCGGGAAACGACGCTTACGGGGGCGGACGCCGAGGTGCGCCGGGTGCGCTCCGCCAAGGTGAAGCGGCTGAAAATCGGCGGCATGGAGTTCCGGAGGATACCGACCGTATTCAACGACATGAGCCATCTGAACCGTTCCCTGGAACGCGGACTGGACGGATTAATCGGCTTCCCGGTACTCTCCCGGCAGAAAACGGTGCTGAGCTACCGGAGCGGCCGGTTGATTTTCCTCCCCTGAAACAGGTGCCGGTAAGACGAAGTATTCATCATTGTGCCGGTATTTTTCATAATCCGACCGTTTCTGCGGCCGGATTTTCTTGTCGTCGCTTTCCGGCGGGGAGATGCGGCGGGTATCGTTTCCTGCGGTTTCCGGCAGCGTTTTGTTTCTGACTGTTTCTTTGACGGTTGGCTGCCGGGTCGGGCGTGCGGCCGGCAGCGGAGAGAGGATTGTCTGACGCGATTTTGCGGCGGATGGCCGGTTGTATGAATCGCTGCATGCAGGTGCGCCTTCTTCGGGACGGTTTGTCCTGATTGTGCGAAATAGGCCGGGGCGAAGGATGTTGTTTGCGGCGGGGGGCCTTACCGTCGCCTGTGGTTGGGTGCTTCCGGCTGAGGAGAGACAAGAGTTGTTCTGCGGCAGGCAGCCGGGCGTCGGGACTTCCGTCGGGTCAGAGAAAGATTTGTGGGTACGGTGTGGGAGTACCGGGCGGCACAGGCGGTGGGGCGGCCTGTGCAGGGGGGATATTGCCGGATTCGGAAATCCGGTGCAGGCCTGTTTCCCTCCTCTCCCGGCAGGGAAAAAATGAGGGAGAACCGAAAAAGTCCTCCCTCGTTTTCGTATGTTGCGGGGTACGATTAGATGATACCCTGTTCGAGCATTGCCTGAGCTACCTTCATGAAGCCGGCGATGTTCGCACCCTTCACGTAGTTGATGTAGCCGTCGGGCTGTTTGCCGTATTCCACGCAAGCCTCGTGGATGCTTTCCATGATGGAGTGGAGCCTTTCGTCCACTTCCTTGCCCGACCAGGAAAGGTGCATGCAGTTCTGCGTCATTTCCAGGCCCGAAGTAGCTACGCCGCCTGCATTGACAGCCTTGCCCGGAGCGAAGAGGATGCCGGCTTTCTGGAATGCGTGGATAGCTTCCGGCGTGCAGCCCATGTTGGAAACTTCGGCGCAGCACCACGTACCGTTCTTGAGCAGTTCGGCAGCGTCGTCGCCGTTGAGCTCGTTCTGGAATGCGCAGGGGAGGGCGATGTCGCACTTAACGCTCCATGCCTTCTTGCCGGGAGTGAACGTAGCGTCTTTGAACTTCTCGGCGAACGGAGCGACGATGTTGCGGTTCGAAGAACGAAGTTCGAGCATGTAGTCGATTTTCTCGTCGGTCATGCCGTTCGGGTTGTAGATGACACCGTCCGGGCCCGAAATGGCAATCACCTTCGCGCCGAGTTCGGTAGCCTTCTTCGCAGCGCCCCAAGCCACGTTGCCGAAGCCGGAGATTGCGATGGTAGCGCCCTTCAGGCTCTTGCCTGCCAGGTGCAGCATGTGCTGTACGAAGTAGAGGGCACCGTAGCCGGTAGCCTCCGGACGCAGGATGGAACCGCCCCAGGTCATGCCCTTGCCCGTCAGCACGCCGGTGTGGTACTTGCGGGCGAGCTTCTGGTACATTCCGTTGAGGAAGCCGATTTCGCGGCCGCCTACGCCTACGTCGCCTGCGGGAACGTCGGTATCCACGCCGATGTTGTTCCAGAGTTCCTGCATGAATGCCTGGCAGAAGCGCATGATTTCAGCGTCGGACTTGCCTACCGGGTCGAAGTCGGAACCGCCCTTTGCACCGCCCATCGGGAGCGTGGTGAGGGCGTTCTTGAACGTCTGCTCGAAACCGAGGAACTTCAGCATGGAGGGATTGACGGCCTTGTGGAAACGCAGACCACCCTTGTACGGCCCGATAGCGCTGTTGAACTGTACGCGGTAACCGAGGTTGGTCTGTACTTCGCCCTTGTCGTCCACCCACGTTACACGGAAGGTGAAGATACGGTCGGGTTCGACGATACGTTCAACGATTTTGGCCTTTTCGAATTCGGGATGCTGGTTGTAAACCTCTTCGATAGACTCGAGCACTTCGCGGACTGCCTGCAGATATTCGCTTTCGCCCGGGTGGCGAAGTTCGAGGTCTGCCATCAATTTCTGAACATTCATGATTGAAAGTTATTAGTTTGTTTAAAGAAAATGTTGCTCTTATAGTTCTTTGCGAACTTTCGTTTTGCGGAAACCAAAAGCGGACGAATGGAAGCCCCCTTTTAATTTCGCCCAAATATAGGCATTTTTCTTATAGATTATAATCACGTAACAAAAAATAATGCAGAATCGTCCGGCATTCTTTCCTGGTTCGTCCCGGCGGTCGCCTGTCGTGACACCGGAAGTAGCGACTGTCCGGACAGGGCGGGGCGGGTACCGGGCGGGGCATCCGCAGTCCCGGCAACCGTTTTGCCGGACTGCACTTTCGCCGTGTTTTTTGCGGCGAAATATTTTGTTATTAATCGTATTAATATTAACTTTACGATATGTGTTTTGATAAACTATAAACCATTAACTACTCACGCTTATGAAACGTATGTTCTTATTTGCCGTGCTCGCAGGCATCGCTACGGGTACGGTGGGATGCAAACAGCAGGATGCACCGAACCTCGACAAACAGACCGTCCGACTCTATGTGGGCGACCAAGTACGCCTCACGGCCGACCGGCCCGTCACATGGAGCGCCGCGGACGACTTCTATGCCGCAGTGGACGGGGAGGGGAACGTGACCGCCCGGCACGTCGGCACCACGACCGTCACCGCAACGAACGACTCCGGCAGTGCCGCATGCACCGTTACCGTGCAGCCCCGCTACGATACATTCATCGAACCGCTGTACGACTGTTTGTCTTTACACCCTCTGTCTGTACTCAAAGAGGCGGAAACACGGGAAATATTGAAAGAGAACGACAAAGAAATCGTTTATAAGGGAGTGGCGCCGCTTGAGAAAATAAGCTATTCGATAGTATGGCAAGACGAAACGCCGTTTGTTCTGAACGCAGTAGCTTATATAAGTTCTGTTGCATATCTGGATGAATGCATCGCTTTTATGGA
>DXFY01000038.1 GCA_019114205.1 Candidatus Tidjanibacter gallistercoris | reverse complement strand
GAAGAACTGGGAACTATTGAAGATGCTGGAAGAAGCATCTGCCGGAGGGATGACTCTCTCTGCACCGGACGTATGGAAAGCATGCTACGGGACTTTCTGCAAACATTTGGCCAAACTAACCGACAGTCCCTGTACGCCGGGACTTATGCGGGAATTGTCTCATTTGCGGATTGAATTGGCTTCGTATGCCGAACTTTTGAAACATACCGCCTGCGAAGAGTGCGCGACGACTTGTTGTAACAAAGCCTTGCATCTGGTCGCCTGCGAGCTGCACATCTTGGAATTGCGTATCGAACATCCGGCCTTTTTCGTGCTACCGGAAGTTGCCCCTGTTTCCCCGCTCTATCCGGGCAAGGACTACTGTGCGACAGACCTGGTGGAACTAATCACTCCCTTATGAACTGGGCTTTCTGACCATTGCAAGTGGCAGTCTGGCCAAGCTGAAAACCATCGTTCGGGCCTTCGAGACGACTTTCAATGTCCGAATGCCGAATTACGATGTGCTGCGCCATGCCGCAATCAATCGCAAACTACGCCTCACGCCGCTGCTCGACCGCATGCGCGAGGTCATGTTCCGTCTCAGTCAGGAATAAGCGAAGACCAGGGCTGTACAGACAGCCCTGTTTCCTGACAGAGAAGATGCCCCGACGTGCCTGAAGATGACATATCCGCAATTCGATGCCCGAATTTTCTGCCGAAAGATACCTTTGCCCGAAAAAAACATGCAACAGGAAGACGACTTGCCGGGTTTGGGACAGACGTTGACAGGGAAGCGTCCGGTTGGAGAAGCACCGTCGGTGCGGGAGTTATTCGGCAAGCAGGTAACCGAAGATTTCCGCACTGAGACGTGCGAGGCTTTCGGCCGGGCGGGCGAAGGCTTCGTGCGGCGGCACACGGTCGGTTAGGGCGAAAACGCCTGCGATGCCCGTTTCCGACAGCGTTGCGGCAGCGGCATCCGGGTCGCGCGAACCGCACAGCACGAGTACCGGTATGCCTTCGGCGTGTGCGAGCGATGCGATGTGTCCGGCCACCTTGCCGTGCAGACTCTGACTGTCGAACCGTCCTTCGCCGGTGACGACGAGCGAGGCGTCCCGTACAGCCGTTTCGGTACCGGTCAGTCGTGCGATACAGGCTGCTCCGGAGACGAATTCGGCACCGCAGAAGGTTTGCAGCGCCCATGCGATACCGCCCGCTGCACCGCCTCCGGCCGTTCGGCGGAAGTCGTGCCCGGTCGCCTTGGCAGCCTGTGCAGCGAAGTGCGCCGCTCCCGCTTCGAGCTGCGCCACTGCGGCTGCATCGGCGCCCTTTTGCGGTGAAAATACCGCCGCCGCACCGTGTTCCCCCAGCAGGGGATTGTCCACGTCGCACAGTACCCGGAAGCGGCAGCCGGCCGTAAGCCGGCGGAGAGGAGCGTCGTCGATGGCATGAATGGCTCCCAGGTCGCCTCCGGCGGGATAGCGCACCGCGTTGCCGCGGCGGTCGGAGAAGCGACAGCCCAGAGCGGCGAGCATGCCCGCGCCGCAGTCGCTCGTCGCCGTACCGCCTACCGCAGCGATTAGTTCCGTGCATCCCGCTTCGACGGCTTCGCGCAGCACCGTTCCAAAGCCGTAGGAGGTCGTGCGCAGCGGATTGCGTTCCTCTTTCGCCAAACGGCAGAGCCCGATGGTCGCCGCGGCTTCCACCGCTGCGGTACGTACCGGACCGCCCGGCAGTACCGCGTAAGAGGAAGCGACGGGACGCATCAGCGCGTCGCAGGTACGGACGGTGCGGTATGTTCCTTCGCTCCCGGCCAGTATGGAGAGGCTGCCTTCGCCGCCGTCGGCCATGGGATGCAGGACGAGGGCGACATCGCGGCGTCCGGTTCTGCGGGCGGCGCGCCGTATCCCTTCGGCGATGGCTTCGGCGGCTTCGCGGGCCGTCAGCGTGCCTTTGAACTTATCGGGTGCTATGACTATTTTCATCGTCGTGCGGTCGCCGCTTGTCCTCCTCCGGCCGAACCGAATGTTCAAAAGTAGCGAAAAAACCGCAGGTTCCGTTCGGACGCACCGTTTTGTGCCCGCGGGACGGGACTGCTGTTTTCGTTTTTCGCCGAATATCATTATATTTGCTCACCTTACGGAAAAGGCCGTGAAGGAAAGCGTATGCTGGTAACTAAATTTAAATAAAATGGAGGAAAATCGACAGAACTATTCTTTGCCCGACAATGCCTATACGGAACTGAAACCGGGCGAAGAGTACAAACCCATCCTGCCCGCGGACTCGAAACCGAAGGAGGTCACTCCCTATTCGGTCATCATGGGCCTCATCATGGCAATTCTTTTTTCGGCGGCCGCGGCCTACCTGGGCCTCAAGGTGGGGCAGGTATTCGAAGCGGCCATTCCGATAGCGATTATCGCGGTCGGCGTGGGCAACATTTTCGGCAAGAAGAACACGCTCGGACAGAACACCATCATCCAGTCCATCGGCGCAAGCTCCGGGGTTATCGTCGCCGGAGCTATTTTTACGCTTCCGGCACTTTATATCCTGGGATTGGAGGCGCAGTTCTATCAGATTTTCCTCTCGTCGCTTTTCGGCGGTCTGCTCGGTATTCTGCTCATCATTCCATTCAGAAAATATTTCGTCAAGGACATGCACGGGAAGCTGCCTTTCCCGGAAGCCACCGCGACCACCGAGGTGCTCGTGTCGGGCGAGAAGAAGGGCAATCAGGCCAAGGTGCTCGCCGTCAGCGGGCTCGTGGGCGGTCTATACGACTTCATCGCGGGCAGCGTGGGACTTTGGACGGAGACCATATCCACGCGCGTGTGCACTTGGGGCGAACTGATAGCCGATAAATTCAAAGTAGTGTTCAAGGTGAATACGGGGGCGGCCGTGCTCGGTCTGGGCTATATCGTGGGCCTCAAGTACGCCGCGTTCATTTGCGCCGGTTCGTTCACCGTCTGGTTCGTGCTCATCCCGCTCATCAGCTATTTCGCGCCCGGCATGACGCTGCCCGTAGGCGAAGGCATTCTTCAGACCGTGGGAAACATGACGCCCGAAGAACTCTTTTTCAACTACGGCCGTCCGCTCGGCATCGGCGGTATCGCCATGGCGGGCATCGTCGGCATCATCAAATCCTCGAAAATCATCCGCCAGGCGCTGGGGCTCGCCGTGAAGGAACTCGGCGGAAAGAAAAACGTGCAGACGCGCGAACGTACCGAACGCGACCTGCCGATGAAGACCATCCTGTCGGTGCTGATTGCCGTATTGGTGGCGGTGCTCTTCTTCTTCCAGTTCGGCGTGCTGCACAACTGGCTTTTCACGGTCATTTCGCTGCTGCTGGTCTTCGTCATTTCGTTCCTGTTCACGACGGTAGCGGCCAACGCCATCGCCATTGTGGGTTCCAATCCCGTGTCGGGCATGACGCTCATGACGCTTATCCTTACTTCGCTCGTACTCGTGAGCGCGGGGCTGAGCGGAACGAGCGGCATGACGGCCGCCATGATAATCGGCGGCGTGGTATGTACGGCGCTTTCCATGGCCGGCGGCTTTATTACCGACCTCAAGATAGGCTACTGGATAGGGGTGACGCCCGCCCGGCAGGAGCAGTGGAAGTTCCTCGGTGCGGCCGTATCGGCTGCTACGGTGGCCGGTGTCATGATGCTGCTCAACAAGACTTACGGTTTCGGGCCCGACAGCCAGCTCGTCGCACCGCAGGCGAATGCAATGGCGGCGGTCATCAAACCGTTGATGGAAGGCGGCGCCACTCCGTGGATGCTCTATTTCGCCGGGGCCGTGTTCGCATTGATTCTTACCATGATAGGCGTTCCGGCACTGGCGTTTGCACTCGGTATGTTCATTCCGCTCGACCTCAACACCCCGTTGCTTATCGGCGGTCTTATCAGTTGGTTCGTCTCGACGCGCAGCAAGGATGCCGCGCTCAACAAGGCCCGCAAGGACCGGGGAACGCTCATCGCTTCGGGCCTGATTGCCGGCGGAGCGCTCATGGGCGTCGTGAGCGCCATCCTCAAGTATCTGGAGGTGGACTTGATGCTGACTTCGTGGAAGGGGACGACCGGTTCGGAGGTGGTGGCCATCCTCGTTTATGTCGCGTTGATAGCCTATGTCGTCTGGGATTCCAGACGGGCCAGACCGGAAGTTTCGGAATAAATACGTAAATTTGTCATAACGGCGTATTCGTGCGGTAATAATTGCCGCACGAATACGTTGCGTAAAGAAAAAATGTAACCACAAAAGATAACGCATTATGGAATTGCTCGAAAGATTTCTGAAATACGTCGGTTTCGATACCCAGAGCGACGAGAACAGCACGACGTTCCCCTCTACCGACAAGCAGAAGGTACTGCTCGGCTATCTGGCCGACGAGATGAAGGCGCTCGGTCTGCAGGACGTGGAGATGGACGGCTACGGATACGTCATGGGGACGATTCCGGCGACGCCGGGTTATGAAGACCGGCCTGTGATAGGGTTCATATCCCATGTGGATACGAGCCCCGACATGAGCGGCAGGGATGTGAAACCGCGGATTATCGAAAATTATGACGGGGGAGACATCCGGCTGAACGATTCGGTGACGATGACCGCAGCCGAATTTCCGGAGCTGCCCCTGTTCAAGGGACAAACCCTCATCACGACGGACGGTACCACGCTGCTCGGAGCCGACGACAAGGCAGGCGTGGCCGAAATCATGACCGCCGCCGAATACCTTATGGCGCATCCGGAAGTGAAGCACGGGAAAATACGCATCGGTTTCACGCCCGACGAGGAGATAGGACGCGGTGTAGATTATTTCGATGTGGCGCGTTTCGGCGCGCAGTACGCCTACACTGTGGACGGCGGATACGAGGGCGAGCTGGAGTACGAGAACTTCAACGCTGCTTCGGCCCGGTTCGTGGTGCAGGGGAAGAACATCCATCCCGGTTCGGCGAAGGACAAGATGCTGAATGCCCTGCAGGTGGTATGCGAGATAAACGCCATGCTGCCGCCCGTTCAGCGTCCCGAACATACCGAAGGATACGAGGGCTTTTATCATCTGGTCGGCATCGGCGGCGGGGTGGAAAAGGCCGAGTCCAGCTACATCATCCGCGACCACGACCGTGCGAAATTCGAGTGCAAAAAGGCCTTCGCGCAGGAGGTGGCCGATTTCCTGAACCGCAAGTACGGTGCGGGAACGGTGACGCTGACGCTGAAAGACCAGTATTACAACATGCGCGAAATGGTGGAGCCGCATCCGCAGTTGATAGCGAAAGCAGAGCAGGCGATGCGCATGGCAGGAGTGGAACCGGTAGTGAAGCCCATCCGCGGCGGTACGGACGGTTCGCGTCTCTCGTATATGGGGCTTCCGTGTCCCAACCTCTTTACGGGCGGCATGAACTTCCACGGCAAGTACGAATACGCTTCGCTGGATACGATGAAAAAGGCGATGCAGACCATCATCAACCTGGCCGGCCTCTGGGCCGAGTAGGGGAAGGCACGGGCGGCGGTGCGGCGGTCGGGAACAGCCCCGGCACGCGGAAGGGCCGCCGCACATGCGGAACCGAGTTGCAGCGATATACATACACATTACACATATAAAACAGATTATCGGAATGAAGAGATTTTTTGTGACGGCGGCTGCCCTGATGGCGGCCTTCAGCCTGAATGCCCAGACTCCCGACAAGGAGGAGGTCAAGACTCCTTATGAATTCACTGCGGTGAAGGATGTTCCCGCCACTCCCGTGAAGGACCAGTACAGCAGCGGTACCTGCTGGAGTTTCTCCGGTATCGCGTTCCTCGAAAGCGAACTGCTCCGTACAGGCAAGGGAGAATACGACCTGTCGGAGATGTGGATAGCACGCCACGCATACCGCGACAAGGCGAAGAAGTATACCCGCATGCACGGCAAGGCCGAGTTCTCGCAGGGAGGGGCGACGCACGACGTGTTCAATATGATACGGGAATACGGTATCGTACCCGACGAAGTGTATACGGGGTTGCAGTACGGTACCGACAACCACCAGCACAGCGAACTGGAAGCCGTGCTGAAAGGATACATGAAGGGGGTGGTAGCCAATCCGAACGGTAAACTCACGCCCGTGTGGGCCGACGGACTCGACGGCATCCTGGATGCTTATTTCGGCGAAGTGCCCGAAAAGTTCGTTTATAACGGCAAGGAATACACGCCCCAGAGTTTTGCCGCCGAACTCGGTCTCGATATGGACGACTATGTTTCCTTCACCTCGTTCACGCATCATCCCTTCTATACTCAGTTCGCAATAGAAGTACCCGACAACTGGGCATGGGGCCTTTCGTGGAACGTACCGCTCGACGAATTTATGGAAATCATCAATCATGCGTTGGAGAACGGCTATACGGTCGATTGGGCTTCTGATGTCAGCGAACCCGGTTTCCAGTATTCCAAAGGCTTCGCGGTGATTCCTGCCGGTGTGGGCGAGGATGCCCAAAACACCGAATGGTCGAAATGGGAAACCATGTCGGCCAACAGCCGCAGGAACGTGATTGCCAATGCTACGGAGCCCATCAAGGAAATGGAAATCACGCAGGAGCTCCGCCAGCAGGGTTACGACAATTACGAGACGACCGACGACCACGGCATGCTCATTACCGGTCTTTACAAGGACCAGAACGGCAATACCTTCTATAAGGTGAAAAATTCGTGGAATACGGACAATATCTACGACGGTTACTTCTTCGCTTCCGCACCCTTCGTGGCGTACAAGACGCTCAACATCGTGGTGCACAAGGATGCGGTGCCGAAGGATATCCGGAAAAAGCTCGGCATCAAATAGCAGCTGCAGCCGCAGTGCCGTCGTGTATCCTGCATTCCCCGGAACAGACCGTTCCGGGGAATGTTCGTTTCGGACGGTCGGCGGGGGCGGCGAACTTCTGCGGGAATTGCTCTTGCCCAGTCCCCGGTGCGATAGGCAGGAAGCGGGACATGCCAGCCATGCCAGCCGGATATAGGCTGCATGGAAGGGAAGCTGGAGGCGGCAGGGACGGACAGCAGGCGGATTCAGGCGATGGCGGAGCATCCGGAGCGATGCACATGTGTGCGGAAAAACGACGACGACCATGCCGAACCGGATGCACCTGTCGTGTGAAGCGTATTGTCGGTACCGTGCGCACGGGGCATCCGGGATGATGCGTACCGCTGTTCCGGTCAGGATACGGCTGCACCGCGAAGAGCCGCCGAACGGTACCTGACTGCGGCGGCAGTATGGGGAATGTTTTCCAAAGCGAGTGGGTTTCAGAATACGCAGGCGAATCCGGCTCCGTAGTATCCGTATCCGACGGCAGGAGCGAACAACATGCTTGTCCGTCTCGTTGTTTCTTCCTTTTTTCCGTAAATCCAGCGGTCGAATACGGGCAGCAGCAAATAGGCGATTTCCACGCTGGCGATGCCGATGCCTGCACCTGTGACGACGTCGCTCAGCCAGTGGCGTCTGTTGAGTATACGCATGACGCCCGTCGCGGCAGCGGCCGCGTAACCTGCGACGCCTATCCACGGCGATACGCTCCGGTATTCGCGGAACAGCAGGTGCGCACCCGTGAAGGCGGTCGCGGTGTGCCCCGACGGGAACGAGTTCCATGCCGAACCGTCGGGCCGAAGCACGGGGATGGCGAATTTCATGGTATTGACGATGGCGGCCATGACGAGGTACGAAGTGGCTGCCACGATGGTTTTTTCCAAAAAGTTGTGTTCGGTCTTTATCCACGAGAGGCCGAAGTAGGCGGCAATGGGGGCGTATTGCAGGTAATCGTCCACATGCGTCCGGCCTGGAAAGGCCCGGAATGCGGCGGATTTGACTTCGGCATTGGCTTTTTGCAGGAGCGGGTTGCATTGCGCCACGACGCCATAGGTGATGAATCCGGCCGGGACGATGAACCGTGCGCCTGTGGTGTGCCAGAAATTGCGGCGGGCCTGAACCGTGCCTGGGCGTTGCAGGCGGTTGCGCAGTTGCGGCATGTATTCGGACGGTACGGTACCGGATGCGGAAGCGAGTGCAGGTACACCGAACGGAGCGACGGGTACGATGCGCAGGCTGTCGTTCGCGGGTGAATCCGCTCCGGACACGGAGAACGGCTGTGAGAGAAGACCGGCAGGAACTGCTGCCCCGGCCTGTCCGCAGAGGACAGCGAGGGTGCACAGCAAAAGGGACAGTATCTTTTTCGTCATGACAGGAACCGGATTGGGTGCTCCAAAGATAGGAATTTTGGAAAAAACATACGGTAGTCCGTACGTTTTCGTATCCGGTATACGATATGCGAAATATGGTGCCGGTCGTGCGGCGGATACGGTAAAGAAAGGGCAATGGCGAAGAAACGCGCACTCCGTCCCGGACGGAATGCCGGAGAGGAGTATCGGACAAACACATCGTCCGGCGGGCGGATGAACGAAATCAGGAATCGTCAGTCCATGCCGGCAACCGGAATGCCTCTGGCCGGTGTCATCCGGCTCTTGGCCTCATTCATGATGGAGTCTGTTTCCGAATGCCGCCCAGCAATGGATGTGCAGCATCGTTTGAGTTTAATATATTATTAAAAAACAACATTATGTTTATATATATTAATTGTTTTA
>DXFY01000037.1 GCA_019114205.1 Candidatus Tidjanibacter gallistercoris | reverse complement strand
ACCGCCTTTGCGATGATGGCCAGCGTTTTTTCGCAAACGCCAAATCCACCATGCCGCCATATTTTTTCGACCGTAAAACGGTCAATTCCAGCCCCAATGCCTCGGTTGTTCTCCGTACGTGCTCGTAGGTGAGCGGATGTTCCCAGCCCGTGTCGCAAAACACGGTCGTAAAATTCTTGGTGATATGTTCCCGCGTCCACAGCAATGCGGCCAGACTATCCTTGCCTCCTGAAAATGTAACTATCACTTTCATTTCTCTTTTTTGAGGAGTTCTATAAATTAAAATATTGTAGTACAGTTGTTTATATGGTTCCAAGAGCGTAAATTTGCAGAAAATAAGAATTTTATAATGAACAAGTTATCCCGATACCGTAAGCTTCGTTATAATCAACTATTTGAGTCAGAGAATCGTGAATTGCGTTTGAATGAAATGGGCAATCCTCTTGAAGTGTTGTCTCAGTATGTTGATTTTGAGATCTTTCGTCCTACTCTTGAATCAGCCCTTTTTACCGGAGAGCGCAAAAGTAATGCCGGTCGTCCGCCGATAGACTGTATGCTGATGTTCAAGGTCTTGTTTCTTCAGCGTTATTATGGTTTGAGTGACCATCAGATAGAGTATCAGATAGTTGACCGTACGAGTTTCCGCAAGTTTCTTGGTATTGAATGTGTTGACGATGTTCCTGACGAGAAGACGGTGTGGAAGTATCGCGAACTCCTGACAAATACAGGCGTTTATGACAAGCTTTTTTCGGAATTTCATAGTTTCATGGAAAGTAAGGGTCTGCAATTCAATGAGGGTCGCATCATTGATGCCAGTTTTGTTATTGCCCCTCGCCAACGTAACACCCGTGATGAAAATGAGCAGATAAAACAGGGAGCGGGTGATAAGTTGTGGAATGACAATCCCCACAAGAAGTGCCACAAGGATGTAGATGCCCGCTGGACAAAGAAGCGTGATGAGACTTTTTACGGCTACAAGCAGCATACTAAAGTTGAGAAACGCAATAAGATCATACTTTCTTATGATACCACGTCGGCAGAAGTGCATGATTCCAAAGGCTTTGAAGGACTGCTGGATGAAAAAGACGAAGGCAAGGACTTGTATTTGGACGCCGGTTATGTCGGACAAGAGGAGATTGTAAAACAGCATAAGATGAATCCGATAATTTGCGAAAAGGGCTACCGTAACCGTCCGCTTACCAAGGAGCAGAAATCAGACAATAGGAAAAAATCCAAGACACGTTGCCTTGTCGAGCATGTATTCGGGTTTGAGGAACAAACCATGCGTGGACTTGTGGTGCGTACAGTAGGGCTTATTCGTGCTAAAGCCAATGTAGCACTCACCAGTCTTGTGTATAACATCAGTCGTTACACGCAAATAATCAGGCTGAAACCTGAGTTGTTGGGGTGAATTATGCCTGCACATCCAATTTTTACAACAAACACAAGTTAATTATTGTAAAAATTGGGGGGGGTAGAAAATATTCGCTAAATTTGAAAGATTAAAGCTCACAAATTGGGCAGTTAAAGAGTTCTGCTGTCTGATACAAGAGGATAAATTGAATTGATAGAACTCACCTTAAAAAAGTTATCGAAAACTATACGGCTGCGACAATAAACCCCGTACCGTATTGATGCGCACGGCCGGACGGTCAGCGGTCGATGCCGTTGCGCGAGAGGACGCCCTGCATGTAGTAATGTTTTACTTCGCGCATATCGGTTACCAGGTCGGTCGCGTCGATTAGAGGCTGCGGCGCATAACGTCCCGTAATGACAGCCTCGACGGTCGGATGTCGCTGCCGCAGCGCATCCAGCACCTCTTCGGTGCCGAGCAGTCCGAAATGCAGCGCGATGGTCAGTTCGTCGAGCACCACCACCTGCCACTCCCCCGATGCCATCCATGCCGCGCACCGCGACAGCCCTGCGCGGGCTGCGGCGATATCGGCCGCATCGGGCTGGCGGTCAAGGTAACAGCCTCGTCCCAGCTGTTCGATACGGAGACGTCCGAACGCGGGAATACTTCCGTCGAACAGTCGTTCGAGTTTCGTTTCGCTGTACTGCATCGACTTGACGAACTGTCCGATGCAGACATTCCGTCCGGCGCATAGCGCCCGGACGGCCAGACCAAACGCCGCCGTGGTTTTCCCTTTTCCGTTGCCGGTGTAGATGTGGATGTATCCTTTTTCCATGATACAAAAATAAGGATATATTTGTCGTGCGAATACCGCCGGGGCCTGCACTGCAGCTGCCGTCCGGATTCCCGAAAGGGGCGGGTATCTTGCAATATGGATTGACGTGTATGATAAAGGCTGTTTTCAATTGGAGCGGCGGTAAGGATTCCGCCCATGCGCTTTTGCGGGCGGTGCAATCGAACCGCTATGAAATCGTCGCGCTGCTGACGACCGTGAACCGGGATACGCGCCGTTCGACGATGCACGGAATCCCGTTGCCGCTGCTGCAAGAACAGGCCGCGAGCATCGGCATTCCGCTGCATGTCGTGGATTTGGTGCCCGGAGGAAACATGGAGGATTACGGTGCGGCCATGCTCCGGGCCGTAGAACATTTCAGGGCACAGGGCGTTGCGCATTTCATTTTCGGAGATATTTTTCTGCACGATGTCCGCCGCTGCCGCGAAGAGCAGCTTTCGCCGCACGGCATCCGGGTCGTAGAACCCCTCTGGGGACGTTCCTCCGAAGAGGTCATGGACGATTTTCTCGCATCGGGGCTGCGGTCGGTCGTCGTTACCACGATGGCCGACGGACTCGGCGCCGAGTCCGTCGGCCGGGAGATAGACCGCGGCTTTGTCGCATCGCTGCCGGCGGGGAGCGATTCCAACGGCGAAAACGGCGAATACCATACCTTTTGCTTCGACGGTCCGATTTTCCGCTGGCCCGTGCCGTTCCGGTTGGGCGTGCCTTTTTCGCGGAGTTACGATATCCGCCTCGACGACGGAACGACGAAAAGTTATTCCTATTGGTTTGCCGACCTGCACGAGGCATGAACGCACCGTGTCGCGCGAAACCGCGTTATCGGAGGAATGCGTTGCCGCGCAGGCGAAATGTTCGGGTAGTTGGCGTGCGGGTGTAGGATAAAACCGATAAAAGCCCTACCTTTGTTTTTCTAATGGCATTCCGCACGCTGTGCGGAGGCTTTTGACGAACGATTGCTATGGCAGAAAACAGGATGATACGGGTCGGCATCACGCAGGGCGACATCAACGGCATCGGGCCCGAAGTGATTATCAAAACCCTCGCCGACCAGCGGATGAGCGAACTGTTCGTTCCGGTGGTGTACGGCTCTTCCAAAGTGTTTTCCTATTATAAAAAAGGGCTGCCTGAGGGCGAAACCTTCTCTTTCCAGATAATCGGAAGTGCACGCGAGGCCCGTCCCAAAAGGGTGAACTTCGTGGAAACGGGTGCGGGCGACGTGCGCGTGGAGCCGGGGACGCCTACTAAGGAGGGCGGCGCGGAAGCGGTGAATGCCCTGCGCAGGGCGGCGGACGACCTCGCCTCCGGCGATATCGACGCGGTGGTGACAGCACCCATCAACAAGGAGAACGTGCAGGAGGCCGGTTTCGGATTTACGGGGCATACGGAATTTTTCGCAGACCGTTTCGGCGGCGAACCGCTCATGGTCATGTGCAGCGAACGCATGAAGGTGGGGCTGGCAACCATCCATGTACCGTTGGCCGAGGTGAGCGGTATGCTCTCCGCGGAACTCATCGTGCGGCGGCTGGAACAGCTCCGGCGGATGCTCGTGACGGACTTCCGCGTGGTGGAACCCCGCATCGCGGTGCTCGGACTGAATCCGCATGCGGGCGACGGGGGATTAATCGGACACGAGGAAAACGACATCATAAGGCCGGCCGTCGGGGAGGCGGTACGCCGCGGAATACTCGCTTTCGGGCCCTTCGCGGCCGACGGTTTCTTCGCGGCGGGCAGCTACGCCAAATACGATGCGGTGCTGGCCATGTACCACGACCAGGGACTGATACCTTTCAAGTCGCTCAGCGGGAGCGGCGTCAATTTTACCGCATCGCTTTCCGCGGTGCGGACGAGCCCGGACCACGGCGTGGCATACGACATAGCCGGGAGGGGGGTGGCCGACGAGGCCGCCATGCGGGATGCCGTTTATGCGGCCCTCGATATTTTCCGCAACCGGAAGTGGTATGCGGAGATAAGCGCCAATCCGCTGAAGCGTTACGAACGCGAACGCGGTGCGGACGTTTCGGTGAAAGACCTCAAGCTCCCGGAAGAGCAGGAGGAGTGACCGACACGGAAACGGTAAAGGAACGAATGGCGGCCGGGTTTGTAGCCGGCTGCGTTATAGCATAAAGCAATGAGCCAGAACAATGTCAAAATCACCTTCCCGGACGGCAGCGTCAGGGAATACCCGAAGGGGGTAACGTCGTTTCAGATAGCGGAATCGATTAGCCAGCGCCTGGCGCAGGAAGTGCTTTCGGCCACGGTGAACGGCAAGGTAGTAGACCTCGCCATGCCTGTCAATGAGGACGCGACCGTGAAGCTCAACAAGTGGGACGACCCGGAGGGAAGGGCTACCTATTGGCACACCTCGTCGCACCTGCTGGCCGAGGCGCTCGAAAGCCTTTATCCGGGTATCAAGTTCGGCATCGGGCCGAGCATCGAGAACGGGTTTTATTACGACGTGGATTCGCCGGTGCCCATCACCGAAGCCGACCTGCCGAAAATAGAAAAGAAGATGGAGGAACTCGCCCGCACGAAGGAACCGCTCGTGCGCAGGGAGGTGAGCAAGGCGGAGGCCATGAGGATATTCACCGAAAAGGGCGACCAGTACAAGACGGAGCTGATTCGCGATTTGGAGGACGGAACGATTACGTTCTACACGAACGGCTGTTTCACCGACCTCTGCCGCGGGCCGCACCTGCCCAATACGGGACTGATAAAGGCCGTCAAGCTGACCTCCGTAGCCGGGGCCTACTGGCGCGGGAATGAGAAGAACAAGATGCTCACCCGTATTTACGGCATCACCTTCCCGAAGAAATCGATGCTCGACGAATACCTGAAGCTGCTCGAAGAGGCCCGAAAGCGCGACCACCGCAAATTGGGCAAAGAGCTGGAACTCTTCATGTTTTCGCCGCGGGTGGGACAGGGGCTGCCGATGTGGCTGCCCAAAGGGGCCGCGCTTCGGGAACGGCTTCAGAATTTTCTCCAGAGCGTGCAGAAGAAATACGGATACGAACAGGTCATCACGCCGCATATCGGCATGAAGGACCTCTATGTAACTTCCGGGCACTATGCCAAATACGGCAAGGATTCCTTCCAGCCCATCCGTACTCCGGATGAGAACGAGGAGTTCCTGCTCAAGCCGATGAACTGTCCGCACCACTGCGAGATTTACCGCCACAAGCCGCGTTCCTACCGCGACCTGCCGCTGCGTTTCGCGGAATTCGGTACGGTCTACCGCTATGAGCAAAGCGGCGAGCTGCACGGATTGACGCGCGTGCGCGGATTCACGCAGGACGATGCGCATCTTTTCGTGCGTCCCGACCAGCTGCTCGACGAGTTCGAGAAAGTCATCGACATCGTGCTCTATATTTTCAAAACGCTCAAGTTCGAAGATTTCATCGCCCAGGTGTCGCTGCGCGACCCGGCGAACAAGGAGAAGTATATCGGCAGCGACGAGAACTGGGAGAAGGCCGAACGGGCCATCATCGAAGCGGCCGAGCACAAGGGGCTCAAGACCGTCGTGGAGCTGGGGGAAGCCGCATTCTACGGCCCGAAGCTCGATTTCATGGTGAAGGATGCGCTCGGACGGAAGTGGCAGCTCGGTACCATACAGGTGGACTACAACCTGCCCGAACGTTTCGACCTCACCTATACCGGCGCCGACGACCTGCCCCACAGACCCATTATGATACACCGTGCGCCGTTCGGTTCGATGGAACGTTTCGTCGCCGTACTGCTCGAACATACGGGCGGCAAGTTCCCGCTGTGGCTCACGCCCCAGCAGGTGGTGGTACTGCCTATCAGCGAAAAATTCAACGATTACGCACAGAATGTTTCAAAATTCCTGAATAATTCCGATATTCGCGCTGAGGTAGACTGCCGCAACGAGAAGATTGGCAGAAAAATACGCGACAACGAGCTGAAGCGGATTCCTTTCCTGCTCATCGTGGGCGAGAAGGAAGAGGCCGACGGAACGGTTTCCGTGCGCATGCAGGGCGAAGGAGACAAGGGGGCGATGAAGTTGGACGAATTCGCCCGGTACCTGGCCGAACTCGTCCGCCGTGAGGTGGAAGCGTAAGACCGGAACGGTTGTTGCAGGAGGATTGCAGCGAGATAAAGAAATGTTTCATTAATCAAGGAGGACAAAACTATAAACACCGTAAAGAAAACCTACCGTCCCAAGCCGGCTCCTTCGGGTGCCGGTCGTCCGCGCAGGCCGCAACCGGGCAGGGTTGAGAAGGAAGCGCCCAACAGGATAAACGAGCAAATCAACGTGCCGCAGGTGCGTGTGGTGGGCGACGGCATCGAAGGCGGTTCGGCGGTAATGCCGACCAGCCAGGCACTTCGTCTCGCCCGCGAACAGGAGCTCGACCTGATAGAAATTTCGCCCAAGGCGGAACCGCCCGTGGTGCGCATCGCCGATTACCAGAAGTTCCTCTACCAGCAGAAGCGCAAGGCGAAGGAGCTGAAGGCCAAGGCCGTGAAAGTCACCATCAAGGAGATACGCTTCGGCCCGCAGACGGACGACCACGATTACAATTTCAAGCTTCGTCACGCACAGAACTTCATCGGCGAAGGTTCCAAAGTGAAGGCGTATGTTTTCTTCAAGGGGCGTTCGATTGTATTCAAGGAACAGGGGGAGATTCTGCTGCTGCGTTTCGCCACCGACCTCGAAGAGATTGCCAAGGTGGAGATGATGCCCAAGCTGGAAGGGAAGCGCATGACGATGATGCTCGCCCCGAAGCCCAAGAAGTGACGGAATGACATAACGGAATTGCCGGAAGTATCCGATGCACGATAACGGGAGAAGACGCAACAGCCTGCGCCTTCTCCCGTTTTTTCGTGCGCGGGAAACGGACATTTGTACGGCGGTTCCTTAATTCAGTACGTTAAGGTTTTGTATCGTAATGGTGCGACAACCGAATCGTACGGTCGGAGGAACGACGGCATCCTGCCTGTAATTTCGGGGTGCGCCGTGTTGCGGCGGGAAGTATCGTTTCCGATAAATGGGACATATCGGGTTCGGAATGGTTTGCCGTTCGTGAAAAAGATATCTCGGACTATGGGAAAGAGAGGGGACGCAAGATTTCGGGGGCGTTCGGTGAATATCCGGGATACGAGGGCATGCCCGGAGGACGGATTTGCGATGCGCCGGAGGTGTTTATAAGTTTGTGTGTACCATACGGCTCGGAACACGTATTTTGGGGGCGGACAGGCATGCGCCGGAGCGATGCGGCGATGGGACTGAGGTACGGTATGGCGGAAAGGTACATGCGGCGGGAATGTCCCGATTGGCCGTTCGACGGCGGAAAGGAGCAGACGAGCAGACGAGCGGAGGCGCGGTGCGGTTTCGGACAGCAGTCCGGCCGGAATGCGGTTACGGACAGGAGAGGTTCCGGTATTCTTGCGGGGAGGGGGAAGTTGTGGAATAAGCCGGTGCGTGCTGTCGTTCGGGTGCATGTTCGGGGGATTGGCTGCGGAGGCTCGGCGTGCGGCGATGCCGGTCGGCGGGCTGTGAACGGCGGCCGGTCGGCGGAAGCGGTATCGGGCGACAGTCGGGCCGGCAGGGTGTGCCGGCGGTTCGTTCTGCTGTTGCCAAGCGGGGCGGACGAATGCAGGGAAGTGTCGGGCGGATTCATTATGTTTATATAGATTTGCTTCAAACGAATTGTTTCGCAACCGTGCACCGGCCCGAAGGCCGACATACACTTTCGTATTTCAGCGAATATATAATTATATTTGCGGTCGCCGCGTACCGTGTCGTGGGGCGGCGTAAGGATTTGGATTATGAGGATAAGCGGATTCACCTTCATCAAGAATGCGTTGGTATATGATTTTCCGGTCGTGGAGAGCGTGCGTTCGGTGCTGCCCGTTGTGGACGAATTCATCATCGTCGCCGGCGACAGTATCGATGCGACGGACAGCCTGTTGGCGGAAGCCTTCGCCGGGGAACCGAAGGTTCGTATCGTGCATACCGTCTGGGATACCCGGACGTACGACCGCGGTGGAATGATTTACGCGCAGCAGACCGATGTGGGGCTGCGGGCCTGTACGGGCGACTGGTGCCTGTATATCCAGTCGGACGAAATCATGCACCACGACGCGCTGCCCGTCATACGGGAGGCGTGCGCGAAGTACCTGGATGATGCGCGTGTGGAAGGGTTTCTGCTCAAATATGTACATCTTTACGGCGATTATCGTCATTATATCGACTCGCTGCACTTCGCCTATCCGCGCGAAATACGCATCGTGCGCAACAGGGCCGACATCCATTCGTGGCGCGACGCGCAGTCGTTCCGCGTGATGCCCGATTTCAACGGCGTGGATTACGACCGGGAAACGGGAACGCGCAAGCTGCGCTGCATCCTGCTCGATGCGCTCGTTTTCCATTACGGATGGTCGCGCGACCCGCGGTGCATGGTGCGCAAGGCGAACAACCACAATGCACTCTATTCTAAAGATTACAAGCCGGTCGAGGGGGTGGACTATTACGACTACGGCAACCTCAGCATGATGCCGTTGTACGAGGGAACATTTCCGGAAGCTGCGGCAGCACGGATGGCCGCATACGACTGGGGGGAATATGTACGGTACGACGGGCCGCGCCCCAATATCGGGAAGCGGTACGGCGCGAAGTATCGGACGGTCGATTTCATCGAGAAATACATCCTGCGCGGCGGCCGCCGTATCGGAGGATTCAAGAACTACAAATTGCTCAAACGTTGAGGGTTGTGCCCGGAGACGATGCCGGCGCTGCTGCGGACTGTTCCGGAGGCGTTGCGTCATACGGCCGGTAGCTGCGGGCATTTCATCCGACGGTGCCCGTGCGTTCGGTTCCGTCGTGCGGCCGGCGATGATGCGGCCGGGCGGTGTAGCTTCGGCTGCTCGGAAGGCAGGGCACCGGCGGAACTTCGAGCGAGGTCGGGCTGCGGCGTAGGAGAACCCGATGCCGTTCGAACATGCGGTATGTAAACAGGTCGGCGCGGATGCTGTAGAACCGGGGCGTATGTATCGAAAGCGTTCCCGCGGTAAAGGGCGCGGGGCAAGATAGCGTTCGTATGGCTGTCGGGCAGGCGATGGGGGACTTGCTGGCCGGGGTGCCGTTTCGACGGAACGGCTTCTCGTTTCCCGTTTTTGCCCTGCGACGATGCGGACTGCTGCATGGGTTTTATGAAGCCGGCCGATTTCGGATAGAGGAACCGTGTGTGCGTTGCCGGCAATGGTGGAACCGTACTGTACCTGCCGGCGGGACTGGAGGTGCGGGGCGGCGGTATTTCGCAGTTGCCTTCTCGTATGGCTGTGTATGCGGAAGGGAAAGTCAGTCGTCCTTTGCAGCGATGTCGCCCGAATACTGGAATGCCCGCAGGTTGAACAGGGGCATCACGGCATAGACATGGTCGAACAGGTCGGACTGGACGTTTTCGTAATCTATCCAGCTCTGTTTGGCCGAGAAGCAGTAGATTTCCAAAGGCAGTCCCGTGGGGCCGGGCTGGAGTTGGCGTACCATGTGCGTCATTCCCTGATTGATGTCCGGGTTTTCCGCTATCCACAGTTCCATGTATTCGCGGAACGTGCCGATGTTGGTCAGGCGTCTTTCGTCCAGGTCGCTCGCCCGATTGGCATTGTAGGCGGCCAGTTCCGCGAGTTTCCGTTCCATGTATTTGCGGAGCAGCTGCGAGGCACTGAGCGTGGCGAGCTCTTCGTCGGAAAGGTAGTGTATCGAGGATACGTCGATGTTCACCGACCGCTTGATGCGCCGTCCGCCGGACTCTTCCATGCCGCGCCAGTTGGTGAAGGATTCCGAGACGAGTTTGTGGGTGGGGATGGTAGTGATGGTCTTGTCCCAGTTCTGTACCTTGACCGTCGTCAGACCGATTTCGGTGACTTCGCCGTCCACGCCCCGACTGGGCATTACAATCCAGTCGCCGAGCCGCACCATGTTGTTGGAGCTGAGCTGGATGCCTGCTACGAAGCCGAGAATGGTGTCCTGAAAAACGAGCATCAGTACGGCGGCGAATGCCGTCAGTCCGCCGAGCAGTACCGCGAGGCTCTCCCGTGTGAAGATGCTGATGATGATGAGCACCACGGCGCACCATATGACGACCGTAATGACCTGCGTGATGATTTTGACGGGTTTGTCGCGCACGCTCGCCATTTTTTCGTAGACGCGGTTGATGCCTCCCATGAATGCCGAGACGAGCAGGGCGCTGGCAACGACAATCCAGATGTCGAGCAGGCGGTTGATGGTCGCCATGTGTTCCCACTTAATCGGCGAGAGCCCCGCGCGCAGCACGATGGGCATGATGAGCAGGGCCAGACGGTTGAAGAAACGCTGGTCGAGCAACCATTCGCTCCAGTGGCTGCGCGTGTTGCCCGCAATCCGTCTCACGAGTTTCGGCAGGAACTTTTTTGCTACGATGTAGGCCAGCCAGCCGATGAGGCTGACGACGAGCATGGTGAACAGCACGTTGAGGACTTCGATGAGCCGTTCGTTCTGTATGCCGAGATGTTCGAGAGTCTTGCTGATATCCATGGTGCGGTACGCCCGGAGCGTGGGTGCGTTTTACAAATATACGGCATTCCGGCAACCTTTCCAAGCATCCGTTGATTATCTTTGGGGCTGCAAAAAATGTTCCGGAAAATGATAGACAGTGTGGTATTCGACCTCGGCGGCGTGGTCATCGGACGCGATTACGACCGGTACGGCGACGAGATAGCAGAATTTTCGTTCCTTCAGGGCGACCGGCCTTTCCCCGATTACTGGAAGCGTTACGACCTCGGTACGGCCGCCCGCAGCGAAGTCGTGGAGGCCGTGTCGGCCGAAAGCGGTCTCACGCACGGGGAAGCCTCCGCCAAGCTGGACAGGCTCATGTATCTGTTCAACGAGTTCGGCGATACGGTGGAGCTGATAAGGGAGTTGTCGGAGGCGGGTTACGGGCTTTACGTGCTTTCCAACATGCCGGCCGAGTTTTACGATTATGTGAGTCGGTTCGATGTGTTCCGTTATTTCGACGGACAGGTCATATCGAGTCGGGAAGGGCTCTCCAAACCCGACCCGCGCATGTTCGGCCTGCTGGCGGAGCGGTACGGGCTCCGGCCCGAACGGACGCTTTTCGTGGACGACAAGCCGTCGAATACGGCCGCGGCCGCGGCGCTCGGTTTCACCGTGCACACCTTCGTGCCGGGGCCGGAAAGTTGTGCGCACGTCAGAAACCTGTTGCGGGAGAAAGGCCGATGAAGGAGACGGAAGCAATCCTCCGTTGGCTGGAGGAGCACCGCGACGAGCGGAACATCGCCGGGATGGCGCGTTTCGGCATCCGTACCGAAGGGGCGTTCGGCGTTCCGATACCGATGCTGCGGGCCGAAGCGAAAGCGTACCGCCGACGGCATGACGTGGCGATGGAACTGTGGGATACGGGGCTGCACGAGGCGCGGATTATGGCGGGCATCATCGCCAAGCCTTCCCTGTTCCGGCCGGAGGACATGGATGCGTGGTGCGCGGCATTCGACTCCTGGGATGTGTGCGACCAGTGCTGCAACAACTTGTTCCGCCGCGTACCGTGGGTGTACGACAAGGTCCTGCCCTATACGGCCGACGGCAGGGAATTCGTCCGCCGGACGGGGTTCGTGCTGATGGCGGTTCTGGCCGTGCACGATAGGGAAGCGCCGGACGAACGCTTCATCGGCTGGCTCGACATTATCGAAGCGCATGCGGCCGACGGGCGCAATTTCGTAAGGAAGGCGGTGAACTGGGCGCTGCGTCAGACAGGCAAGCGCAACATGACCTGCAACCGGGCGGCGGTCGAAACAGCCCGGCGGCTCGCAGCATCGGATGATACTGCGGCGCGGTGGGTAGGGCGGGACGCTCTGCGCGAACTCACGTCGCAGCGCACGCTGGAGTTTATTGCCGCCCATCGGAAGTGAAGACATGCAGACACCGCTGCCGCGCATGTCTGCGGGCGTCCGATGCGGGGCGTACATGTGCGCAGGGACGGTGTCGGGCACCGTTTGCGGGTATTCCCGAAGCGGACGGGGCGGCAGGGGCCGACAATTACTGGGACGGCGGTACCGGCATTCGTTCCGGTTCAGGAGTGCGTGCCGTGTCAATTCCCGTCAGAACCAATAGGTATAGGTGAGGCTGTAGGCCCGCGCGGTCTGTTGCGTCAGGGTTTCGCCCGTGAACGTCTCCCAGGCGCGTGCCATGCCGCGGTTCCACGTGTCCGTAAGATTCTGGATGAACTGGAAGGTGAAGTGGCCGTACCCGATGCCGACCACGAGTCCGAACGACAGCCGGTTGAACGAATCTCCCGCCCGCCGCGGCGTCCATTGCCCGTAACCCGCATCGCCGGATATGCCGACGCTTCCTCCGACGAGGATACCCGTCAGTACTCCGGCCTGGACGAATACGGGGATATAGGCGTCGCTCTCGAAGAAAGTGACCAGCACGGGTACCTCGATGACATACCGTTCCGTGCGCATGGATACGCCCGCATTCCGGTAGCCGAATCCCCACCAGGAGAAGTTCACCCCCGTGTCGAAAGACCAGACGCCGCCGAACGGATACGAGGCGACGAAACCGGCCGTCGCCCCCGGATGGCTGCGGGTATAGTCCCTTCCGTTGCGTTCGAGGCCGCCGGTTATCACGAGCCAGTCGGCCGCAGAGTGGAAATAGCCGGCCGTAACGCCGAATTGCCACCTCCTGCCTTTCGGTTCGGCGGCAGCCGGGTTCTCCGTTCCGTTTGCGGTCGGAGGCGTTTCCGGTACGAGTTCTTCCTGCGGAAACGCTTCGAGAACGAGTTCCGGTTCCTGTGCTTTGAGACCGGTACATGCCAATACGGTGGCGGCGAGTACCGCGATGCTTCTTTTCATGTCGGGGCAGTAGTACGGTCGTCCGTCGGTTCCGGACGGTTAATCATTTCGGGCGGCGCTCAGAAGAAAAAGTTGAACGACATGGTGACCGTATGCCGGTTCAGGAAACCGTCCGTAATATCGCCCACGGGAGCGTAGGTAACCTCGCCGACCGTTCCCTGCGGCAGCCGTGCCGGCCCGTTGTAGTAGTACAGGCCGTAAGGGGCTACCTTGTACCTGCTGTACACGTAGGCTATGTCGAGCGTGGTGGCCTTGCCGAGCCAGAAACCCAGGCCGGCGGATATGTGGTCGGACGACGTCGTGAAAATGGTTTTGAAAACAAGGTCGTTGCCGGCAGCATCCTTTTCCTTGACCGGGGAACCGTAATGGGCGTACCCGGCACGTATGGCGAAAAACGGCAGGGGTTTCACTTCGATGCCCGCACGGAAGTTGTCGGCGGCCCGGTAATCGTTGCCTATGGCCGTGCGGAAGCTCTCCTGAATGTCGTAGGTTTCGCTCAGATAGCACATCTTGTTGTACCATACGCGCTCGTAGTCGAACGAGACGGCGAAGTAGTCGCCCAGCGTGAAGGCGATGCCCGTCAGCAGCCGCGAGGGGGTGTTGAAGGCGTAATCGTACCCGGTTACCAGCGAACTGAAGTGTTTGCTGGTCGAGTCGCCGTAACGGGAGGTGCCCATGCTCGCATAGTATTCCTTGCGTACCGACGAATAGGACGGACTGTGGTAGGCGATACCTATCCGGAGCTGGGGTATCGGGCGCACGATGGCGCCAACCTTGAAGTTGAAAGCCGAACCCTGTGCCAGAAGGTACTGGTTGTAGTTCATCTGCCGGAGGTACTGCTGGGCGGTACCCGAATAGTTGCCTTCGTAGTCTTCGGTATAGTAGAACGATATTTTCTGGTATATGTCCCGGAATCCGAAATCGAATCCGAGGTAGAGGATGTTGTCGATGTTGAAACCGCCCGCGATGTTGTATTCGCCTATCGAGCCGCGGCTTTCGTAGCGCATCGAAGGGGCGATGTTGCCGTTTTCGGGCAGCCCGTTCAGTCCGTACATGTTGTCGCCGCCCAGACCGGGGAAGAGGCCCGACTGGTATCCCAGCACCGCACCCCATTCGTCTATGTAGATGTTGCCGTTATTGAACGGGTCGTTGTTGAGGGCTTTTTCGGAAAGGCCGTTCCAGGTACCCGTATTGAGGAAGTCGTAAAGACCGTTGAGTTGGAGCTGGAAGATGTTCAGCAGTGAACCGCCTGCCGCTGCGGGCAGCCGGATGCTGCCCCGGTAGTTGAAGTCTTCCATCTTGTTGTAGGAGAGCCCCAGGTTGAAGCTCACCAGACCGCTGCTGCGCTGGCTGAGCTGGAGCACCGTTCCGATGTTGTCGAAGCCGAACCGCGAAGCATTGTTGTCGTGTGCCGTGGAGTAGGCGTTGCGGTTTTTCGTGAAAGTCATGGCGGGCGAGAGCCCCCATACCGAATTGCGGTACATGCCCAGACCGGCCGGATTGATGCCCATCGAAGCCATGTCGCCGCCCAATGCCGTGAAGGCACCGCCCATGGCCGCTACGCGGCCCGTGGTGAACGAATAGTTGTTTTGTGCATATTTCATCATGTCCACCGGAGTGAACTGACTGGTCGTGACGAGCAGTCCGTCCAGTTGGGCATTCTGCGCACCGGCCGCGGTCGCGGCCAGGAGTGCGGCCAGTGCCGGAATCAGGCGTTTCATCGTTTTCATAATCCGTCTTTTATGGTTTGTCCGGCAGGACGACAGCGCCCTGCCGGATACCTGTTATCATGCTTGTCCGTTATCTGCGGCCCGACGAAGAGCGCGAGGAGGAGCTCGATGAAGCTCTTCCGGCGGAACCGGTGCTGAAGCCTCCGGAAGAACGGCTCGAAGAACTCGGATTGAAGCTGCTGCGCGACGAGCCCGAAGACCTGCTGCTGCCGGAACTGAAACTGCCCGAAGAACTCCTTCCCGAACTGAAACTGCTTCTTCCGGACCTGCTGCTGCCCGACGAATAGGAGGAACGGGAGGGTGTGCTGTAACTGCCGCGGGAGTAACCGCTCGATATGCCCGTGCTGCGGCTGCCGGAAGAAGAACCGGGTGTGCGGTAGCTGCTGCGTGACGAGGTGCTCGACGAGCCGCGTACGGTCGTTGAAGCATTGCCTCGCGATGAACTGCCCGACGAGCCGCGTACGGTTGTTGAAGCATTGCCTCGCGATGAACTGCTCGATGAGCCGCGTACGGTCGTCGAGGCACTGCCGCGCGAGGAAGAGCTCGAAGAGCCCCTTACCGAACCCGACGATGCGCTGCCCCGCGAAGCGGAACTGCCTCTGCGGACGCTGCTGCTCGACGAGGAACCGCGGGATGCGGAGGAGGCATAGCGCGAAGCGTTCGGGCTATGGCCGTATCTGCTGCTCGAACTGGAATTGGGACGGTAAGAGTAGTTGGGATTGCCGTGGTACCAGTGGTCGTGCCAGCCGGGATAGCCCCAGCCGGGATACCAATAATCCCATCCGGGCCCCCAACCCCAGCTCCAGCCCCAGTTGAAGCCCCAGCTCCAACCCCAATAGGGGGAATAATAGCTGCCGAAATAGAAACCGGGGCTCCAGTAATAGGGATTGCTCCAGTAGCTCCACGGCGTGAGATAAACGGGATTGACGACGACATTGCCGCCTATGACCGAGATGTCGTAGAAACCGGGACCGTACACGCCGTCGATGAAGTATGCCGTATCGTAATAATAATCGTAATAACTTTCCGGTCTCGAATAGTACGGGTCTTCGAACAGCGACAGCCGGCGCAGGTAACCGCTTTCGTATCCGTCGCGGTATCCGTCGATGTAGCTGTCCGAATAGCCTCCGTCCAGGCTTTCCAATACGATGCCTTCGTCCGCATCGGTCTGTGCCAGCATGGTTTCGACGCCTGCGCGGCGCGCTTCCGCTTCGGCCCGTGCGATGTCGGCCTGCCTGCGCTCGGCCTGTGCGATGGCCTGCCGGTCGTGCGTGCCGTACATGTTGTCGTAGTACGGGGATGCCGCGGCGTACCGGGATGCGGTGCATCCTGCGGACAGTACGGCGGCGATACCCGTCAGGGCCGCTCCCAAACATTTTATCATCTTTCTCATGGCTCTAAGCGTTATATTATGACTTTCCTCTGTTTATAGGATAACGTGGCTATCCCGTTATTGTTTTGTGCCGCTCCGGTTTTGCGGTTCTTTCGCAGTAAGACGCGGCGGGAGCCCGTTTTGTTGCATCGCATATTCTGTGCCACCCCTCGCCGGCAGCCGTATCCGAACCGCGTGCTGCGATACAGGTTCCATAATACAAAGATAAGAAAATTCCATGCCGTTGGGACACCGCGGTGGCGAGCCGGAAAAAAAGCGGGTTGAAGCGGTGCTTGTCCGGTGCCGGGGCTTTTGCCGGACAACGGGTTAAAATTCGGGGTATTTAAATGGAATTACACGGATTCTGAGTACCTTTGTCGCGCGAACGATACAATTATTACAACATACGATTATGGCGAAAGAATTAAAGGAGCTGACCAGCCGGGCCGAGAACTATTCGCAGTGGTACAACGACCTTGTGGTGAAGGCCGGTCTTGCCGAAAATTCGGCTGTCCGCGGGTGTATGGTCATCAAGCCCTACGGATATGCCATCTGGGAGAAGATGCAGCGGGCACTGGACGACATGTTCAAGGAAACGGGCCATGTCAATGCCTATTTCCCGCTGTTCATACCGAAATCGTTCTTCAGCCGCGAGGCCGACCATGTGGAAGGGTTCGCCAAGGAATGCGCCGTGGTGACGCATTACCGCCTGATGAACAACCCCGACGGCGAGGGCGTGGTCGTGGACCCGGATGCCAGGCTCGAAGAGGAGCTTATCGTGCGGCCCACTTCGGAAACGATTATATGGAACACGTACAAGAACTGGATACAGTCCTACCGCGACCTGCCCATCCTTATCAATCAGTGGGCCAACGTGGTACGGTGGGAGATGCGTACCCGGCTTTTCCTGCGTACCGCAGAGTTCCTCTGGCAGGAGGGACATACCGCCCATGAAACGAGGGAGCAGGCGCTCGAAGAGGCCGACAGGATGATAAACGTCTATGCGCGGTTCGCGCAGAACTGGATGGCGCTTCCGGTTGTCATGGGCCGCAAGACGGCCAACGAACGGTTCGCCGGGGCGGAGGAGACTTATACGATAGAGGCGCTCATGCAGGACGGCAAGGCTTTGCAGAGCGGTACCTCGCATTTCCTCGGACAGAACTTCGCGCGGGCGTTCGACGTGCAGTTCGCCGGCCGCGACGGGAAGCTCGATTACGTATGGGCCACTTCGTGGGGCGTCTCGACGCGGCTGATGGGGGCGCTCATCATGGCGCATTCGGACGACAACGGCCTCGTGCTGCCGCCGCGCCTCGCACCGACGCAGGTGGTCATGATACCGATATACAAGGGCGAAGAGGAGCTCCGCCGCATGGTGGCCGAAATGGAAGGCGTGGCGGCGAAGCTGCGGGCCAAGGGGATTACCGTGAAGATAGACGACCGCGACAACGTGCGTTCGGGATTCAAGTTCGCCGAATACGAACTGAAAGGATTTCCGGTGCGCATCGTGATGGGGCCCCGCGACCTGGCGGCCGGAACTGCCGAAGTGATGCGCCGCGATACGCTCGAAAAGGAGACCGTGCCGGTTGAAGGTATCGAGGATTATGTAAACACGCTGCTGGCCGAGATTCAGGACAACATTTACCAGAAGGCGCTGAAATTCCGCGATTCCATGATAACCAAGGTGGATACCTTCGAGGAGTTCACCCGCGTACTGGACGAGAAGGGCGGTTTCGTGCTTGCTCCGTGGGATGGTACGACCGAGACCGAAATCCGGATAAAGGAACTTACGAAAGCGACGATACGCTGTATCCCGTTCGATTCGGAGGAAGAGGCCGGAATAGATATGCTCACGGGCAAACCCTCGCAGCGGAGGGTGTTGTTCGCCAGAAGCTATTGACAGCGGGGCGGCTTCCCGCTCCCGGAAGATGCGCCCCGGAAGTCGACATGCGGCTTCCGGGGCGTCCTTTCATGCGGTTCTGAAAGACGAAAAGGGAAGGCCGACACTGCACGGGCGCTGGAAGAAAGAAGCGGGGACGGCAATACCGATTGCCGTCCCCGCCATATTGCTGCTGCCGAGCTCAGAGCTTCGTGCGTTTCAGCGTATAGTTGAGCTTGGAGTCGGCTCGGCGCAGTTCCTTGTCCACCAGAGTCAGGCTGCCGTCCTTTTCCTTTAGGAAGTAGTGTACAGAGCTGTCGTCGGACGGGGTGAGTTCCAGGTATTCCATCCCCTTGTTCGGGCCTTCGCCCTTGAGGGTTACGAAACGGCCCGTTTCGGTGAAGATTACATCCTTTCCGTTTTTGCCCTCGATGTAGGTGGTCACGAGTGCATACGCGCCGCGCGTAACGCCTTCCTGACGGACGATGGTAAGGTCGTAGTTGATGCCGGGGCCGTCGGCGGCGGGCAGCATGCCCATGTAGCGTTCGTTGATGACTGCACCGGCTGCCGGGTCTTTCACGAGCGAATCGACGATGTTTATCCGCGTGCCTTCGAGGTTGTGGTTGCCTTCTACGGTGGTGCGTTCTATCGTCTCCTTGTAGACGCTTTCCTTTTGCGCTTTGCGGTTCCTGTTGCCGCAGGAACACAATACGGCGCCGCACAGGGCGGCAATGAGAATCATTCTGGTTTTCATAATCGTGTATTTTTGGTTTATTCGCGGCGCGCGTCCGTCGCTGCGGCGGCGCACGTGCATCCGTCCGTGTCAAATTCCGTGCCTTTCCGCCGCCGCTCCAGCTCGTTGGAGAAATCGCTCAGGACGTTCATGTAGTTGATGAACGCTTCGTAGCTCGACGGATACGGGTTGGCGTCGTTCTGCCGCCCGTCGTCGGTGAACCATTTCGTGGCCATCCAGTAGAAATTGTCGGCGGTCTGGAGAAAATCCCACACGTGGCTGAAATCGGGGTCTCCGAGCTTCCGGACCGCATCGGCCTGCGCATAGAGTTTGCCGAAGGCTTCCTGCTGGAGTTCGTTGCCGAGCCAGGCGGAGAGGTCGCGTTCCTCGTCGGCCCAGGTCACCTCATGGCCGGCATGGAGCACTCCTACGGGCTGGTGGGCTTCGGCGCTTTCCGTCATCGTGGCGAAACGGAAGCCCGGTGCGGCATCGGCTCCGTGAACGAAGGCACGCAGGAAGTCGAAGATGCCCGACTCGGCCTTTTGCCACGAACCGAACGCTTCGTAGTCCGTGCACAGATGGACGGCTTCGCCTCGGTCGCCCGAAATCCATTCGAGGAACTTGTCGGCCGTGAGCGGCCATTCCGACCACCGGGTGTCGGAGAAACGGAACGCCACGTCGTCGCTCATGCGGTAGTTGCGCAGCAGCAGACGCAGCTTCTGGTTCGCGGCGCCCGCATAGACGTAATTGGGGCTTTTCCATCCCAGCAGGTGTCTGGCCCCTTCGACGAGCATGTTCTTGTAGCCGAGCGAGGCGACCGTCTCGCCGATTGCGTCGGAGTAGAGCATGGCCGTGTTGAAGAACGTTTCGGGCGTTTGGCCGAACTCTTCCCGTATCATGGCCGCATGGCGCTCCGCTTCGGACACGAAGGCCTCCCGGCCCGCCTGCGAGGAGAGGGAATAGGAGTAGGTGCCGCCCACGAATTCCGCGCAGCCTGTATCGGCCAGTTCGCGGAAGCCGCGCAGTACGTCGGGGGCATAGGAACGCATCTGCTCCACGGCCATGCCCGACAGGTAGAAGCTGACGCGGAACCTTCCTTGCGTGGAACGGATGAGCTCCAGCAGCAGGGCGTTCATGGGGCGGTAGCATGCGGCAGCCGCATGCTGCATGACGGTACGGTTGCGGGCGTCGTCGAGGTAGTTATGGTCGATGCCCATGTTGAAAAACCGGTAGGTTTTCAGCCGCATGGGCTGGTGCACCTGAAAGAATATCGAAATGGTTTTCATATCGTACAGAACTTTTGTGTTTCTTGTCGTATGGCCGGTCGCGGTAGGCCCGGTTCCGGAGGAATGGCCGGGGAGCGGTCAGGCATCGGTGTCCGTTACCGCGAGCCGTTCGTAAATCCTTTTGACCTTCGCCGCGGCATTGGTCCATTTGAGGCCCGTCACCTCTTCGCGGCCCTTACGGGAGAACATGCGTGCCAAGGCAGGATAGGTGACCAGCGCGTAGATGGCATCGGCCATGGCGTCCACGTCCCAATAATCCACTTTCAGCGCATAGTCGAGCACTTCGGCCACGCCCGACTGCTTGGAGATGATGACGGGAACGTTGGACTTCATGGCCTCCAGCGGCGATATGCCGAAAGGCTCGGATACGGACGGCATCACGTATACGTCGCTCATGGCGAACATGCGGTTCACTTCGGGGCCCTTCAGGAATCCGGTGAAGTGGAACCGGTCGGAGATGCCCAGACGCGCCACGCGCCGTACCACGTGGTGCATCATGTCGCCGCTGCCGGCCATGACGAAGCGCACATTCGGAACCCTCCTAAGTACCTTGGCGGCTGCTTCCACGAAATAGTCGGGGCCCTTCTGATAGGTGATGCGTCCCAGGAAGGTCACGATTTTGTCGTCGAGGCCGCGGGGCGTTTCGCCCTCGTCGCTGTCGGCGAACCGGACGGCGTTGTGGACGGTGACGACTTTTTCGGGCGGTATGCCGTACCGCGTTATCACGATGTTGCGCGTCAGGTTGCTTACGGTTATCACGCAGTCGGCCGCCTCCATGCCCGCCCGTTCGATGTCGTACACCGTCTGATTGACGTGTTCGCCGCTGCGGTCGAATTCGGTGGCGTGCATGTGCACCACCAGCGGTTTGCCCGACACGGCCTTGGCGGCCATGCCGGCATAATAGGTGAGCCAGTCGTGGGCGTGGATGACGTCGAATGTTCCGGCCAGGTCGCGGGCGACCTGCGCAGCAACGATGGCGTAGTGGTAGACCTCTTCCATCAGGTCGGTGCCGTACTTTCCCGAAAAGTCGTAGCGTTCGCGCCATGCGTCGCCGTGTCCGGCACGCCGTCCGCCCGCTTTCACGAAGGCTTCCCCTGCCGCCGCGAATTCCTCCGGCGAAGCGTAGGGGACGAGGTTGGAGCTTATCTGGAGGAAGGAGACCTTCTTCCAGAGTGCCTCCGTCGCCTCGCCGCTTTCGTAGAGCGCCTCGACGTCGCTCGCGTTCACGATGCGTACGAATCGCTGGTCTTCGTCGCCGTAGGCTTTCGGAACGACGAACAGCACCTCCACGCCGTTGCGGGCGAGCCCGCGCGTCAGCCCGTAGCTCGCCGTACCCAGACCGCCGGCTATATGCGGCGGGAATTCCCATCCGAACATCAGTACCCTCATTGGTTCCTCCTGTTTTTCGTGTTTTTCTTTGTGTTGCGGCGGCGCCTGCGGGCGTTACCGTTTCTTTTCCTGCGGTTTGCGGTGCGTACCCGCGGGCTGTCGCTGCTGCCGCCAGTGCCGTATCATGCCTTCGATGCGCAGCAGGGCGCCCACGCTCCATGCCTGCGAAATGGCGCCGCGTTGTGCATGGGGCGGGTCGCCGTCGTATATCTCCGGGATGGAGCCGATGCCGTAGCTGCCGAGGTCTTCCTCGAATGCGGCGAGCAGCTCCTCCGCTTCGGGCAGAAAGGCGGCTCCGCGCAGGTCGAAGCGTGCCTTCACGTAGTGTTCGAGGGGCCACACCCAGACGGTACCCTGATGGTAGGCCGCATCGCGCATGGGCTGGTCGCCCTCGTAGCGCCCTTTGTAGAGCGGATTCTGCGGAGAGAGCGAGCGCAGTCCGCGCGAGGTGAGCAGGTGGCGCCGGACGGTGTCCAGTATGGAGAGCTGCATGGCCTCGTCGGGAATTTTGTAGTCGAGCGAACAGGCGATGACCTGGTTGGGGCGTATGAAGGTATTGCGCGTGCCGTCCGCCGTCGCATAGTCGGCGAGGTAACCCCCTTCGGGATACCAGAACGTCGCGAGGAACGAAGCGCATATGGCGTCGGGCAGCTGCCTCCATGCCCGGACGAAATCCCGGTCGCCGAACGCTTCGGCCAATTCCAGCGTATAGCATACGGCGTTGTACCAAAGTGCGTTGATTTCGACCTGGTATCCCTCCCGGCCCGTGACCGGCCGGCCGTCCACCACGGCGTCCATCCAGGTCATGGCCAGCGACGGGTGGGAGGCCCATACGAGGCCGTTGCCGTGTACGCCGACCACCTGGCCGATACCCCGCCGGTAGGCTTCGAGTATCTCCTTCATCGGTGCTCCGTAGCGAGTCCATACCTCTTTGCGGGAGGTGTGTGCGGCTAATTGTTGCAGCACCCAGAAAAACCAGAGCGGGGCGTCCGCCGAGTTGTAGGCCGTGCCCGTGTTCGGAAACAGTCCGTCCTGCATCCGGCCGGCGAGCGTGTCGAGCACCTCCCGGCAGCTTTGCGTGTCGCCCTGCGCGAGCGTGATGCCCGGCAGGGAGATGAGCGTGTCGCGCCCCCAGCATCCGAACCACGGGTAGCCGGCCACGATGTCGGTGCCGCGGTCGGTGCGGATGATGAACTGGCGGGCCGAATGGCGCAGGCAGGCGAGGAAGTCGTCCTTGCGGGAGCGGCGGGCCGCTTCGGCCTCGAACAGTTCGCCGAGCCGTTCGGGTGTCTCCGCCTCTTCGAGCGAGCAGGAGAAGACCACCGGGCGGCCGCGCGTTATTTCCGTTTCGAAGTAGCCCGTGGTCAGCAGGTCTTCGAGGTAGTCGTAACCCCGTTCGCGCTCCTCGGTGTATTCGAAATTGTAATACCAGTCGGGGGCCGGGACGAATTCCGCGCCCGCGTCGGTCTGCATGTAAAGCCAGGGGAATCCTTCGTAGAGCCTGTTGCGGACTCCGCCCCGCACGGGCCAGGAACGTCCGTCGGCATAGAAGTTGGCCTTGCCGAGGGTATGTTTGTTGCGGAAGGCGAGGAAGGGGCGGAGCCGCAGCGTGGTCTGCGAACGGGCTTCGAGCAGCGTATAGCGGACAAGCAACTGCGCACGGGCGTGTATCCACAGGATTTCCTTGCGCAGCAGCACTCCGCCGACCCGGTAGGTCAGCGTGGGAAGCGGCGTATAAGTGAAATCGACGAGGTATTTGTGCCCCTTCGGTTCGTATGTATCCGGGAAGCGGTGGATGGCGAGGTTGAAGGATTGTTCGTGCTGCACGAGCGTTTCGTCCAGCGAGGAGAGCATGACGTAGTCGTTTTCGTCGCCTGGGATGACCGGCCCGACGAACAGACCGTGGTATTTCCGCGTGTTGCAGCAGACGATGGTCGTGCTCATGTAGCCGCCTGCGCGGTTGGTCGAGAGCATCTCGCGGCGCAGGGAGTATTCCAGGTTGCCGAGCTGGTTCTTGTCGAATTCGAGGACTGACATAAGGCTTCCGTTTTTTAACAGTTCCGTGTAATCGTTTTCTTCGGGGGTGCCGCAGCGGGTGCGGCGGCCTTTACGCCCATTTCACCAGTGCGAAGTCCATCCGGTGCGGCAGCAGTTCGTTCTTCGGATATACCCGGATGGCGACGTCGAACGAGCCGGGAAAGGTCGGTATGGAATTGACGGCATAGCGTACCAGGCTGCCGCGGGCTTCCGTGATTTCGAGTTCCATCCTGTCCAGTATCCGTACCTGCGCGTCCGGTTCGATTTGGTCGGCGATGATGAGTTCCACGCCGATGTCCTGTGCATCGAGCCCGCCGGTATCCACGACCGCTTCGATACGGTAGGGCGTATTGACCACGATGGCCTCGCGTCCCACGTCGAACTGCCGTACGCTGACGATTTTCACCCGCTCCCATGCGGCGCTCACGCGCCGTTTCCATGCGGCGATGCTGCGTGCCATCCCGTAATCGTCTTCGCGCATCTTGCGGGTGCGTTCCCGGAGCTTGTCGTAATAGCGTTCCTGGTAGTCGGTCAGCATGCGGTTGGTGGTAAAGTGGGCCGCGATGTCCGCCACGCAGTTTTTCATGGCGGCCACCCAGCCGTGCGGAATGCCGTCCGGGCCGCGGTCGTAGTAGAGCGGAACGATTTGTTCCTCTATGGTGCGGTACAGCAGCGCCGCATCCAGCTCGTCCTGATAGCGTGTGTCCGCGTAGGTGTTCTTCATCGGGAGTGCCCAGCCGGCCCCCTTGCGGTAGCCTTCCACCCACCAGCCGTCCAGAATGCTGAACTGCATCACTCCGTTCATGGCGGCCTTCATACCGCTCGTTCCGGAGGCCTCCTGCGGCCGCGTGGGGGTGTTGAGCCATACGTCCACGCCCTGCACCATACGGCGGGCGATGTCCATGTCGTAGTTGGCCAGGAAGACGATTCTTCCGGTGAACTCCGGCATGGCCGATACCTCCACGATGCGCCGGATGAGGTCTTGACCGGGAATATCGTTCGGGTGCGCTTTGCCCGCGAAGACGAAGCGCACGGGACGCTCCGGATTGTTTACGATGGCCGACAGGCGTTCGAGGTCGGTGAAGAGCAGGTTGGCCCGCTTATAGGTGGCGAAGCGCCGGGCGAAGCCCACGGTCAGCATCTCGCGGTCGAAACTTTCGAGGATTCGTACCATGCTCTGCGGGGAGGTCATGCTGCTCTGTTCGGGCGCGAGGTAGTAGCGGCGTATGTTTTCGAGCAGTTTCGCCTTCTGCTGCGTCCGTGCCTGCCAGAACCGCTCGTCGGGAATTTCCCGAACTTTCTGCCAGGCAGCGATGTCGTATTCCGGGCCGGAGAATCCTTCCGGAAAGTATTCGGCATACATCCGGCGCATGTTCGATGCCGCCCATGTCGGAAAATGCACCCCGTTTGTGACGTAACCTATGTGGAGCTCGTCGCGGAAGTAACCGGGCCATATGTTCCCCAGCAGCTCCCGGCTCACCTGTCCGTGGAGCCAGCTCACGCCGTTGATTTCCTGGGACAGTTTGCTCGCCAGCACGCTCATGGAAAACTTTTCCGACGCATCGTCCGGCGTCGTCCGGCCCAGCCCGATGAACTGTTCCCACGTGATGCCCAGACGGTCCGGGTAATGCGACATGTATTGCCGCAGCATGGACTCCGGAAAGGTGTCGTGGCCTGCGGGAACGGGTGTATGCGTGGTGAAGAGCGACGAGGAGCGCACTACTTCCAGCGCTTCGCTGAACGACAGGCGGTGCCGTTCTATCAGCTTGTTGATGCGTTCGATGCCGATGAAGGCCGCATGCCCTTCGTTGCAGTGGTATATGTCGGAACGGATGCCCAGCCGGTCGAGCGCCCGGATGCCGCCCACGCCGAGCAGGATTTCCTGCCGGAAGCGGTTTTCGAGGTCGCCGCCGTAGAGATAGTGCGTGATGGACCGGTCCTCGACCAGGTTCAGGTCGTGGTCCGTGTCGAGCAGGTAGAGTTCCGTACGCCCCACTTCGCATTTCCAAATACGGGCCGTAACGTAGCGGCCGGGGAACGAGATGCGTATCGAGCACCAGTTGCCCATATCGTCGCGTACAGGGGTGATGGGGAGCTTGTTGAAATCCTGCGTTTCGTAGCTCGCCTCCTGAGCACCGCCCGTCGAAATGCGCTGCGTGAAATAGCCGTAGCGGTAAAGCAGCCCCACGCCCACCATCGGTACGTTTTTATCGCTCGCCTCCTTCAGGTAGTCGCCCGCCAGGATACCGAGTCCGCCCGAATAGATTTTCAGGGAACTGTGAAGACCGTATTCCATGCTGAAGTAGGCGATGTGCGGCGCGGTGCGTCCTTCCTTGGCGGACATGTAGGCGTTAAAATCGGCGTAGACGGCGTCCATGCGTTCGAGGAATGCGTCATCCCTTTCGAGTTCGCCGAGTCTTTTGGCGCTCAGCTGGTCGAGAAGCGCAATCGGATTGCGGTTGCATTTCTCCCACAGGGGGCCGTCGATGTATTCGAACAGTTCCCGTGCGCCGGATGCCCACGACCACCACAGGTTTTTGGAGAGAATTTCCAGCGGGTGCAGCCGGTCGGGGAGCGATACCTCCACGATGAGGCGCGTCCATGCGGGCCGGTTGCCGGCAAGCTGCCGGGTTGCCGGGCCCGACTGTCCGGTGCGGTTCACCCCTTCGTAAACGCTTCTTCTGGTACGTATTCCGGCGGCCCGCAGGGCCTTGTCGTAAGCCGCCCAGTAAGATGCGATGAGGTTTTCCCACAGTGCCGTGCGGGCCGTTTCGCCGGCGGAAAGCCGGTCGGCTTCGTAGTCCGCCGCATCCATCGAGGCATACGCCCCGATGGTACGTGCCGTTTCGCCGATGACGGCGTCGGTGTTGTCGTCGGTACGCTCGATAACCTTGACGCCCCGGCTCCGGGGCTGACGTTCGGCCACCCACAACCCGAAGCCTGCGAGTGTCGTGGTGATGGTGGGGACAAAAAAGGCCGTGCTTTCGAGCGGGGTGTAGCCCCACGGTTCGTAATACGAAGCGAAGACCGTTATGTCCATTCCGACGAGCAGTTCGTAATAATGGACATTGAAAATGCCGTCGCGCCCGTCGAGGTACGAAGGTACGAAAACGAGTTTGACGCGGCTATCCTTACGAAGCAGCGCGCTGTCGCGGAGGCTGCGGACGATGGGGTCTCCTTCGGGCGATGCGAGGTGGTGCGTGACGTAGGGCAGGGCGGTCGCTTCCAGCGGAACGGATGCGTCCGCCAGATGGGCGGCGAGGTCCCGGCGCGGCCCGTCGTTGCCGGCCGGTACCATGATGTATGCCAGAATGTCGCGTCCGCCGGCGGGCTCTTCGGCGAGTCGTTTCAGCGCTTCGAGGAAGACGTCGATTCCCTTGTTCCGAAATTCGTAACGGCCGCTCGTTCCGACGATGAGAGGCTCCTCTTCGAATTTGCAGCCAAGGCACGCTTCCGCTACGGATACCAGCAGGCGGCGGGCATCGGACCGTTTGCGGTCGAATTCGGCTCCCTTCCATACGAAATCGTCCTCGAATCCGTTGGGCGTCACTTCGTCCGGTATCTTTCCCAGAAGGTATTCGCACTCGCGCGCCGTGATGTCGCTCACCGTACAGAAACAGTCGTGGTTGGCCGCGGCCGTCTTTTCGAGCGAATGTTTGGCGACGACGTTGAACTGCCGGGCCAGGTCGTCGGCGTTGAGTTGGGGAAGCTGCCTGTAAAACGGAATGCCGTTTCCGGCGATGCTCCGTCCGATTACCGTGGCATGTGTCGAGAAAACGGTCGCCGTATAGGGAGAATACTGCCGTAGATAGAGCCCCCCGGCAGAGGTCATCCATTCGTGGAAATGGGCTACCGGTCTTTCGTTGGGCGTACAGAACATGTTGCAGTAGCTTTCGATGACCTTGCCCGCGGCATAACCGAACAGGACAGGTTCGATATAATCCCACTGACCGCTGATGGAATCGACCTTGTAGGTCTCCCAGAGCGCTTTCAGAATGTCATCCTTTTTGTTGATGAACGAACTGAAATCCACGAGGATGGCAACGGGACGTCCGTTCACGTTCCAGTGTCCGATGCGGATGCGTATTCCCTGGCAGTACACCATTTGTTTCCAGTCGGCCAGCAGGCCGGCATCCTCTTCGAACTCCGTATTGTCATTTTCGCGATGAATATCCGGGCCTATGGTTATGTAGCGGCTGCCCAGCGCTACGACCATGGTCTGCGCTTTGGTAGCCACGACGGTATGGATGCCTCCTACCTTGTTGCACACTTCCCAGCTCACCTCGAACAGCCTGTCGGGGCGCAGCAGCGTTTCGTTATTCTGGTTGTCCATAATTATTCCTTAGTTTGCTCCGCATGCGGTCGTATCGGCGGATTTTTCTCCGATAACGGTTAAAGGTATGGAATATTTTGGGATTCCACACCCGTTGCCGAACGAATTAACGATTGTGTCACGGGACCGTAACGGAATATTTGCACTTCCAAAAATGGGGCCAAGGCGCAGAGGTTTGCACCGGATTAGGCCTTATTATATAAATAGGTGTGGGCAAAGACACAGGACGTGCGTCGCCGTTGTTGCGGAGACGGGGGCTGCGGACGGGATAAGGAAGCGAAAACGGCGGTTCTCGTAATTGATTTGATATTAGTTAGATAAATAAATAGAAGAAAAAACTTTCAAAAAAAGTGCCGGATTGATTTGGA